>JAEUQO010000359.1 GCA_016789605.1 Acidobacteriota bacterium
GATCGGTTCTTTCAGTTTTTGCGCGTTCATAAACGGCGAGACTTTGAAATACATGTCCGGCGCTTCCCAGAACGTGCGCCGCTCGCTTTGGAAACCAAACGGCGTCAGCGTGCGGTTATATGCGCCGCTGCGCGCAATTCCGGCTTTGAACAAATCGCAATGCGCCAGCAGGTTGGCCGTCATAAATGCGCCGTAACTGTGTCCGCCGACGCCGACGCGCTGACGGTCAGTCACGCCCAGATCAACCGCTTTATCAATGGCGGCTTCGGCGCTGGCGACGATCTGTTCGATGTAGGTGTTGTTCATCGTTTCAGGATCGCCGATGACCGGCATCGTCGCGCCATCGAGCACGGCGTATCCTTGCAGCACAAAAAACAGATGCGACATGCCGCCGATGGTCGTGAAGTGATTGTCTGAACCGCTGACCTGACCAGCGGTGCTGGCGTCGCTGAATTCCAGCGGGTAAGCCCAAACGACGGTTGGCAACCGCGTGCCTTCTTTGTAATCGGCGGGCAAATACAAGGTGAAGGACAAATCCACGCCGTCTTTGCGTTTGTAACGCACCAACTGTTTTTTGATGCCGCGCAGTTGCGGTGTCGGGTCAGAGAAATTGGTCAGCGCCTGTTTGTCGTTGCCGCCGGAAGTGCGCGCGAAATAATTGGGCGGCGTCGTTTTCGTCTCGTAACGCGTCATGAACTTCGTGCCGTCGTCTGACAACAACGTCACAAACGATTCATAGCTTTGATCATCGCAACGGAACAGACGTTCGGCTTTGAGCGTGGCGAGATTGAATTTATCCAGGAAGGGCCGGTCGCCTTTGGGCGAAGCTCCCTGCCCGCTCAGGAAAATGTAATCGCCGCTTTGGTGAATCACCGCTTGTCCGTTGGGCAGACGTTTCATCACCGGCTGGCCCGGGTCGTTGTAACGATCTTGCGACGAACGATCCCAAATCAAGCGGGCGGCTTGCGCCGGATTGTCGGCGTTGAGCGCAAACGTACGCGACCAGCGACGATTGCGATCCATATCCCGCACAAACACCAAACCGTTCTTTTCGCCCCAGCTCAGTCCGGCAAAACGATGTTCGGTCTTGAACAAATCGGTCGGTTGACCGCTGAAAGGCGCTTTGAGCAATTTGACCGCATCGCGCGGCGAAGCCTTCTTTTTCGTATCGCCGCCATCGAGCGCTTCGACCCAAACCAGGGTTGCAGGTTCTGTCGGACGCCAGGCGTAATTGCGCGGGCCGGTCGGTACGCCTTCGATGGGCACCTGATCGGCAAGCGGCAAATCAGCCAGTTTGTACACGCTCTTGCCGCTGCGATCCCAAACTTCGACCAAACGCGGGAACGCACCAGCGGCCAGCAAATAGGAATAGGGCCGGTGAATGGTCGCCACCAAAAAGTGATTGCCGTCCGGCGCGGGGTCTACCGTGCCGAAAATGGCGGGTTTGCCAACGGGCGTGACTTTATTGGTCGCGGTGTTGATCAACACCAATTGCGATGTCGCGTAATAGTCATACAGCTTTTCGTCATAGCCGTTGCGCAGCAAATCCTGCAACGTCCAGGCAGGCGTGGCCTTGCCGTAATTTTCCTGTACGTTCGGTCCGGTTGGCACCGTGGGAGGCGCTGGCGCTGGCCCGCGTCCGGCCACAACCGTCTGACAAAGCAACGTTTTGCCGTCGGGCAACCATTGCACGGCATCGCCACCGCCACGGAATCCGCCGCCAAAAGCCGTGTTGAGTTGCACGCCGGGCACACGGCGCAATTTGCCCGTGGCCGGGTCTCCTAACCACAATTCGATCCCGCTCGCAGTCGTGTTGGTCACGACGAACTGTTTGCCGTCGTGCGACCAGTCCGGCATTCCCAGATTGGCGTACGAAGGCAAGGTGATCGGCGTTTCTTTGCCGTCGGCCACATTTTTGAGCGTCAGTTTGACGATGCGCGACGCATTGTGCGGACCGTTGGTTTTGGGATTGATACGCGAACCGGCCAACCGCAACATCGGTTCGGCCAAATCAGCAATCGAGGGATAGCGTACGGGCGTCGCCAAAATCATTTTGTCGCGCATCGGGCTGAGCGACACCAGCGGACTGGCTGGCGCATCGAGCACGTCCAGCACTGCTTTCGGGGGTTTTTGATAACCGGATTGCGCTGGCGCGAGAGTGCTGGAAAACACCAACAACGCGCTCAGCAAGGAAAGGGTGAATTTGCGTCTTGCGAGTTTCATGGTCGAATCCTCCGAGGTTTTGCCGAATCAAAAACGAGGAGCGTAGGATGGACTTCAGTCTGTTTGGCGTGCGCGGTGTTGCACCGCGCACAGCGTCAATCACCTGGCGCATGGCATTCGCCGTGGCCAATTAGCCTAACACGATACGCGTGACGACCAGCGCCGTCGCGATATAGCCAATCGCTTCCAGCACACCGGCGCCGACATTTTGGTCTTCTGCAATTTCACGATCCAGTCGTCCGTTGCGCAAACTGAAGCCGCCGCCGAGCAACAGCATCTGCACGATGATCTGGCGCACGGGATATAGCGCAAAGACGATCAGCAACATCGCGCCAAAGCTGCGGAAGCTGCTGGCATAACCGGTGAAATCTCCGGCCACGCCGTAACCAACCATCATGCCGATGGCCACGATCAAACCGGCACTGCCTACGGCTACGGCAAGGTTGTGATGCTTGATCAATTCCACATCGTTATATGCGGTCAACATGCGAAAGATATGCGTCAGAACGATCAGGGCCAGCGTCCCCGCAGCCCAAAACACGGATGTCGGCAGCAAGGCCCCGCCGTCCCCCGTCAAAGCGCCCGCCACAATCTGGCTGGAGGAAAAATAAATCGCGCCATCAATGATGCCAGCGGCCAGATTTCCCTGTTTGATTTCTTCGCGCAGCGGCAAGCCTGTCCAGCGGCTGTATTGTTCGAACAACAGACCGGTGATCGTCATTGCCACAATGCCGCCGATGCCATACGCGGCGACGCCCCTGACATCAACCCAGAATGAATGACTGGGCGCGCTCAATACCGGAATGATGACTTGAATCACCCCCAGCAAAAATCCGGCCAGCGATACCGCTGCGGCTTTGTTGTCACGCTGAATCAAGGCGTCAGTGATGGCTTCTCCCAGAACTAAACGGTAAACCAGCCGAGCCACTATCAACAGCACAATAACAGCCAGCACAACAAAACTAATCGTGGTTGCGTCCATGATCACTCCTGAAAAGATAGACAAATTGACGGGCGTTTCGGATGCAGATTTTCCTGGTGAAAATCCGGTGTTTCCTTACCATTCACGAAAGACGAAAAAGACGGCGGCCAAAATCAAAGCAAAGCCAACCAGATAATTCCACTTCAATTCTTCTTTGAGATAAAGCACGGAAAACACACAAAAAACGACCAGCGTGATGACTTCCTGCATCATCTTTAACTGGGCAGCAGAAAAATTCACGTGCCCCAGACGATTGGCCGGCACTTGAAAGCAATATTCGACAAAGGCGATCAGCCAACTGATCAGAATCGCTTTCCAAAGCGCCGTGTTCTTGAATTTCAAATGCCCGTACCAGGCAAACGTCATGAAGATGTTCGAAAGCGTTAAAAGCAGAATGGTTTTCATTTCTTCAGATCACGCAGGATTTCGCGCGCGGCGTTGTATCCCGGCGCGCCCATCACGCCGCCGCCCGGATGCGTACCCGATCCACAAAGGTAAAGCTGTTGTATCGGCGTGCGATATTGCGCCCAACCTGCCGTAGGCCGCAAAAAGAACAACTGATCTAAATCCATTTCCCCGTGAAAGATGTTGCCGCCAGTCAATCCATACTCTCGCTCCATATCGAGCGGAGAAATCACCTGCCGATGCAAAACCAGATTCTTGATGTTCGGCGCATAATCGGCCAGCGCATCCAGACAGCGGTCGGCAAATTTGTCTTTCAGTGTTTGATCCCAGACGGCATCCTTCAGGGAATAAGGCGCATACTGAGCGAAGATGCACATAATGTGCTTGCCGGGCGGCGCAATGCTATCGTCATAGGCTGTCGGGATGGTGCATTCGAGCATCGGGTTGCGCGACGGAATTCCTTGTTTGGCGTCTTCCCAAGCGCGGTCTATGTAATCCATCGTCGGGCAAACGTGCATCGTGGTCTTATGCGGCAGGTTGATCTCGTGGTCGGAACGGTTGGGAAAAGCCGTAAAATTCGGCAGCCCATCCAACGCCAGATTGATTTTGATCGAACAGCCTTCGACGCGAAATGATTGCAACGATTGGCGAAACTCTGCGGGCAAATACTCTGCGGGCACAAAATTCAGAAACGTACGCTTCGGGTCTGCATTCGAAACAACGACCTTGGCCCGAAGCTCTTCGCCATTCTTGAGCACAACGCCATAAGCACGCCCATCTTTAATCAAAATCTGTTCAACTTCGGCATCGGTGCGGATCGTTGCCCCTTTGGCTTGCGCTGATTGTGCCAGCGCCTCGCTAATTGCGCCCATGCCGCCACGAATGAATCCCCATAAGCCGCGCGGTCCGGCTGCGCCGCCCATCACATGATGAAGCAGAATATACGCGGTTCCCGGCGTCGCAGGACCGCCGTTTGTCCCGATGACCCCGTCTGTAGCCAGCGTCGTTTTGATCTCATCTGACTCAAACCGCTCGTCCAGAAAATCGCGCACGCTCTGAGTCATGATTTTGATCATGCGCACCAAACCATCGTCTCCCAGTTTTAGCGAGCGCAGGCCGAGCTTCCCCAACGTCAGCAAATCTGACAAGTGGCGGCGTACAACATTGGGGGGCGTTTCCAGCAATAACGATTCAACCCATTCGGCAAGCTGCGCGAGTTCTTCTTCATACTGCGGATACAGTTCCGCATCGCGCCGCGAAAATTTCGCCATTTCGGCGACGGTCTTTTGCATGTCCTGCCAGAAAAAGATGTGCCGACCATCAGGAAAAGCCGTAAAAAATGAGGGGTCTTTGGGATAGATATGATAACCAAAGCGCTTCAACTCAAGCTCTTCGATGATGCGCGGCTGCAACAAACTGCACAAATATGACAATGTAGAAACACGATACCCTGGCCATGGCTCTTCGGTAACACAAGCGCCACCGAGAACCGCACGGCGTTCCAGCACGGTCACTTGTAATCCGGTACGAGCCAGATAGGCTGCTGTCACCAGACCATTGTGTCCGCCGCCGATGATCAATACATCGCACTGCTTACTCATGTGCTCTTTTTTTCCTCGGAATTAGGATGGTGCGCTGCTCATTATCCACAGGCGGCCCAGGCAGTAAAGGCGATCTTTTGTGTACAAACCCAGACTTGGGGGTGGGTGAATTGGTTAAAATCTCTATTGCCTCGTTTGTCGTCCGCGTGTTATAAGAGCGCCGCATTGGGCTTTCCTCACTACCGGCAAGCATCCTAACGAAAGTCCAAGGCGATGTAATCAATTCAGTTAAGAAATCTGACAACAACTAAACAACTTCACCACTGTTTTCGAATAGTGACCGTTTAGAAAACTGTCAAATTTCATTCACTGGGATTCTGAACTCTCACAATCACGTCAAAGATGGTAGAAGCTTTGCTGTAAACGGCAGGGATTTCCTTGTTGTACGACTGGTAAAGCGAACAATACTGCCAACTTTCCGAAAACTAACCCAACAAACAGTTTGGGTTAATACCAAGGAGAAACTCTACAATGCGAACCTCACGCAAACTTACACACGTTTTGTTGGCGCTCTTCGCGCTTGTTTTGATGTCTTCGGCAGCTTTGGCGGCCGATCCCGGACTCGTCTATCCGCCGACCTCTGAAGCCAGCGACCAAAAAGCTGGTTCACTGCTCGTTTACAACTTCTACACGTCGGGTGCGACCTCGGGTAACTCCGAAAACACCCGCATCAACATCACCAACACCAGCACGTCCAACCCGGCTTTGGTGCACTTGTTCTTCGTGGCGAATAGCTGCTCGATCGCCGACAGCTACATCTGCTTGACGGAAAACCAGACTGCATCCTTCCTGACGTCGGACGTGGATCCGGGCGTTGCGGGTTACATCATTGCCTTGACGGTTGACAACAATGGCTGCCCGTACTCCCACAACTTCCTGATCGGTGATGAATACGTGAAATTGGCGAGCGGTCACGCGGCGAACCTCGGCGCAGTGGCGTTCTCGGCTCTCTATGCCGGCACGCAACCTGGTTGCGATGCGAACTCCACGACCGCGGCGATCGCGTTC
>JAEUQO010000388.1 GCA_016789605.1 Acidobacteriota bacterium
CAGCAACCGATCAAAGCGCAGCCACTCGGCGACAAATTCATCCAGCGCTTGCCGCGCGCGCGGATCATCGAGCATGCGCCGCGCGGCTTTTTCCACGCTCGTTGCCGAAACCAACTCGCCGCGCGCGGCGCTTTCAAACAAGGCGGCATCCGGCAAACTGTCCCACAGCGCATACGACAAGCGCGTCGCCGTTACATACGGCTTCCAGTTCGGATTGGCGGTTTCTTCCAGCCGGAACAGAAAGTGCGGCGATTGCAGCATGGCTTCAACGGCAAGCTGCGCGCCTTTGTAAAAATCCGTTTCGCTGCGGAACAGTTCTTCGTAGCGTTTCTGTTCGTCCGGTTCCAGCGGACGCCGAAACGCTTTCAACCCGAATTCGCGCACAAAACGCGCGCGACACGTCGCCGAAGGTTTGCAAGGAATGAGTCCGCGCCTATCGCCGCCTTGAAACGTATTGCGCGCCAAACGCTCTGCCGCCGCGCTGTAGGCTTCGACCAGCAGCGGCGACAGGTTCTGCGCCTGATATTGGTTTTTGAATCCGTTGACGAAATCTTCGGGCGGGAATTGATTGGCGGGCGCACTTTGGTCGCCGAGTAAATCGCGGATCGTGTTGTTGTACTGGCTGTGCGTCAGGCGGCGCAGCGCCACGGTCGGACGTTTGCCGATGTCGGCGCTTTCTTCGCGGAGTTTGAGCGCACGGGCAAGCTCAGCGCTGGTGAGTTTTGCCAGCCGCAAAACCCAGGCTTTCAGTGCAGTTTCATCGGCGCTGCCTTGCTTGATGCGTTCGCCGCCCGCGTGCGGCGTGCGGTTGGTCGGCTTTTTCAGCAGCAGGGATTCTTCGGGCTTGTCGCGATTCACCAGCGCAACCAATGAAAGGCCAAAGGCTTCGACCTGTTCAGCGGTTGCATTTTCTTCCGGGAAAAGCAGCCGCGTGACAGACGCGACGCCGTCCGAGGTGTGGCAAGCGCGGCAGGCGGCCTTTTCTAAAACTGGGTAGAGCGTACGCGAGAAGCTGACTTCTTGTGCTGGAGAGGGGCTTTCCTGCGCCCAAATAATAAGGACAGCAATGAGCAGAAAAGGCAGGGCTTTCGTTATTTTCCTTTTGCTTTTGCCAGACATGTTTCCCCTCTGATTGTTTGTGTTGTCAGCTATCGAAGAGGTTGTTCAGAGTTCACGCTTCAGCGTGTTTTCACAGATTCGGACACGCTGAAGCGTGAACTCTGAACCAATTGTGTTACTTCCGTCCTTGGCCGTACAAAATTGCGCCCGGTCGCGCATTGCTGTGTGTGCCGCGTTCCAAGACCAGCTTGCCGTTGACGATGACGAATTCAACGCCCGTCGCGTATTGATGCGGTTTCTCGAACGTGGCGTGATCAATGACGGTTTCGGGGTTGAAGATGGTTACGTCCGCCCATTGTCCGGGCCGCAGCAAACCTCGGTCGTAGATGCGAATCTTGGCGGCGTTGGCCGAAGTCATTTTGCGGACGGCTTCTTCCAGCGAAAGCAATTTCTCTTCGCGGACGTACCGGCCCAGCACGCGCGGGAACGTTCCATAATAGCGGGGATGCGGATGGCCTGCGGCAAGCGGGCCTTCGGTTTTGACCGCTGTGCCGTCTGAGCCGACAGACACAAAGGACTGTTTCAAGGCGTAGCGCATGTCTTCTTCGGCGTGGTGGAAGTAAACCGTCGGCACGGAGCCTTCGTTTTCGGCCAGCAGTTCAAACAGCACGTCGAGTGGCGGTTTGCCAATCGCCTGGATGACTTCGCTCATGCGTTTGCCTTGAAACTGTTTGTACTTTGGATTGCGAAACGTCACCAGCAACATCCCGTCCCAGCCGCCCGTAGCCGTGTAATGGTTGTACCAGTCAGAACCGGGAATGCCGTTCAGGATTTCTTTTTCCAGCCGAGGTCGCAAGGACGCGTCTTTCAGCCGCGCGATCATGGCTTTGCTACCGCCTTCGTGCGCCCAGGGCGGAATGATGCTGGAAAGATTGTTTTGCCCGGCGCGATATGGATAGACGTTGGCTTCGACCAGTTGACCTTGCGCGCGGGCGTTGGCGATCAGCGCGACCAAGTCCGGCATCTTGCCCCACAGCTTATGCTCGGCAATTTTCAGGTGAATGATGTCTACGGGTAGCTTGGCGCGGCGGCCAATTTCCAACGCTTCGGCGACAGATTTGAAAACGCCATCGCCTTCGGTGCGCATGTGCGTGGAGTAAGTGCCGCCGTATTGGCCAGCGACTTCGCACATGGCGACCAGCGTGTCGGTATCAATCCAAACGCCGGGCGGGCCGCTCAAACTGCTGGCAACGCCCAGCGCGCCTTGCTCCATAGCCGTGCGCACAACGGCACGCATGCGGTTAAGCTCTTCCGCCGTAGCGGGACCCGCCTTGCTGCCGTGAACGGTTGTCCAAACCGTGCTGGATCCAATGTACGAACCGATGTTGGTCGAAATGCCACGCCGCAACAGTTCGGCGTAATAACTGGCAAAGTCTTTCCATTTGTCGGAAGGCGCGGCAGAACCGCCTTCGCCAAAGATCATTGTCGTCACGCCTTGGCGCACCATGCTTTCGGCGTTGCCGTCTTCCAGAATCGTGTCGTCGGAATGGTTGTGGATATCTATGAAACCGGGCGCGACGACCAAACCTGCCGCGTCAATCGTGCGCGTGGCCTTGCGCTCTGCCAGCCGCCCAATGGCCGCAATCCTTCCGTCGCGAATGCCGACATCGGCCAGATAAGACGGATTGCCTGTTCCGTCAACGACGCGACCATTGCGAATAAGCAGATCGAAATCCACTTGTTGTCCGAGCGCGCTCCAACTCAACGCGGCAATCAGAGTGAAGACAGCCAAACCGATTTTCACAGGTCTATGCTCCTTGCGGAATGAATTTGCAGAACTGTCAACTTTGGTATTTGGGTTTTACCGCGCTTCGCGTGTGGTGTCTATTGTTGCGAGAACTCTTTTCCTCTTTCTCGGTAGCGTTGCCGGGGGAGAATCTCGTACCATGCTGGCGATGGCACTTCCACACGAAAACCCGCTGACGTTTCGTTCGCTGTATGAAAGCCCGCTGGTCGGTGTGCGCGATTACACTTGTCGCATCAATCAGGGCGGGCCGGGCGGCGAAGAGCAATCCGACGCCAATCAGATTGTGCTGATGCGTCACGGTGCGTTTTGCAAACACTTTGGCAAACGCAGTGTGACCGCTGATGTGAATCAGGCGGTGTTTTTCTCGTTGCATTCGACCTATCGCGTCAGTCATCCGGTCGCGTGCGGAGACCGCGGCACAATTCTGGCTCCGACGCCGCGCGTTTTGACCGACATCGTGCGCGAACTCGATCCCACGATTGACGATCATCCCGAACGTCCATTTTCGTTCGTGACCGGACCTTGTGCCGGAGAGTTGTTTTGGCGGCACAGAGAATTGGTGATGCGGTTGGAAGCCGTCGCTGATTCGCACGGCGCTATGCAGTTAGAGCCGCTGTGGGCGGACGTGACGGCGTTGCAATTGATCGCCGATGTGCTCGACGCGGCGTTTACGCGCCACGGTTTGGCGGGAAAGAAAACGCCCCGGCGCAATGGCACAGCCGCCGAACACGCCGACCGGGTCGAAGCCGCCAAGAACTTTTTGGCTGGTCACCTCAGCGATTCGCTTGCGCTGGATGATGTCGCGCGTGCCGCCGGAGCTTCGCCGTTTCATCTGGCGCGCATCTTTCAACAGCAAACGGGAACGCCAGTGCATCGGTATTTGACCTGTTTGCGGTTGCGCGCGTCGCTGGAACGTCTGGCGGATGGCGCAGATGATTTGACCGCGCTCGCCCTCGAACTCGGATTTTCCAGCCACAGCCATTTCACCGATTCGTTTCGTCGCGAATTTGGCCGTACGCCCTCTGAAGTGCGCCGTGACATCAGCCGTCACAGCTTGCGCGAAATGAGCAAGAATCTGGAAGTCTGATTTTCCCCACCTTGGTACCTTCCGTTCATCGAAAACGCCTGTGCTTTTGTGAGGAGTGCAGGGAAGTAACAACTCCATGTAACAGATGAAAGGAAACCATATGAACACGACAAAATGCCCGGTTTGCGATTGGGATATCAATGACGGCGGAATCAAGGTCAGGGTCGGCGGCAAAGAGATCACGGTTTGCTGCGATGATTGCGCCAAAAAAGTGGAAGAGAGTCCGGCGGAGTATGCTGCCGCCGCCCAATAGAATCATACCTCCTGATTCGTTCTCCTTTGCCGTCCGGTGATGTCTGGCTTTGCCGTCAACACCGGGCGGCATTTTTCTTGGGCCTTGTTTCCACAGCCTGACTTTTCGTCCGCTTGGATTCCTTTATTCCTGACAAGATTCCGCAATCCTAGAAAACTCCGTTTGGCGTTTGTCCGGTTTTTGGAAACGCTTGCGCTGATTTGAAATGGCCGCCTGGCCAGCGGTTTTTTTCTTCGTTTGTGGCTCTTATCGCGGTGGCAGGGCTGAAGACAAGATTGTAGGACTATGTCTACGGTGCTACGATTTTGCGGTCTCTTCAGCAATTGATACGCTTTTTTGTAACTTCCTTTAAGTCGTTGTCCTGCTCATTACTGATTACAGCGGATGAAACTGCCACGGCTCAACCCGTGGCTTACTCAAGTAGGTGAGTACATAGCCAGAGCATCTGATCAGAGCGCTTTCGTTCCCTTGGCGGCAAGCCTGTCTGCCAACGCTATTTCGTTGATCGCAGATAGTTTCTCTTACTTGTCCGACGGAATTGTCGCGAGAAGAACGACGAAAGACGTTTTTGTCTGTCGTACAACGCGTAAATCTTTCCGGTTCGTAGAAAAATAGCGTGATTCTCTGACAGTTTGACGGATTGGCTAAGATTCGCGGCTATGGTCTTCTAATTGCAGTAAATACCAGTCGAATCACGTTCATCGCACAACAAATTCTAGCAGCACGTCATACCAGGCAGCAGCGCGCGCGCAGGCCGGACAGACGGTGTCAGTTGACGCCGGGTCAGGACGGGGCGTCGTTTTTGCTTGTGTTCCGTTGAATCTGGAGCGGCTGAATCTGGCCCAGGTTGGTCTGCGATGAAGCGGGATTTCCGCAGAGAATTTCTACCACTACATTTTTGACTCAGGAGGAGCGAGGCTCGATGTTACGACAAACGTCACCACAAATCGCGCGGCAAATTGAGG
>JAEUQO010000398.1 GCA_016789605.1 Acidobacteriota bacterium
CAACGCGAATTCGGCATAGGTCAGTTTCTGGCGTGCTGCGACGACAAAGCCCGTGACGATCAGCGCAAACGCCAGAAGCGAAACCACCCATTGCGTGTCATTGCCTCGTTCAGCCAGGCCCTGATTCAACGCCGGAAAGAACGACGGCAGCACGACGCCGCCCGTATCGCTGCCGACGATGCTGCTGAAATTGCTCCAGAACCGCGCGGGCAAATCGCCGAGCGTGACAATACCGCTTGCCCTATTGCCAGCCACGCGTTGCCAAAATGCTTCGGAGTAAGTCATGACAATGTAACTATTCACTTCATTCTTTTGCTGTTGTGTCGGTATATGCGAACGGGCGTAA
Organism: Acidobacteriota bacterium; assembly: GCA_016789605.1. Classification (GTDB taxonomy): domain Bacteria; phylum Acidobacteriota; class Blastocatellia; order RBC074; family RBC074; genus RBC074. Next base: position 347 of record JAEUQO010000398.1, read on the forward strand.
AGAGTCCATGAACCAGCAAAAAGCACAACACCTAAAGCGAAAACGGCTGCGTGTTTGAAAAGCCGTTCTTTGGCTAGATAAAGCAACGCCGCCAGGATCAGACCCGCCGCCATCGAGCGCGTCAAAAACGCCCACGACGTGGCCGCTGCTGCAAGTAAGGCATACAACCAGAAACGATTGTCATCGCGCGCCGCCGCACAACGTTCGACGGCGAGAATGGCGACCATTTGCGCCAGCGTAAAGGCGCATTCAGACATCACCGAACCCGTTGCCATAAACGCCAAGCCAGGATGCAACACGATGCCTGCGGCAATGGCCAGGGCGACGGCTTTGGGCATTTCCCGGTAGCGTGTGCAATAGACAAACGCCACTACCCCGGTCACAAACATTGCGACAATCGAAACCGATTTCAGCAACCAGAGGTTTTCAGGAAATTGCGGCGCGAGGCGATAGACCAGCGACAGCAAGAAGGGAAACGCAGGCGGATAAAGCGGCAATATGCCCGACGTGGGCGAATTGACCAATGTGTAGCCTTGGCCCGTGGCCAGCGCTTTGGCCAGCAGGACGTACCAGGCATCGTCCTGGAACATTCCCACCACGCGGTCGAGCCGCATGGCATAGATGACAATGAACAGTGCCGCGATCACCGCTGCCGCAATCCACAACCAGAGTTTGGTTGTGGGGTTGGGTGTTGCCGGTTCAGGAGCAAGAGGGGAATCACCGGCAGAGGCTGTTGCCGGAGCCGTTGCTTTGCGTTTCGCCATGACAATCGTTACCTCGGATCAGTTCGAAAGATTGCTGCCATATTGTGCGTGGCGTGTTGCCAGACGCGAAGGCACAGAAAGAGGGCGCAGGGTACCGTTAGGCTATGTCATCGCGCAAGCCGCTGGCATTGCTCACGACAATTTGCTTTCGGCCAGTTTGCGCCATTGGTTGACTTCATTGCGTCGGTAATAGGGCATGGTTTTGACGGCTTCGATGCACTGGCGATACAGGCTCTGGGCGAGCGCACTGTCGCCCAGTTGGCGCAAGGTTTCAGCGTAATGGTATAGCCCTTCGGGATCGTACGGACGACGATCAAAGTATTTGCTCAGGGCCTGTTGTGCTTCGGCGAGCATGCCCGCGGCCAGATACGTCGCGCCGATTTCGCGCCAGATTTCGCTTTGGCGGAATTTGTCATCGTGAGCGACGACCACGCTGAAATGATTGATTGCTTCCTGCAAGCGGCTTTCCTGCCGCGCCAGCCGACCCAGCTCGAAATTCGCATCCGGTTCTTTAGGATCAACTTCGACGGCGCGTTTGAAGCGGGCGGCGGCCTGTTTGTATTGTCGCCGCTGTTGGTAAATCAGCCCCAGTTGGTAATGGGCTTCGGCGTCACGTTCATTGATGGTGCAGGATTCCAGATAGCGACGAAAACTTTGCCGTTGCAGATGCGCGGCGCGCACGCCATACAGCGCGCCCAGCAATAACGGGGCCAGCCAGATGAGGGTGAAAAACGGTGAGAACGTGGCGATGGAATAGAGCCAGGAATCAAAGCGCAAGGCGATCCAGGCAACGCCGACAGCCAGCAGCGCATTGGTCCAGCTCGCGCCGCACATTGTGCGCAGCGCACACATCATCAGCAGGCCAAAATACAAACTGGAAAGCAACCATAAGAGCAAGGCGCCGTCGGGGGGCAGTTGCGCGCCCAGTGCCCGGCCCGCCAGCGCAAACGGCAGGTGAGACGCCGCCCAGGCCATCAAGGCGCCAACCAGCAACGATCCATAATCGCGTCGAAACGCGATGCTGAAACTGCTGGTGCGAGTGATCAGCACCAGCGCCAGAATCAGCCCCGGCACGTAAAGCGCCGCCAGCGAAAGCGCGATGGACAGCATGCTGCGCGCGTTGAACGACACCAGTCGCCAACCCCAGTCTCCGACCAGCGGCAGCGGCAAGCGTTGGGTGCGCGGCATCATGGATTCCAGCAATTCGGCGACTTCCGGATCGGTTTCGGCTTGTTGGGCGATATCGGGCGGCACGCGTTGTTCGGCTGCGGGAATGGGCGCAGCTTCATAGCCCTGATAAATTCGCTCTGTCACCGTGAATGTGAAAAGCACTGCCGTCCCGGTGCAAAACAGCGCCGCGAGCAACCAGTTTCCCTGGTCAATCAAATCGCTGAAGGCGGCCAATGGGCGCACATAAAGTTTGAAAAACAGCTTGAGGTTTTCGAGGAATATCATGGTGATGGCTGATTGGGTTGCGCGTGAGCGGGGCAACGCACGATTGCTTTGGTGATGCGCCGCGAACTCACTATTCGCGGCGCATCGTGGCAAGCGGGATTGCTAGTTGGACGACAACTGAAAGTCTTTGAACTGTTCGCGCAGGACTTTCTTGTCAAATTTGCCGACGCTGGTTTTCGGCACGGTTTCGATGAACAAAATCTCGTCGGGCATCCACCATTTGGCAAAGCTCTTGAGCAAATGTTCGTAAATCTGTTCCTTGGTCAATTCGACGCCGGGCTTTTTGACGACGCAAGCCAGCGGGCGTTCGTCCCATTTCGGATGCGTGACGGCGATGACGGCGGCTTCGGCGACGCCGGGGATGGCCATAATCGCGTTTTCCAAATCCACCGACGAAATCCACTCGCCGCCGCTCTTGACCAGGTCTTTCGAACGGTCAGCGATGGCCATGTAACCTTCGCTGTCGATCGTGGCGACGTCGCCCGTATCCAGCCAGCCGTCGGGGAATTTGTCCGGCGTTGGGTCTTGTTTGAAATAGGTCGAGGCGATCCAGGGGCCACGAATCAGCAAGCGGCCCATTGCCGTGCCGTCGTGCGCGACTTCGTTACCGGCGTCATCAGCGATGCGAATTTGTAAGCCGGGCGCGTAAATGCCTGCGCGCTGTTTGACGTCGAGCTGTTTTTCGCGCGGCCACGATTTCATGTTGGGTTTCAGACGGCAGACCGTGCCGAGCGGCGACGTTTCGGTCATCCCCCAGGCTTGAATGAATTCGATGCCCAGGTTGCTTTCAAACCAGTCAATCATTGCGCGCGGCGGCGCTGACCCGCCACAGATCATGGATTTCAAACTCGACAAATCGTATTTGCTGCGGTTCTGTGACAATTCGTTGATGACGCCCATCCAGATGGTCGGCACGCCGCCCGTAAAGGTGACTTTCTCGTCCTGAATCAACTGACAGACCGACGGGCCATCCATGGTCGGGCCGGGAAAGACCTGTTTCAGACCGAGCATCACCGCGATATATGGCAAGCCCCAGGCGTTGGCGTGGAACATCGGTACCACAGCCATCACAACGTCATCGCGTTTTAGACCGAGCAGGTCCGGCAAACCGCCCGTGATCGTGTGAATGTAATTTGACCGGTGCGTATACATCACGCCTTTGGGATGGCCGGTGGTGCCGCTGGTGTAACACAAACCCATCGGCGCATTTTCGTCAATTTCCGGCCAGGTGAACGCGGTCGGTTCGCCTGCGATCAGTTCTTCGTAATCGTGAATGGCGGCGGAACTGGCCAACGCGGCAGACGGCTGGTTTCCCGTGTTGTTCATCACGATGATGTGTTTGACGGTGGGGATTTTCCCGGCCAGCTTTTCCAGCAAGGGCAACAAATCATCATCCACGCACACAACCAAATCCTCGGCGTGGTTGACGATGTATTCCAGGTCGGTGGTCGAAAGTCGCAGGTTCAGCGTGTGCAGCACTGCGCCCATACATGGCACGGCGTAATAAATTTCCAGGTGGCGATATCCGTTCCAAGCCAATGTCGCAACGCGATCACCCTGTTTCACGCCGAGTTTGGTCAACGCGTTTGCGAGCTGGCGGGCGCGTTTGCCCATGTCGGCGTACGTGTAGCGGTGTGTTTTGTCGCGCATCTTCGAGACGATTTCGTTGTCGGGCGCAAGCGCCGGGCCGCGATCCATCAAGACGGACATCGTCAATGGCGTGTTCATCATGGTCGTCATAGCTATGGTGCTCCTGAATTTTGTACTGGATTTGGTAGTGCGAATGAGCGCAGCGTAAACGAACGTTTCGGTGATTTCAACGAAATGCGCCGCACGGCACATTACTTCTTTTCTGGGCTGGGTGGCGGCGTTTGCCGCAGGCTTTCAATCTGTCTGAAGATTGTAGCAACTGTGCCTTCGGTGATGATGCGGCCTTTTTCGCGCGTCGCCAGTGTGGCATCCCCCCAGGTGCCGCTTGGTGAATAGGTGCCTTCGCCGCGCGCCGCCGCTTGCGGATCACGTGTCAACCGCGTGCTCGTGCTGGGGCGCGGTGTGTAATCCTTGACGGCTTTTTTCATATTCACCGAAGCGGGCGCGATATAGAGCATCTCTGAGGTTTCGATTTCGTCTGCGTGTGTGCCGCCCGGTTGTTTTTCAATCGGCTTGACGAATTCGTCAATGTCTTTGGTGATGTCCAGGTAACGCAGCAGGATGCCATCTTTGGCCAGCATTTCAGCCGCAGGTTTTAAGGCGCGCAAGGTCGAAACGCCGGTGTTGATCAGGTAAAACCGGCGCGGACCGAACCGCGCCAGGCTGCGACAAATATCAACGGTCAGGTCGCGCGCTGTTTCCAGCCGTAATGATGTCGAGCCGGGATATTCCACAAACGCCGGATAGAAGTGGTAATTGATGGTGGGGGCGATGACGACCTGCGCCGATTTCAACACGCGTTGTTTGTAATATTCCGCCATCGTCCAATCATTTTTCAGCTTCAGGTGCGGACCGTGTTCCTTGGCGGCTGCGCCAAGTGCAAGCACCACGACCGTATCCGGCTGCAAGACTTTTTCGGCTTCTTGCCAGGTTAGGTCTTCCAGCAGGATGCCTTTGTTCTGGGCAAAGACGTTGGCGGTCAGCGTCACAAGCAGGAAGAGAAAGAGCAGCTTTTTCATGGGGTTCCTTTGCTCATTAGCGTGCGAGCGAGAGCGCGTCAATTCCTTTATCGAGCGTAAACGACGCGCCGACTGCGCCGACGACGCAGTTGTTGCGTGCCAGACCGACTTGCTGGCGAATGCGGTAAACGGCTTCGATGCCGGTGCAATGCGCGCCCAGGAATTGTTGCAAGCCAAACTCTTTCAGTTTTCCTGCCGTCCAGCTCAGCTTTTCGTCATCGAGGCTGAGCAGGTGAAAACCACCCAACGCGGCGTAAACCGGCGCAGGTTTGATGGTTTTGCGCGCGTGTTCCAGCGTATTGATGATGCCTGAGTGACCGCAACCAGACAGCAACACCAAGCCTTTGGCCGTCACCGCCACCAGCGACATGTCTTCCGGCAGGTTGTCTTCGATCAGGCCAGCGGGCGATTTCATACGACCTACGCCACTCCAATTGCGTTCGGCGTGAACGCGCGGCACCGGGCCGGTCAACCATACACCCGGCAAAATTTCTTTCGGTTCGTTGTATTCGATGAATGACCCGCCCGTGGCTTCATATTCCGATTTGTATTTCACCATCACGTTGGAATCGCTATTGCCGGTTGGGCGGTTCCAGAAAATGCCTTTGCCGACGTGCGCGCGCGCGAGCGCCGTCGGATTCGTCTTGGCAAATTCGCGGCGCAAGGTCAGCAACCCATTCGTGTGGTCAGAATGGTTATGGCTGAGAATCACATCTTTCACATTGCTCAAATCCACGCCCAACTCTTTGGCGTTTTTGAGTACCGTGTCAGGACGCGCGCCGGTGTCAAACAAGATGCGCTGGCCGTCCACTTCGACAATGGCGGCAAAGCCCCATTCGCCAATGCCGCGTTCCGGGTTGCCGGAAAGCATGGTCGAAAGCACCTGTATGCGCAGCGTTTGCACGGTGCGCTGTGCGGCGGCGGGTGTTTGTTCGCCCGTGACGGCGGGCTGAACGCGACTTGTCGAAAGAAACAGCGCAAGAGCAAACGACAGCGTAGCAATAGTGAGAAAGCGAATCATCTTGAAAGCGGCTCCTGTGTTGGGTGCGCTGCCGATTGGCAACGCCGGAAAAGTTTGGGGAAATTCAGCGTCTTATTGAGGTTGTGTGTATTTCTCTAACGCCCGGTGCAGCCGGGGCAAGGCTTCTTCTGCGGTTGCACGCACAAAGAAATCTTCTGTTTGCGGCGCTTCTACCGGATACGAAATGACACGGCCATCAGGCGCGACATATCGTTCGGGGTCAACAAAAACAACCCGCAGGTTTTGCTGGCGCGCGCGCATCTGTATCAGGCGGCGGTCAGCGTGAACGCCGACGACCAGTAGCGATCTGGCACGCGGATCATACTGAACGTGCGGATAATAAGGCCCCCAATCATAGCGGCGCAGTGAAATTTCGGGCAGCCCGCGATCCGCGCACAAACAGTCGAAGTTATTCGTGATGATTTTGCCGACCAACAATTCGCGTTTCATCAAATCATCTATCACCTCGTAAAACGGCGTCCCTTCAGCCAGGGCGCAGGCGCGATAAATGCCTGTCATTTCGGCGTATTTGGTTTCGGGCGAGCGCACGACTGACAGCAAGCCATCCTGCGCCGCGCGAAAGATGAATCCGTAATCCAGCAACGAAACGCCATAAATGCGATGCAGGCTGGAAAGATGAGGAATGCCAGCGGCGATGGACGGGCCGCAACCGAGTTCGAGTTGCGCGGGTAAGTGATCGGCAATCTGTTCCGGTGTGATGATGGTTGGCGTTCCGCGCGTCAATGCCTTTCGCAAACCGACTTCAAAAAAGACTTTCCACGGGCGTTCGTCCCAACCGTCAGGCAGGTGGTAATCGTTCGTCATCAACCACAACTCCAGATTGTGATAACCCGGCGGTTGTCGGCGACCGCGTTTTTCGTCTTCGGGATGATGCTGGCAGCGTGCCAGTCGCAAGGTCAGATCGCCTAAACGAAATCGTTCTTGCCGCAACCCGCGCGCAGTTTCTGTGCCATCGGCTTGCCAGTTTCCTTCGCTCAGCCCCGTGCGAATGACCGCTTCGTATTCGTCAATGTGTTCTTCCGGCAAGCTGACGTGCATCCACAGATACGCATTGCGCAAGACGAACGCGCGGTCTGCAACGCCGTATTCGTCATAAAAGTGCAGAATACGGCGTTTCTGATCTGCCGGTGAAAGCCAGCCTGATAGCCGCGCGTTGGAAGGATGCTGATGACGACGCCAGATGGATTCCGTCCAGCGCCGGTGCCAGCCACTTGCGTCAGAATTGATGTGGTTGTGATACCGCCAGAGCTGGCGGTCAGTCAGTTCCGGAATGACGACAAAGGGGAACTTCACGAGGACTTCCTTTCAGCAAGGACGAGCAAATCTGCTGCGCGACAATCCAGCTCAAGCTGGTTTAATTCCTGCTCGGTCAGGAAACCGCTGAGCAAGCGAATATTGCATTCGCTTGCTGCCGCGATGAGTGTTAGCCCGGCCCGTTCCAATAGCAATTGCAAGCTGGGAACGGAAAACAGCCACAGATGGTCGTGCCGAAACGAACGATACGACGCGCCAAAAATCTCTCGTTCCAGCGCTTGCATGTTTGGAACCACCAGGGCCAGCACGCCGCCCGGCGCAAGCATTTGCGCCGCCAGGAACAATTCCTCTTGTGGGGTTGGCAGATGCTCGAGCACGAACAAATACAGCATGGCATCCCAATGATGCGGTTCAATGGCGGTTGCGGCGCTGGCGTCGGCCAATGTGCCGGTGAACGTCATTTGCCCGTAAATCGCCGCGGCCATCCGCGCGGCGAATGGGTTTACGTCAACGCCTGCGGTGACCATCCCCAACTGTTCAGCCGCTGCGCGTGTGAAACCAAATCCGCTGCCGATTTCCAGCAACGTTGTCAGTTTGCGCTGCGCGTGGTTCACCATCCATTGCAGCAAGCGGCGGCCTTTGGCTTCGCGATAAGCGCGTTCTGCCAGATAACGTTCGTATCCGGCGTTTCCAGCATCCCGATGTTGGTAATAACTCGCCTGCTGGTAAATCGTTCCCGCTATGCCACCTTGCAACAATACGCCAAGTCCGCATCCGCGACAGGCTCCGTAAATGAGCGGCGCCTGGTTGTGTTTGCGCCGTGCGGCGATCGGCTGAACCGTGGCGTCACAAACCGGGCAATCTGATTCCGGCGAAATCTTTTCCAACGGCGACGCGTGCGGCGAAAAAGTTTGCCATAGCTCTGTTAGCACGCGCACACGCTGCGCAAAACTCTCTGTGCCCAGCGGACAACGGTGCGCAAACGCGGCTCTGAATTGCCGCCAACGCGGTTCCTCAAGGGACAATGTGCGGGCCGCCAGTGCGCTGTGTTGCTCTTCGGTCATTTTTTGGCAAAGCGGTAACGCCTGACACCGCGAAGCACATCGGCCATGACTTCGGCTGTCACGCGAAAGGGAATTTGCCCCAGAAACGATTGCCCGGCAGCACGCCCATCAAACGGTGTCGGCACTGAACAAGACGAGAAGCCAAGCTGATGAGCCGCGACCATGATCATCGCCTGAAAGTGTCGAAATGCCCGACGTTCGTTGAGCAACGTTAAAAACACGTCGCGGCGGCAAAGCAGAAAACCGGATTTGTTATCCTCCAGCGACATCCCAAACGCATTGTTAAGCAGGATGTTCAACCCCCTGGAGAGCAACCGGCGCGCATCTGATGATTGGCCGACGCGGATTCTGGCGCCTTGCACGATATCTACCTTGGTATCGGTCAAGGTGCGATACAGCCTGTAGATTTCTTCGGGGCGGTACTGCAAATCGGCATCAAGCGTGCAGACGAGTTCGCCTTGCGCAACCAGCGCACCGGTTTGCCAGGCTTCGGCCAAGCCTCGATTGTGTGTGTGTCGTTGTGTAACCAGGAAGGAATATTGCTGCGCGAGTTGTTGCAAGACCGGCCAGGTGCGATCCGCAGAGCCATCATCAATTGCGATGAGCTCGGCATCGCTGTCGAACGCTTCGCACAGAACTGTTGCGGCGCGCGCCAGCAACAGCGGCAGGCAGTCTTCTTCATTGAAGCAGGGAACAATCACGCTGAGTTTCATGTTCGCCCTGAGTCAAAAGAAAACCCGGCAGGATTGGCGCCAGAGAGCAGCGGGTGCCGCCTGCTGCGGTCAACCGGTTGCGTTGGTGAACCCTGCCGAATTTTCAGAGAAAGCAATCTGAACCTGAGTTAGTTGCTTGCCGCTTTGGGGGCTTCGTCCTTCTTGGGCAATTCCGGCTTGGCGAAATCCGGCTTGGCTTCGCCAAAGATGTAATGATTGAACCAGCCCAGGTTGTGCAGCATCACGGCGCGCATTTCCTTGGGTTTGGTGATGCCGTGACCGAAGCCTTTGTACACGATCATCTCCACCGGCACGCCGCGATCTTCCAGGCCTTGCCGCAATTCGTACGCGTTCGGAATCGGCACGCGCCGGTCGAATTCGCCGTGCTGGATCAACGTCG
>JAEUQO010000416.1 GCA_016789605.1 Acidobacteriota bacterium
CAGAGATTTTGCCGCTGCGGCGGAAAGTTATCGTCGTTTCCTGGTCAAAAAAATGAACGACGACATTACCTTCAATGCCGGAAAAGAAGATTTCAGTTATCTGTCCAAACCCGCGTTGTGGCAAACGGTAGAAGATTTTCGTTACGACGCGCCTTCGGCTTGGTGGGCGCTGAGCAAACAAACCGTCAGTTTGGCGCTGCTGACATTGTGGTGCGTTGCGGCACTGACTCTTGCCGCAGTGACAACAGCCAGAATGCGCGTGGATTAGTCGTTTTGTTGAGATGAACTATGCTGACACGAATCATGAAACACGAATGGCGGTCGCTGGTTGCTGACCGCACGTTATGGATCATCGCGCCGTTGTTCGCCCTGCTGATTGGATACGGCGTGTATAACGGCTCATCCTGGGTGAGTTTTCAGAACTCAACGCTGGACGCCGCGCAACAGGAAGAACGAGATCGTTTTGCCAAAGCCAAGGCCGAGGTCGCCTCGATTGAACAAGGCGGCCAGCCGGCTTCAGCCTTCGCCAATCCGCGTTTGCCTTCGGTGGCCGCCGGACGAACCGCGCCGCGTTACGCGACGCTCCCGCCCGCGCCGCTGGCCGCGCTGAGCGTTGGGCAAAGCGATTTGTATCCGTACTACTTCAAGGTTTCTTCGCAAAGCAAACAGACCTTCACCAACAACGACGAAATCGAAAACCCGACCAATTTGCTGGCCGGGCGCTTTGATCTGGCGTTCGTCATCATTTACCTGTACCCGCTGCTGATTCTGGCGCTCAGTTACAACCTGCTTTCCATCGAACGCGAACAAGGCACGTTGCAGATGATGATGTCGCAACCGGTCGGTTTGCGCACCTTCGTCACGGGCAAAATCGGTTTGCGGGCATTGGTTGTGCTCGCGCTGGCCGTGGGCTTTTCACTGGTCGGGTTTCTGTTCGGCGGCGTCAGCTTTGCAGGGGGCGCGTGGTTGCGTTTGTTGTTGTGGGTGGGAATTGTCGCCGGTTACGGCGCGTTCTGGTTTGCGTTGGCCGTCGCGGTCAACGCTTTCGGCAAATCATCCGCGACAAATGCGATGGCGCTAGCGGGATTGTGGCTGGTGTTTGTGCTGCTGATTCCTTCGCTGCTCAACGTGGCCGTGACGACGATTTATCCCGTGCCTTCGCGTGTGGAAATGGTGCAGGCGACGCGGCGCGCTTCTGCCGAAGCAACGGCCAAAGGCAGCCAGTTGCTGTCGAAATATCTGGAAGACCACCCCGAACTGACCGCCGGCAAACAGGCCGATCCAGCCGATTTCGTCACGCGCTCGCTGGCGATTCAAAGCGAAACCGAACGGCTGATGCAGCCTGTGATTGATCATTTTGACCGTCAGGTTCTGGGCCAACAGGTGTTGGTCAACCGCTTCCGGTTCGTTTCCCCTGCCATCGTCACCCAGGCCGCGCTCAATGACATTGCCGGAACCAGTGCAGCGCGCTATCGCCACTTTCTTTCGCTGGTGGACGAGTTCCACCAACGCTGGCGCGCACACTTCACGCCGCGCATCGTGCAAAAAGCGCTGCTGAACGCTAGCGATTACGACCGCTTTCCGTCGTTTTCTTTTGGGGAAGAACCGACCGGCGTGATTGCCAAACGAGTGCTGGCCGGATTGCTGGGTTTGCTGATCCCCGCGCTGGGCATCGGTTGGCTGAGCCTGCGCGCCTTGCGCCATTATCAACTGGCTGGTTGAGATCAAGCTGACATTCTCCAGGCGATAAAAGGGACGGACTCCAATCCGTCCCTTTCGTCTTTGGCACAAGCTAATAAAGCAGTTTCATTGAGAATTGAATCGAGCGAGGCCCGCCGATTTGATAGAGCGAATTGAAGCCTGAACTGGGCGAGGTTTGCGTTGCACCTGTGTTGCCGCTCAAGCCGCGTCCCAGCATGTTTTGCGCGTAACCAAACGTCGCGCCGCCGAAGCTTCCCACCGGGTCACCAAAGTTGGGCGTGTTGGTGACGTTGAAAAACTCCGCGCGAAATTGCAGCCGCAGTTTTTCAGTCAGGCTGAACTGGCGGCGCAGCGAAAGGTCCAACTGGCGCACATCAAACCCGCGCAGGAAATTGCGCTGCAATGTTCCCTGTCGTCCCGCCGCAGGCACGGCGAACGCATCCGGGTTGAGCCGTTTGCCGCCCGGCGCTGTCCGGTCGTCGAGATACAACGGCACGCCCGGTTTTACGTCCAGCCGCCGCGTGGCGCTGATGTTCAGCGGATCGAAGGCTTGCGAAATGGCATTGAACGGCGAGGCGGAACGATACCGGCCAATTGCATCCACAGACCAGTTGCCGAACGCAGCCTGCACAAACGCATTGCTGCGCAGCGTTGTGCCCAATGGAATGTCGTACGTGACGGCGGCGACGACCGTGTGCCGAATGTCGAAATCCGAGAAGCCGCGTTCCAGCCGCTGGTCAATGCGATCCAGTGGAATGCCGGTAATGGTTTCGTCCGAAACGTCATCCAGCGATTTGGCCCAGGTATAGGAAACCTGCGTTTGCAATCCGCGCGACAATCGCCGCCGAAACTGCATTTGCAACGAATGGTAATCCGAAGCCGAAGCGTTGCGCGTGACGGAAACTGTTGAACCGCCAACCGGCGTGGTCGCCGCCAGATTCGGCCC
>JAEUQO010000432.1 GCA_016789605.1 Acidobacteriota bacterium
AGCTCTTTCGTAATGTCGGCCAATTCGGCGGCGAGGCGATTTCGCTCGGCCAGGGTTTCCGGTTTCATCGCCGCATCTACCAATTGTGCGCGTTTGGCTCGCAACTCAGCCACTTCTTTGGCGCGTTCCGGCTGTTTGGCGGTTTCAGCGATTTGCGCATCAAGCTTGGCGATCGGTTCGCCCGCTGCTTTGGCCGCGTCTCGTTCGATGACGCGTTTGCGTTCGGCCAAATCACGCTGGCGTCCATCAAGCTGGGCAAAGCGTGCGGTCAGTTCCGGTTGGCCGACAAAATACTTTTTGTCGGCGCGGTCGAGCGCCGAAAACACCGATTGCAGCGAGTAATAGTCTTCCTGTGTGATCGGGTCGAATTTGTGGTTGTGGCATTGCGCGCAATGCACCGTAACGCTGGTGAAGGTGCCGATGGTGTTCGCCACCATATCATCGCGGTCGAGGTGACGCGCGATTTTGCCGTCGGTTTTGGTTTCGGGCAATTCGGCGTGGCCGATGAAATCCCACGGCCCGGCAGAGATGAACCCAAGCGCCTGAATGCCGTCGCGTGTGCCGGGAAAGAGCACGTCGCCGGCAATCTGCTCTTCGACAAACTGTTTATACGGCTTGTCTTCGTTGAGCGCGCGAATGACGTAATCGCGATACGGCCAGGCGTTCAGACGCAGCTTGTCTTTGTCGTAACCGTGGGTGTCGCCGTAATGAACTACGTCAAGCCAATGCCGCGCCCAGCGTTCGCCATACCGTGGCGATTGCAACATTTCATCCACCAGCTTTTCATACGCCTGCGGATCGCGGGCATTCACAAATTGCTGAACCTGTTCCGGCGTGGGCGGCAAGCCGAGCAAATCAAAGGACAAGCGCCGAATCAGCGTGCGACGGTCGGCTTCTGGCGACATCGCCAATCCATTGGCAGCCAGTTTGGCCGCGACGAAGGCATCAATCGGGTTCGCCGGTTGGGTTTTCAATGACGGTATTGGGGGGCGCACGATTGGCTGCCAGGCCCAATGCTTCAACCGCTCCGCCGCTCCGTCGCTTGCTCGTTCTGTCTCATTCGCTTGCCCCGCAGCCTCTCCGTCCCACGCCGCGCCTGCGTCAATCCAGGATTTCAACCGTGCCAATTCCGCAGCGGTCAGGCGGTTGCCGACGGGCGGCATACGCTCGTCTTCGTTTTGAGCGGCGACGCGTTGATAGAGCAAGCTTTCGGTTGCCTTGCCCGGAACGATTGCCGGGCCAGATTGTCCGCCGCGCAACGCAAAGGCTTGGGCGTCCAGCCGCAATCCGCCGCTTTGTTTTTGCGCGCCGTGGCATTGCACACAACGCGCAACCAGCAGCGGGCGAATGTCACGGGAAAACGAAATTGGTGACGGGTTTTGCGCGTCGGCGGGCGCAAACGGCAGCCACGCGCAAGACAGCGACAAAAACAGAATCAGTTTGGCAGTCCTGGTTTTCATGCTCAGTGACGCCAGCGGACTGTTTTGCGAAAACTGTCAGACGGCGTGTAGGGATGTTTTGCAGTTGATGGAATTCACGAGAAGTTTGCAGCGGGATCATACGACTGCCTGCAGCAGTCTGTACAGACTGACGGCGGGAAGTCGGCAGCAAAATCGCCGACGATTGAAAGGCAGATGTTCCACAAATCCGGCTTCCGATTTAGACTACGGGCGCTTTCGTTTTTCGCATTCACCACAACATTTTCAATACTCTCTGGCTATGAAAAGACACACTGCCTTTTGCAAGCGTTGGAGCAAGCTTTTGTTGCTCGTGTTGGCTGGGTTGGCGCCATTTTCCGCGACGGTGCGTTCCGCGGCAGAACCTGTGCGGTTTGGCCGCGACGTGTTGCCGATTCTTTCGGCGAATTGTTTTGCCTGTCACGGCCCGGATGAAAAGAACCGCAAAGTCGGATTACGGCTGGACGTTGAAGCCGACGCCAAAGCCAAACGCCGCAGCGGCGTTGTGATTGCGCCCGGCGAGCCGCAAAAAAGTTTGCTGTTGGCGCGTATCACCAGCACCGATCCTGATGCCGTGATGCCGCCGCCCAGCGCACACAAACAGCTTTCGCCGGAGCAAATCGAAATCATACGCCGCTGGATTGCCGAAGGCGCTTCGTGGGGCAGGCACTGGTCATTTGAACCGGTTGTGCGGCCTGCGCTTCCTGCCGGACAAAATGCCATTGATGCGTTGGTCAAAACAGCGCTGGCGCAAAAGGGGCTGGCGCTTCGTCCGACAGCCGCGCCGCATATTTTGGCGCGACGCTTGTGGCTGGATTTGGTCGGGTTGCCGCCCACGCCGGAAATCGCCGACAAATTCGCTGCTGATCCTTCACCAGCGGCGTACGAACGGATGGTGGATGAGCTGCTGGCCAAGCCGCAATTTGGCGAACACTGGGCGCGTATGTGGCTGGATTTGGCGCGCTATGCCGATACCAAAGGCTACGAAAAAGACCTGGGGCGTACGATCTGGCCGTTTCGCGATTGGGTGGTGAATGCGCTCAACGCCGATATGCCGCTCGATCAATTCACGACCGAACAACTTGCCGGAGATTTGTTGCCCAAGCCCGCTGATGAAAAATTGGCTGAGCAACGGTTGATCGCCACCGCGTTTCATCGCAACACGATGACCAACGATGAAGGCGGCACCGACAACGAAGAGTTTCGCGTTGCCGCCGTCAAAGATCGCGTGGACACGACCGTGCAGGTTTGGATGGGCCTGACGATGGGTTGCGCCAAATGCCATTCGCACAAATACGATCCGATTTCGCACGCGGAATATTACGGCTTTTATGCGCTGTTCAATCAAACCGAAGACGCCGACCTGTATACCGATGTGCCGGTGCTGGAATTGCTGACGCCCAAAGAACAGGACGAGCGCAAGTATTGGCAGGAGCATTTACAGAAGCTGAACCGCAAGCTGACCGAGCTGGAAGACGTCGCCAGCAAAGCCAGCGAAAGCGGCGCGCGGCAATGGCGTACGCTGGTTGCCGCAGAGGTTCTGGCAAAAGATGGTGCGACGCTGACGGCGCAAACAGACGGCAGCGTCGCCGCCAGCGGCAAAGCGCCGCCCGAAGACACCTATGTCGTGACGTTGACGCTTCCGGCGGGAACGCATACGGCGCTGCGGTTGGAAGCCTTGCCCGAAAAACTCAGCAGCGGTCAGTTTGGTGTTGGGCGTAACGGCGGCACGTCAAATTTTGTGTTGTCAGAACTGACGGCGGAGCTGGTCGAAGCTGCGGGCGCGCGGCCTGTGACGCTGACCAATGCGCGCGCCGATTTCGCACAAGACAAAAAGCCTGTTGCTGCGGCGATTGACGGAGACGAGAAAACCGGCTGGTCTGTCAATCCGCGCACGCACGAAGCGCACACCGCGCTTTTCGATTTTGCCGCCCCGTTGCGATTAACTGCCGAAGCCAAATTGCGCGTTACGCTTTCCCAGCAAGCGGGCGACACCATGACGTTGCGCCGATTCCGCCTGGCCACCAGCGACATCTCTTCCGCGCTGTTGCAACCGCCAACCATTTCACCAGAGTTACGCGCGCTGCACGACGAATTGGCGGCGGCTTATACCGCGCAGGCGAAATTCAACGACAGTCTGGTGCGTTTGCCCGTGATGCGCGAACTCGCCGCTGACAAACAGCGCGTGACGAAAATTCATCGGCGCGGCAGCTTTTTGGATTTGGGCGATGCGGTCACGCCGGGTGTTCCGGCTGCGTTTGGCGCATTGCCCGCCGGTGCGCCGCTCAACCGTTTGGGCGTCGCCCAATGGCTGGTCAACCGCGACAATCCGCTGACGCCGCGCGTCTGGGCCAATCGCATCTGGGCGCGCCTGTTTGGCGTTGGCATTGTCGAAACCGAAGAGGATTTTGGCGCGCTCGGTTCCGCGCCGACCAATCCGGCGTTGCTCGATTATCTGGCGGCAGAATACCGCGACAACGGCTGGTCGCTGAAAAAACTCATCAGAACCATTGTGCTCAGCGACGCTTATCGTCAGGCGTCTGAAGTGACGGCGTCTGTACGCGAAGCCGATCCGCGCAATTTGTGGCAAGCGCGGGGCGCACGCTTTCGTTTGAGCGCGGAAGCCATTCGCGATCAGGCGTTGGCTGTGTCGGGATTGCTGTCCGCGAAAATGGGCGGCCCGCCTGTGATGCCGCCGCAACCGGCGGGTTTGTGGCGTTCGACTTATAACGGAAAATCCTGGATTGACGCCGAAGGCGAAGACCGCTTTCGGCGCGGGTTGTATACCTATCTGAAACGCACGACGCCTTACCCCACAATGACGACGTTTGACGGTGGCAGCGGCGAGGTCGGTCAGATTCGCCGCATTCGCACCAATACGCCGCTGCAGGCGCTGGTGACGCTCAACGATCCTGTTTATCTGGAAGCCGCTGCCGGGCTGGCGCGGCGCATGCTGCTTGCTACTACGACTGCTGACGCGCGCGCCGCACAGGGGCTGCGATTGGCGCTGATTCGTCCCGTGCGTCCGGGAGAAACGGCTCCGTTGTTGGCATTGTGGAAAGATGCGCAACAGTCGTTTGCTGCTGCGCCGGAAAAGGCCGAGGCCCTGTTAAAAACAAGCCGCGCACAAATTCCCGACGGCGTCAGTCGCAATGAGTTTGCCGCCTGGATCGTAACCGCCAACACCATTTTGAACCTGGATGAATTCCTAACCCGCAATTGAATTTATGAAGAAGACTGAAACTACTTCTGCTTTGGCTGATGTTTGTGCCGTGACGCGGCGGCATTTTTTCAAAACCGGCGGGCTTAGTTTGGGCGCGCTTGCCTTGCAATCGCTGCTGGGGCGCGAGGCGGGGGCCAGTCCGCAATCTGGCAATCCGCTTGCGCCGAAAGCGCCGATGCTT
Organism: Acidobacteriota bacterium; assembly: GCA_016789605.1. Lineage (GTDB taxonomy): Bacteria > Acidobacteriota > Blastocatellia > RBC074 > RBC074 > RBC074. The sequence goes on from JAEUQO010000432.1 coordinate 4,862, forward strand.
ACGCCCAAAGCGAAGCGCGTCATATATCTGCACATGGCGGGCTCGCCTTCGCAGTTAGAGCTGTTTGAGCACAAACCCGAACTGGCAAAGCTGCATTTGAAAGACTGTCCGCCGTCGTTTTTAGAAGGGAAGCGGTTTGCGTTTATCAAAGGCACGCCGAAGATTCTGGCCGGGCAATTCAAATTCAAGCAGCACGGGCAAAGCGGGCAATGGGTCAGCGAATTGTTGCCGCATTTCGCCAACGTCGCGGATAAAACCTGTGTCATTCGTACGGTTCAGACTGACCAGTTCAATCACGCTCCGGCGCAATTGTTTGTGCATACGGGATCGCCCCGGTTGGGCAATCCTTCGCTGGGAGCCTGGGTCACGTATGGGTTGGGCAGCGTCAACGAAAATTTGCCCGGCTTTGTCGTGTTGCTTTCCGGCGGAAAAACGCCGGACGGTGGCAAATCGCTGTGGGGATCGGGATTTTTGCCGAGCGTCTATCAAGGCGTGCAATGCCGCACCGAAGGCGATCCGGTTTTGTATTTGGGAAACCCCGCCGGCTTGGATCGTGACATGCGCCGCCGCACGCTCGATGCGCTCAAGCAGATGAATCAAGCCGAATACGAACACAGCGGCGACAGTGAAACTCTGACGCGTATCGCGCAGTACGAACTCGCCTATCGCATGCAGGTTTCTGTGCCCGAAGTCATGGATATTTCCAAAGAGCCCAAACACATTCTGGATTTGTATGGCGCAAAGCCGGGCTTTGTTTCGCCGGCGGAAAGCGCCGATGATCCGCGCATTCTTTACAAAGGCGACGATCCGACGTTTGCCAACAACTGTTTGTTGGCCCGGCGACTGATCGAAAACGGCGTCCGTTTTGTGCAGTTGTATGACTGGGGCTGGGATCATCACGGCTCTTCGCCGGGCGAAAGCATTGACGAAACGCTGCCGATCAAATGCCAACAAATTGACCGCGCCGTGTCGGGGTTGTTGCTTGATTTGGAACAACGCGGTTTGCTGGATGACACGCTCGTGGTTTGGGGCGGCGAATTTGGGCGCACGCCGATGATGCAAAACAACGTGCGCACCGAATTGCGCAAAGGCTATGTCGGGCGCGATCACCACACGTCGGCGTACACGATGTGGCTGGCGGGCGGCGGCATCAAACGCGGACTGGCGTATGGACAGACGGACGAATTTGGCTATTACCCGGTCGAACATCCTGTCAGCATTCGCGACCTGCAAGCGACCATTCAGCATTTGCTTGGGCTGGACCCGTACCGGTTCAGCTATGCCTATCAAGGATTGAACAATCGTCTGATCGGGCCGACCGACGAAGGCAAAATCCTAAATGGGATTTTGGCCTAATGTCAGGTTTGATCGGCAGTAAGCCTGGGCAGCAACCCGAAGCTGATTGCAATGCCAGCTTCTAACCTCTCGTCATAGCGCAAAACACCATCTGGCAGAGAACAGCGCGTGCTGTTCTCTCGCCGTTCACCCGATTGTCACTGGTTCTATAAGGAGAGATGGACATGAGTCGTTTATTGGCCGTCGTCAGTATTTTGCTGCTGACTGTTTGTTTGGTACACGCACAAACGCAAGTAGACCCACAACAACGTGGCGGTCGTGGCAGAGGAGGGGGAGAACAACAACCCCCAACCGCGCCAACCGCCGCCGCCGCCCAGGGACAGCGCCCAGCAGCACCGCTGGAAGAGCGGTCTTCGGTTACCCGCAACAGCGTTCGTATTGGCGGCCAGCAAATCAATTACACCGCCACGGCTGCCAATTACATCATCAAAGCCGATGACGGCACGCCCAAAGCATCGTTCTTTTTCGTCGCGTACACGCGCGATGATGTGGCTGACAAAACCAAACGCCCGGTGTCGTTCATTTACAACGGCGGACCTGGCTCTGCTTCGTCCTACACGCACATGGGCTTGGGGCCGCGTCGTGTGTTGCTGACCGATGACGGATTCGGCATGTCTGCGCCGTATTCGGTGGTGGAAAACGGAGACTCTTTTCTGGATGTCACCGACATGGTGTTTGTGGATGCGATTTCCACCGGGTACAGCCGTCCAGCGCCCGGCGAAAACACTGCGCAGTTTTATGGCGTGGTGCAGGATGCCACCTGGTTTGCCGATTTCATTTACCAATACATCACGCGCAACGAGCGCTGGGCTTCGCCGAAATTCCTGATCGGCGAAAGCTATGGCACGACGCGTTCGGCGCAACTGTCGTACGTTTTGCAGCGCCGTCATCAAATCTATCTGAACGGCGTGGCGTTGTTGTCCTCGGTGGGGTTTGGCAATTGGGGCGACGACGATCGCACGATTTTCTTCCTGCCGACGTTTATTGTTTCGGCCTGGTATCACAAACTGTTGCCGCCCGACCTGCAAAAACTGAGTATTGCTGAACTGGCGCAAAAAGCCCGTCAGTTTGCCCACGGTGAATATGCCGCAGCGCTGGAAAAAGGCGACGAAATCTCACCTGCGGAGTATCAGAAAGTCGTCAAAGAACTGGCGCGCTATACCGGGTTGTCACCCAAATACATCGAACAAACCAATTTGCGCATCAGCCCGTTTCGCTGGTTCAAGGAATTGCTGCGCGACAAACGCAAAACCGTGGGCCGCATTGATGCGCGTTTCACGGGCACAGACGCAGACGCCGCTGGCGAACGGTACGAATACGATTCCAGCCTGGCTTCCTACGACGGCGCATACGTCGCCATGTTCCAGGATTACGTACGTCGCGAGCTCAAGTGGAATACGGATATGTATTACACCCTGAGCGCGCGCGTGCAGCCCTGGGATCAAGGGCAACCGGGCGGGCCGGCTGAGGCGTTGCGTTCGGCGATGACGCAACAGGGAACGTTGAAAGTTTTGGTCATCAGCGGCTATTACGATGTGGCCACACCGTTCAACGGTATCGAACACACGATCTCACACATGAATCTCGATCCCGCGACGCGCAAAAACGTCAGCTTCACGTATTACGAAGCGGGGCACATGATGTACATCGAGAAAAAATCGCGCGAGAGATTGCACAAAGACGTGGCTGATTTCATCACTGGCGCTGCCAAAACTGTGGCGGCAGCGGGCAGCGGACAATAAGCTGTCAGCGAAATGACAGTTTGACCAAAGCAGACAAATAAGGCCGCTCGCATACAACCGCAACGGCCTTATGCTTTTTCGCAATCCGTGACTGTTCTTTGAGGGTATCCGGTTGTTTGCCGCAAGGCTGAGGCAAAGCCAGCGCTTCTTCGTCTTGAAATCGGAATGTGAGTGCCGCAGGTCAGCACCGCCACCAGGCTGCCCAAACGGTCCCGCTTTAGTTCGCGCACGCCCTCCAGCCGAACCAATGCGCGACGATGGGCGCGCAAAAAACCGTGTTTGTGCAATCGTTCTTCCAGCAATTGCAGCGGTTCGCGATGAAAGTAGCTGCGCGCGCCAACCCACAATTGCGCGTAATTCCCGGCGGCTTCGATCCAATCAATTTCGCTGATGCTCAGCACCGTCGCGCCGCGTGCGCTGGTGACGATGATGTGTTCATCCGGCGGCGGGTGCGAGCTGGCATTCAGCCGCTTTCGCAACCGTTTGATCGTGGCGGCAAACCGCGTTTCGCTGACGGGTTTGACCAGATAATCCAGCGCCTCCGCTTCAAACGCGCGCAAGGCGTATTGATTGAACGCCGTCAGGAAAACCACTTCTGGCATGCGTTCGCAGGTGCGGCGGCGAATCACTTCAAACCCATCAATGCCCGGCATCTGAATGTCCAAAAAGATGACGTCTGCCGAAGTCGTGGCCAGGGCGGTCAACGCTTCTTCGCCGTTGCGGCACTCTTGGGCAACCACGAATTCCGGGAATGCCGCCAGCAATTGCCGCACGCCGCGTCGCGCAGCGGGTTCGTCATCGGCGATCAATACTTTCCATTCAGTTTGCATTTTGGTTTGGCTCTGCGGCGATTTCGTGAAAGGGCAGCCGCAATGTCGCGACGGTGCCGCCTGTTGCGCGCCGGGTGATTGTGAGCCGCGCTCGCTCGCCATACAGCGCGCGCAAACGCTCGCGCGTGTTTTCAAGTCCGTGGCCCGGTGGAATGACAAAATCCGCCGGAATGCCTATGCCGTCGTCAGTGACCGATAGTTCGAGCCATTCATCGGTGCGCTGTGCGGCAATGATCAATCGGCCTGCGTCCGGGTGTTTGGCGATGCCATGGCGAATCGCATTTTCGACCAGTTGTTGCAGCGCAAAGCTGGGAATCAGCGCAGACAGCAACGCATCCGCAAGGTTGAATTCAGGGCGCAAACGATCAGAAAACCGCGCTTCTTCGATGGCGACATATTGGCGGACCAATTCAAGCTCTTCGCCCAGCGGAACTTCGTTCGCGCGGTGACTGCTGAGCGTCGTGCGCAACACATCGCTCAATTGTTCAACGATACGCACGGCCGCCTGGCGTTCATTGTCGCGCACCAGCACGGCGATGGTATTGAGCGTGTTGAAAAGAAAATGCGGGTTGACCTGTGCTTGTAACGCGGCAAAGCGCGCACTGGAAAGCTGTTCGGAAAGTCTGGCCAGTTGCACTTCACGCGTGCGCGCTTCGACAAAATAACGAGACGCGTGTTCGATGCCGACCACGCACAGATACACCGCCACGCCGAACGGCAGCGTCGTAAAGACCCAGCTCAGTAAATCCAACCCGAAGCCGCGCAAGAACTGCCCGGGTGCGGTTTGCCAGGCTGTTTGCACGGCTTGCGGCGCAAACAAAAATCCCAATCCTAATTGCAGCAGCTTGCCGCTGGTCGCCCACACCACACAGAACAACAGCGACAGTGCAAAGTGGACGAAGACATTTCGCCACAGCCGCGGTTTGGTTAACGGCATGAATTTAGAGAGGGCAAAGACCCCTGGCGTGAGCAACCCATAGAGCAGCCAATCGCCGCCTTCCCACAGCAAATCGCGGATGGTCGCCGGCTCCCACCCGTGCAGTGCCGTCTGGGCGATGCGGTTGATGACGGCGAAAAAGGCAGGGATCGTCCACGCTGCCGAAACCAGCATCCAGGGTTGCATGGATTTGAAGCGTTGAGCTGCTTGCACGCGGGCAAAGTAGCGCAGGGGCATATCGCAAACAAGAAAAATGCCGGTTCCACCAGTGTTTTTGCCGTTCGCGTCAACAAACATACCGTTCGCGTATTGCTCGTTGCCGCAGATTTTGGGTGCTGCCTAGAATGCCGTTACCTGATCAACGATTCCTGCTTTCTACACCGAAGGAGACCATAGCGATGAAACTGATGCGACTGTTTTTCCTGCTGGTTCTGGTTGCGCTGCACGTGACAATCAATGCGCAAAGCGATGACCGTGAGGCAGATCGCGCCGCCATCCGTGCGCATATCGAAAGCATCTGTCAGGCGTTTATTGATTGGGATATCGAGAAAATTCGCGCGACGCACACCGATGACTGGCGCGGCTTTTTAGAAGGTTCGCGTGTGCCGATCAAAGGCATAGACGAATATATGAGAGCCAACGGCATTCCCTGGCCGCAATCCGCCAACACGCCTAAACGTCCGGCGAGACCCAATGCCACAAACAGAGGCTTCCGCGTTTTTGATTTTGATGTGCACTTTTACAGCCCGGAGCTGGCGGTGGCGAATTTCAATTTGGATTTTGGTCAGAAAACCGGCGAAGGGCTGACGACCGATGTGCGGTATCGCATTATGGATGTGTATGCCAAACGCAATGGCCAATGGAATCAGGCGGCTTCACATACGGTTGTTGACCCGACCTGGCGGTCACAACAGATGTCATTGCCCGCGAACATGCCGCCGCAAGCTAAACAGCAATTGCTGAAAGCGCGCGAAGCGGTCTGGCGTGCGTTTTTTACCAACGATCAAGCGCAACTGGATAAACTGGTTCCGGCGGACACCGTCGTGCTGGAAAGCGCCGGAGAGAAACCGTTTGTCAAAAAGGCTGAAATTCTGGAATCGGCCAAACAACTGGCGCAAAGCGGCCAAAAGCTTGTTCGGTTGGAGTTCCCACAGACGGAGTTGCAGCTTTATGGCAACACCGCAATCCTCTATACGACCTATTTGTATGAGCTGGAAAATGCAAAAGGCGAGCGCCATACCAGCACCGGACGAGCGACAGAAATCTTTGTCTGGCGCGATGGCGTTTGGGTCAATCCCGGTTGGCATCTGACGCCAGCAAAATAGTCAGGCGGCGTTCCTGCCTTGGTCTGTTTCCAACCGGGCGACAGGCTAAAGCCGGTTGCCACTGTCTCAATCTTGCTTGTTCTGGTTTGGTTCGCAAAAATGATTGCCGGAGGCTGGTTGCCAGACTAAAAAAGAAAAACTGAAATATTTTGCTTCAGCTTTCACACCTTACTCCTCCAATCCGGGTCTATATTCACGGAGGATGTTGCTGCACAAAGAAACGGTCACTTTACTGGTACGCAGGGCGCAAACAGGCGATGAGGTCGCCTTTGCGGAATTGGTGCGTCTGTATCAAGACATCGCGGTTGCCTACGCGACTTCGATTCTGGGCGATTACCACCTGGCCGAAGACGCTGCGCAGGAAGCTTTTGTCGAAGCGCATCGCGAATTGCCAAACTTGCGCGAACCGGCGGCCTTTCCGGCTTGGTTTCGTTTGATTGTATTCAAACACTGCGACCGGCTAACACGGCGCAAGCAGTTCCCGATCACCGGGCTGGAAGCGGCGCTGGAAATTGCCGCGCCGCAACCTTCGCCGCAACAAACACTGGAAACGCGCGCCACGCAACAAGCCGTTCGCGAAGCCATCGCCACACTCTCCGAGGCGGAACGCGAGGTTGTCTTGCTCTATTACCTGGGCGAGCATTCAACCGCCGCGATTGCCGCCTTTCTCGAAATCACCGCCAATGCAGTCAAAACGCGACTTTACGCCGCACGAAAACGCCTGAAGAAATTTATGAGCCATATCGAAGAAAACCTGAACGCCGCGCGTCCGTCCAGCGATTCGCAATTTGCCGAAAAGGTGCAACGTATGATTCAACCCGAAGTGCTGAAGAAAAAAGAACCGTTGACGTGGTCAACCGGCATGGGCACGGATGTCTGGGAAATGTTCTGCGCCTGTATCACGGGCGACCTGGAGGCGGTCAAACAATTGGTGGCCAAAGACCCGTCGTTGGCGCGCTGCCATTTTGCCTATCGTACGCCGATTTACTTTGCCGTGCGGGAAAACCAGATCGAGGTGGCGCGGTATCTGCTCGACTATAAAGCCGACCCGCTCAGTCTGGCGGTGAATGATAGTTTGCTCCAGGTCTGTCGCGATCGTGGTTATGTCGAGATGGAAACGCTGCTCGAAACCAGGCTCGCCAGCGCACAAGGCGCTTCTTCAAAGGGAGAGGTCGTTGCTGCTGCAATCCGCGACCGCGACCTGGCGAAAGTAAAGCGCCTGATTGATGCCTCGCCCGAGTTGCTGCACGAAGGGGACGGCGGCTCCAATCAACCAATCCATTGGGCCGTGATGACGCGGCAACTCGATATCATTGACGAACTGCTCGCGCGCGGCGCAAACATCAACGCGGCGCGCTTTGATGGCGCCTGCCCGATTCAATTGACCAACGGCGATTACAACTTTCGCGGCTGGCGCGATGTGCCCCAGGATTGGCCCGTGACGCCGTCACAAGTGCTGGCGCATTTGCGCGCGCGCGGCGCTTATGTAGATATTTGCACGGCGGCAAGCATCGGCGATTTGGATCGCGTGCGTGAGTTGCTCGACCAAGACCCAACGTTAGCCAACCGTGTTCCAAGCTATGTCACCTACTACATCGGTTCCGGCGCGCCGCTGAAAAATGCCGCCGCCTGTGGTCACACCGAAATCGTCAAGCTGTTGCTTGAACGCGGAGCCGATCCGAATCTGCCCGAAGAAGGCATCGCTCCGCACGGACACGCGCTCTATTCAGCAGCGGCCAACGGACATTACGAAATCGCCAAACTGTTGCTCGAACACGGCGCGTATCCCAATCCAGAAGTTGAAAGCTCTGCCGATGCCTTGAGCCGGGCGATTAACAATTCCGATCAGGCGATGATCGAGTTGCTGTGTTCTTATGGCGCGGCGCGCGCCGTGCATTTGCTGGCGTATTACGGCGATGTTCACACTGCCGCCGCAGTCTTTGCCGCCAACCCGAAACTGGCCGACGATCCCGAAGCGTTGGTCAATGCCGCTGGCGAAGGTCAGGAAGCGTTTGTGCGCCTGCTGTTGCGCTATCAGCCAGATTTGCCCAAACGCGCGCAATTTCCCGGCTGGTCTGTCGGCGCTCCAACCCGTGAACTGAACGAATTGCTCTTTCAACACGGCCTCAATCCCAGCCAGCCGGACTGGTTGCGCGTCACGCCGCTGCACCATTTCGCCCGCAAAGGCGATGTGGAAAAGGCTGTAATCTTCCTTGATCACGGCGCTGATTTGTACGCGCGCGACGAAGACATCTGTTCAACGCCGCTTGCCTGGGCGGCCAAATTCGGCCAAATCGAAATGGTCAAACTGTTGCTGCAACGCGGCGCAAAACTTCGCTTGCCCGACGACCCCGAATGGGCAACGCCGTTATCCTGGGCTGCGCGCAAAGGCCATCAGGAAATTGTCCAGTTGCTCAAGGAATACGAACAGATAGGCAGCCTCTCCGTGCGAACCGATTCACAAACGAAAGAAGGCGCTGAATCATGAGTTCTGAACCAAACGTCAAACAGGCCGTGCCATTTTTTGGCGTCACTGACATCGAAACCTCCTTGCGGTTTTACGTGGACGGCATTGGTTTCAAGCTGACCAAACAATGGGTGGACAATGGCAAGCTGCGCTGGTGTTGGTTGGAACTGGGAACCGCCGCGTTGATGCTGCAAGAGTTCTGGCGCGACGGCCAACACACAAACGTCCCGGCTGAACCGCTTGGCGTTGGCGTTTCGCTCTGTTTCATTTGCGAAGACGCCCTGGCGATTTATCGTGACGTCATTGCGCGCGGTTTGCCCGCTTCGCGACCGTTTGTCGGTAATGGCATGTGGGTGACGTCGTTGTCAGACCCGGACGGATACAGACTCGATTTTGAGAGTTATACTGACGCGCCTGAAGAATCAGAATACGCAGAGCCTTAGATCGTTTTTCAATTCGCTTTACGGATTGGTCACAGAGCCACGGAGGCTTAGAGAAATACTTGGAAACCTCTGCGCCTCTGTGGCAAAACCCGTACGCCAAAATGAAATCTGATTGAAGGCAGAGGAGAATTCATGGGAGCGAAATTCAAAAAAGTCTGGCCCTATCAACAAGACGCGCTGAACCTGCCGGTTGCCAGCGTCGAAACGGCCTTGCCGTTTTACCAATCAGTGTTGGGATTTCAACTGGTCTCGCGCGGCGATGCGCCACATCAATCCGCCATTCTCAGCCGGGACGAGATTCAAATCGGCTTGGCCGAAAACGGCGGCGACCCAACGCAGGACGGATGTTTTTTTGAAGTGGACGATGTCGAAGCCGCCTTTGCCGAATTACAAGCCAACGGCCTGGCCAAAGAACACGCCGATTACCGCCTTGACCGGCACGGCGCCACCGACTGGAAAGTATTTTTTGTCGTCGCGCCCGACGGGCTTTGTTATTGCCTGGGACAGCGGCAAAATTAGGCGCGGTCGCACGAGAAGAATTTTTCTTCGCAACGGGCAGTAACTGCTCCCAACCTATCCAAGTCTGAAAACTCCATTGCCACAAACACGATGAGTCAACATCACTCGGCACGATTAATTTCTGGTCTGGGCATGACGCTCGCGCTGCTGGTTGGCGGTGCATTGGGAACAAACAGCGCCTTGGCGCAAAGCCAAAAATGGGTGGCGGCGTGGGCTGCGTCGGCGCACGGGCCATATCCTTCGGGCAATGCTTCGGCGCAACCCGTTTTGCAATTCGCGCTTGAAGCTGCCGAAACCGGCGCGGTGGATCAGACCTTTCGCATGATCATTCGCCCCGATTTGTGGGGCGCGCGCGCACGGCTGCGTTTTTCAAACGCGTTTGGCACGCGTCCGGTGACTTTGGCGGACGTCCATGTCGGATTGCAAAGTTACGCGGGCAACGTCGCCGCCGGAACCAATCAGCGTGTGCTGTTTGGCGGCAAACCCAATCTGACCATCCCGCCGGGGCAAGTCATTTTCAGCGACGCCGTCAATTTGAACTTTGTCAAAAACGCCGACGATGCGTTGCTGACCGGACGCAAACTCGCGGTCAGCTTTCACGTTGTTGGCAACAGCGGCCCGATGACCTGGCACGCCAAAGCCCTGCAAACGTCTTACCTGTCGGCTCCGCGCACGGGCAGCCACAGCCGCGAAACCAGCGACAGCAACTTTCCCTTTACGACGACTTCGTGGTTCTTTCTCGATGCCGTTGAAATGATGGCTCCGGCGGATGCGTTTGTCGTCGCCTGCTTTGGCGATTCGATTACGGATGGCACGCTTTCGACGCTTAACGGAGACGACCGCTGGCCCGATGTGCTGGCGCATCGGTTGCACGCGTTGTATGGCAATCGCGTATCGGTCATCAATGCGGGCATCGGCGGCAACCAAATCATCGGCCCGGCCAGCTATGCCGCGACTGCGCCGGTTGCAGGCGGCCCTTCGGCGCTGGATCGGTTGGAACGCGACGTGCTCAGTTTGGCAGGCGTGACGCACATCGTCTGGCTGGAAGGCATCAACGATCTTTCGCGCGGCACACCCGCCGAAGCCGTCATCACCGGGATGCAAACCCTGGTCAAACGCGTGCGCGCGCGTCAGATCAAAATCATCGGCGCAACGTTGACCTCAGGTGTGGGCTACAACGGGCCAGCGGGAACTGCCGACGTCAACGAGCGCCGCCAAACCGTCAACCAATACATTCGCACCGGAGGCTTGTTCGACGGCGTTGCCGATTTCGATGCCGCGACCGTTGACCCACAAACCGGAGCCTTGCGCGCAGCCTTTCAACCCAACAGCACGATTGGCGGCGCAGGTGACAAACTTCATCCGAACCGCGCCGGATACCAGGCGATGGGAAATGCAATTGACCTGAAATTGTTCGCGTCAAAGCCCGGTAAGAAATAAACTCGCACGTGTTGTCAAAAGTGCTCAATGACAGGTTCGACAGCGAAACCGTAGCGATCCTGAAACGCTGCGCCAAAGCCACGCAGCCATCAGGCCGTATTGAGATTAGCGGCGGAGTTTCTCCGGACGAAGCACCCGCCAGTTTGTCCATTGAGACGGTCTTGTTAGGCGGAAAGACGAACACTCTGGCAGAGTTCCGCGAGCTCGCAGGGGAAGCTGAGTTGGAGGCGTCTGCTGCTGGACGGCTACCCTCTGGACGTTTTATCGTTGAGTGCTAACCGATGTGAGGCCAATACAGACTTAGCTTAAAATTGATATGGATAACTATCGAAGCATTAGTCCTTTTACCAATGTCTTACCGAATGATTTATTTTCTGGATTTATCGGACGTCGTAAGGAATTAGCTGAAATCAAAGCCGTATTTGAAAGAGGTATTCGAGGATTAATCATTCTTGGTATTGGTGGGATTGGCAAAACGTCGCTTGCTTGGATGGCAGCTCGTCAAAACGAAACTTTGTTCCCTGGAGGCATATTTTCAACATCAGCATCCTGGTCTGAATCCTTGCCCCAGCTTATGAACCGCATACTACCTTCTCACTCAGCTTCACCTCTACTTTTAGTTATCAATGATGCGGAGATTTTTGAGGAAGAAGAAGCCGCTTACCTAGATGATCAATTTCATAGAAGCCCTAATCTGAGACTGATATTAACGACCCGCAAGGACTTACCTCTTCTGCCAAGTTTTTATAGGGTGCGGCTAGAGGGTCTTAATAAGGAAGAGTTTCAAGAACTTCTTCAGCTTAGGAATGCTGTAGCTCACAATCAATTAGATGACAGACTGGCAGAAAGATTATTTCAGCTAGCAGGTGGTAATGCGCTTTTCGCCAACTTAGCTGCATATGCAATTAAGAGTGGCATCGTTAAGTCCTGGCGGGAACTTTTCCAGTACGTACGCTCATACAGTACGCCTGGAATTGTTGAACCTGACGGAAGGCCTTTGACAAGAGAATCTGTTGAGTACAATCGAATAATTTTGGCTCTCTGGGAATTGCCGGATAACCCCCAATATCTTGTGATCTTGGAGCGTGGTTGAAATTGTGGCAGGCTGAGGTCGCACCAATCCTCTTTTGAAGGTACTGATCTATGCCGCCGATGATTGAGTTTCCGCTGG
>JAEUQO010000437.1 GCA_016789605.1 Acidobacteriota bacterium
GGCCTACAGTCCGGACGGGCGCTACATCGTCACCGCCAGTGGTGACAAAACGGCGCGCATTTGGCCGCAGGAGATGTTTGAACCGTTTGAGATCACAAAGGAACGCTTGCGCCGTCTATCGCCGCGTGCGTTGACCGACGAAGAACGCGCCCTCTATTTGCCCGATGCTGTGCCCGCCAAGCGGCAACGCAAACCCGCGCAGGGACGGCGGTAGTCTGGGCAAACAAAAGCGGCAGCGACGTGGTTCCTCTTTCGATCAGAAGATCAGCCAGAGGAACCCGGTCGCTACCGCTCGCGGTGCTGCGTCTTTTGTTTCAGCCGCTATTCTTTCCAGATCGCACCGAGGCCGGCTTCCCACAATCGTTTGTTGAGCGCGGGAATGTCTTTGTCGAGCATTTCGTTGGCGCGGGCTTTCAGCGTTGCCCATTCCGCGTTGAGTTGTTTCATCCGATCCAGCGAGGGCTGGTTGACGCGGGGGATGTCGCTTTCGGTTTGGTTGATCAGGAAGAGGTAATTCGCCGTGAACTTGTTGGGGTAATTCTCGACGTCGTCATACGCCTTGGATTTACGCTGGATCATGTCTTCGTCCCAGGCTTTCAGCTTTTTGACCAACGCTTCGCCGTCTTTTTTGAGGGCGGCGAATTTGTCGGTTGCGGGCAGCGAAACCAGCAGCGAGTCCAATTGCTTCTGCTTTTCGTACAGGCTGTTTATCAGGCGATGCATCGTTGCCAGCTCGGTTTCCATCCCCAGCATTGTCTGATGATATTCGGCATAGACTGCTGGCGTCGTCGGATAGAGCGGATTGGCGAGAATTTCGGTTTCGGTGGTGAGCGTCTGGCCGCCTGCTTTTAGGGTCAGGCTGTATTTGCCCGGCGGCGCTTTGTGTCCGGCGAAACTGCTTTCGATGTAAACGCCCGGCACACCCGGCATCGTCGGGTAACGCAAGTTCCAGACAAAACGATTCAAGCCTTTGGCTTTGGGCAACAGCGGATCAGCCCCCGGCCCGCCGTCGTATCTCACGAATTTTTCATCGGCTTTTGACGAGAAGCTGCGCACCAGATTTCCTGCCGCGTCTTTGATCTCCAGCGTGATGTGATCTTCTTTTTTCAGCTCCGGCAGTTGGTAATACAGGACTACGCCGTTGGCGGGATTGACGCCTCTGAAACGGTTGGCGCCGGTGAAATCGTCGTCTGTTTCGTCCAGTTCGCTGCCTCCGTTGGCGAGGTACACCGGATCGGGCCGATAAATCGCCACCGCTGCGGCATTCGCTTTGTACTGTCGAATGACGCTCAGATCATCCAGAATCCAGAACGAACGGCCCGATGTCGCGGCGATCAGATTGCCTTTGTGAATGCGCAAATCGGTCAGCGGCGTCACCGGCAAATTCAACTGAAACGGCGACCAAGTTTTGCCGCCATCCCAGGACAAAAACAGGCCCAGTTCCGTGCCCGCGAACAGCAGGTCTTTGCGCACGTCGTCTTCGCGCACGACGCGCGTGAAGGCGTCCGCCGGAATCCCGTTGTCAATCTTCGTCCAGGTGTTGCCGTAATCGGTGGTTTTGTACAAGCCCGGCGTGTGGTCGTTGAATTTGTAACGCGTCGTCGCGATATACGCCGTCGCTTTGTCGTGGGGCGAAACTTCGATGGCGTTGATCAGGCATTCAGCCAAACCTTTGGGCGTGACGTTTTTCCAGGTCGCGCCGCCGTCGCGCGTCAGATAAACGAATCCGTCATCGCTGCCCGTCCAGATGACGCCTTTTTCGTGCGGCGATTCCATCACGTAACTGAGCGTGCCGTAATTTTCCGCGCCGACGGCTTCGTTGGTGTACGGGCCGCCGCCTTTGCCTTGCTTGTCTTTTTCGTTGCGCGTCAGGTCGGGCGAAACTTCTTTCCACGTTTTGCCCAGGTCGCTGGTTTTCAGCAACAACTGCGCGCCGTGGTAATAGGTGTTCGGTTCGTGTTTGCTCCAGATGATTGGCGCATTCCAGTTGAACCGATATTTGAGGTCTTTGGCGTCCATGCCCAGGTATTGGATCGGCGCAGCCATGACGTTGGTTCCGGCTTTGGCTTGTGTGTCGAGCACTTCGATTGTGCCCTGGTAACTGCCGCCGAGAACGTATCTGGGATTGTTCGGATCAAAGGCGAGAAAGGCGCTTTCGCCGCCCGCCGAAGCCGTCCAACTGGCGGTTGTGATTCCGCCGCTCGCCAATTCGCGGCTGGCGATGGAAACCGACGTGTTGTCTTGTTGCCCGCCGTAAATGCGATAGGGAAACTGATTGTCTACGTTAATGCGATAGAACTGCGCGGTCGGCATGTTGCTTTGCGTGCTCCAGCTTTTGCCGCCGTTGAATGTCACTGCCGCGCCGCCGTCGTTGGCAATGACGAAGTTGTTCGGGTTGTCAGGATTGATCCACAGGTCGTGGTAATCGCCGTGCGTGCCGGATAGGTTTTCCCAGGTTTTGCCGCCGTCTTTTGACCGCAAGGCAGGCGCGCTCAGCACATAGATGGTGTTTTCGTTCTTGGGGTCTACAAACAGTTCGATGTAATACCAGGCGCGTTGGATCAGGCGGTGATCGTCGCTGACGCGGCTCCAGCTTTTGCCCGCATTGGTTGACACAAACAGGCCGCCGGCTTCTTTGTTGGAATCGCTTTCGATCAATGCCCAAACCTTTTCCGGATTTGAGCGGCTGACGGCAATCGCCATCTTGCCCAGTTCTTCGGGCAAACCTTCTTTCAGTTTTACCCAGGTTTCGCCCTGGTCTACGGATTTGTACAAACCGCTGCCCGGCCCGCCGCTGATGACTTTCCACGGCAACCGTCCGTGTTCCCACATCGCGGCATACAGAATGCGCGTGTTGGTCATATCCAGCGAAAGCTCTGCCGCGCCGGTCTTGTTGTCCACGAATAAAACGTTCTTCCAGGTCGCGCCGCCGTCGGTGGATTTATAAATCCCGCGTTCCGCCGATTGTCCATACAACGCGCCTTGGGCGGCGACAAATACGAGGTTGGGATTTTTCGGATCAACCACGATGCGCGAAATGTGGCGCGTGGCTTCCAGCCCAATGCGCTTCCAGGTTTTGCCCGCGTCGGTGGATTTATAAACGCCGTCGCCCGAATGCGTCATCACACCGCGCACGGCGTGTTCGCCCATGCCGACGTAAACGACATTGGGGTCGCTTTCGGCGACGGCAATTGCGCCGATGGTGCCCGTCTTGAAAAATCCGTCGGAGATGTTGCGCCAGGTGATGCCTGCATCATCGGTTTTCCACAAACCGCCGCCTGTGGTTCCCATGTAATACGTCAGGGGATCGCCCACCACGCCGCAACCGGCGTTGGAACGTCCGCCGCGAAACGGGCCAATCGAACGCCATTTCACGGTTTTGAAAATGCTGTTGAGATCGTCCGCCGCCGGGGTTGACGGCGTTTGCGCGAACAATTGACCGAGCAGCAGACAGAAACACAAGAGCAAGAAAAAGAGTTTGGACATAGATAGACCTTTGCGAATTTGAATTTTGCCTGTTGGGAAATTCGTAAATGCGGTGCCGTACTTTAGCCGAGGTCTATCGTTGATGCCAGATCAAGACTGGCTTCTTGCGTTGTGCGGCAACGCCAGTGCTTAACTTTGATCGCTGTGGTAGGTTGTCCTGGCTGTACGGAATCTTCGCATTCAGGGGAGAAAAGGCATCGCTATGAACCTAAATCGTCGTCGGTTTCTACAATCAGGCACCGCCGCCAGTGTGCTTGGCAGCCTGTCGCTTGGTTCTGTTTCCGCGCAAACCAAAGCCAAACGCGCCAGCGAACAGGCTGCGAAACTTGCTGTCGCAATGGATGCGCCGGTGTTGCGCACAGAGCTGTTCAAGCAGCCCGTCAAAATTGCCGCCATTGAATTGCTCAAATCTGGCAAGCACTTTCTTGTGCGCGCGCGTTCGACCGACGGCGCAGAAGGGTTGGCGGGCGCGCACGATGCGGTGCTGGAAACGACCTATCCGATTCTGGTCAAACGCATCGCGCCGTATTTCGTGGGCCGTGATGCGCGCGAGCTGGAAAAACATCTGCACGGCGTTTATCTCAAAGACTCAAATTACAAATGGCAGGGGCTGCCATTTTGGGTTTGTGTCGCAGGCGTAGAGTTAGCCATCCTCGACCTGTTGGGCAAAGTCGCGGGCCAGCCGCTGGGCGAATTGCTGGGCGGCGTTGTGCGCAAAGAAGTCGCCGTCTATCGTGCCAGCGGCAATCGCGGCAATGCGCCCGAAGCTGAAATCGAATACCTGCAAAAGATCGTGGCCGAAACCGGCGCACAGGCGATCAAGTACCGGCTGGGCGCGCGGATGCGGTACGACGACGATTCGACCAAACGCGACCTGGCGCTGGCTCCGTTGGTGCGCAAAACCTTTGGCGAACAGATGACGATTTATGCCGATGCGAATGGGTCGTATGACGTGCCGCAGGCGATCAGGATCGGGCGCGTGCTCGAAGCGCACAAGTTCCGCTTTCTGGAAGAGCCAGTGCCGTTTGATTACTACGACGAGACAAAGCAGGTGGCCGACAGTTTGAAAATCCCGATTGCGCTGGGCGAACAGGAAAGCAGTTTGCGCAGCTTTCGCCGCATTATCGAAACCGGCACCGCACGCATTGTGCAACCTGATTTGCTCTATTTCGGTGGCCTCACGCGTTCGATCAAAGTGGCGCGGATGGCGGCGGCAGCGGGTTTGGAATGCACGCCGCATATGTCGGGCGGCGGCTTGGGCTATTTGTACATCGCGCATTTCGCTTCGTGCGTGGCGAATTGCGGGCCGCATCAGGAATACAAAGGCGACGGCGAAACGCTGCCGGTTGAATGCGCGACGTCATCGCTCAAGAGCGTGAAAGGCGTGATGAAAATTCCGCGCGGGCCGGGGTTGGGCGTGACGATTGATCCAGATGTGCTGAAACGAGCGGTCGTCGTAACCGCGTAAACAGATTTCGCGCAAAGGCGCGCGACGGGGAAAGGAAAAGAGCAGCTGTGCACTGTGAGTGCGTGGCTGCTCTTGTTGTTTTGGCCTTGGCTGGTTGAATCAGTTGGTTCCTTTGGCTTTCTGAATCATCTCCAACGCCGTTTTCATCCACCCATCCCCGTCGCTGCCAAATCCGATACCCTCAAAGCTCAGCTTGCCGTCCACGCTGATGACCCAATTGCGGGGAATGCTGAATACGCCGAGGTTTTCCGCATAGCTTTGTGCGGGAATGACCGTAAAGCTGTACTTGTGCTCTTTCATGAACGGCTCGACCAATCCGAGTTCGTCATCAATGTTGAGCGTCAGCACGAGGAAGTCCTTGTTGTCTTTCATCTGTTCGCTCAGCTTTTGCACATAAGGCAATTCCAGGCGGCAGGGGCCGCACCAGGTCGCCCATAAATTGATGAACGTCGTTTTGCCTTTGAGGTCGGCCAGTTTCCATTTGCGGCCCTGCAAGTCGGTCAGTTCAAAATCAGGCAACGACGTGTTTTTGGCGTCCCAGGTAACCGTTTTGGAGATTTCAGCGGGTCTCTTCGGCGCGTCGGTACGCGCCAGATACGCTTGCCAGCCTTGTTCAGTGCCGCCCAATTCTTTCCATAATCGTTGCGCGGCGTCGTTCACATCGTCGGGCTTGCCGGGTTTGGGGGCGGCATTGGCCGGACGAAAGTTGAGCGCTGTTTGGTAGGACGTCAGCGCATCGAGTTTGCGTTGTTCGACTTCGGCGACTTTAGCGGTGGTTTGCCAATACGTGAACTGATTGTTGGCGAAATTCAGCTTGGCGTTCTCTTTGGCCGTGTCGCTCGGTTTTTCTTTCAACAAGGCGTTTTTCATCTGGGTCAGCACCTCGCGTGCTTTGTCTGGTTGTTTCAAGCGGGTGTAGGCTTCGGCAAGCAAAGGCCAGGCCTGCCAGTTGACGTAGCGCCTGGTGTTGTTCGTGGCGTCTTCGCGCGGGAAAAGATCATCTCCCGCGCGACCACGTTCGACGACTTCGACGTCGGTCAGTCCTTTCAGAACCAAGACCGGCACCTGATCCAGACGGAAATTCCGTTTGAGATAGGTGCGCGCAACACTGAATTCCATGGGCGGCAACATGTAAGAGAAGCCTTCGTTTTGGGCGTGTGCTTTGACATAACCGTCGAGGGCCGCACCGAGCTCTTCGTTGGTTGCATCTGGCAATTCGCTCAGTGAGAAAAAGCGGGTTGACCAACTTCTCTCGTCATGGGGCCATTGTTTGAGCCACTCCGTCGTGATTTGCACGGCGGCGCGGTGATAGGCCTGTTTCTTTTCGTCCGTCTCATCGGGTTTCGGGTAAGGGTGCGTGTCGTACCAGCGCCTTTGGATGGTAGAGCGTGCGAGTTCATTGTTCGGGAAGAGTCGCACCATTTCGTCTTCGGCCCAGCGCTGATTTTCTTTATCCCCGGTTTGTTTGTAGCCGTTTTGCAGCAACAAAAACCAATCTGTGGTGTTGAGATTTTTGGCGCGCAACCGTTTTACGTCTTCGGCAATCTGTTGGCGCAACTGGGCGTGTTCGGAGGCGGGTTTGAGTTTGAATTCCAGCGACCACAGCAGATCCCAGTGACCGATGTTTTCATCGGTGGCATCAGTTTCGAGCTGCTTTCGTAGCTTTTGCGCGGTTTCAGCCATCAGCTCTTTGTCACTGCCGCGCGAGATTGTGATCAGACCATCCAGCGACGACGGACATTTGGTCAGGAACTGTTTGAGATGGGCGTTGGCTTTGGCGTTGTCGCGAAAATTGGGGTAGCCATAAATGCTTGCCAGCAGCAGATGGCTCCACGGAAATTCAGGCGCGCGTTGCGCCTGCGCTTCCAACTGTGTCAGCGCTTCTTTGGTGTTCTGCCCGATCAACATTTGCGCATAGAGGTAAGTCGCACCCGGATCGTTTGGTTGTTTTTCCCATCGTGCGCGGTATTCCGCCAGCAAGGCGGTGCGATCAATTCCGTAGGCGCTGCGCTGGTTGGTTTGGAAACGGCGCAGCACGAAAAAATCGTTGGGATGCTGTTTGACCAGTTCTTGCAGTATCGCTGTTTGCCGTTCGCGTTTGAGTTTAAAGGGCAAATTTTCGTCATTGAGCAGCGAGACCTTTTTCAACGCTGTTTTGATCGTGGCAGAAGGTTCGCAAAGATTTCCGGCATTTTGTGTTTGTGCCAGGGCGGAACTTGTAAAGAACAGCAGGGAAATGCTGAAGACAGAAGGCAGGGAAAGCCTGCGCAAACTTGGCGTCATTGAGAGTTTCATACGGCTGATCTCCTTTTCCGAGATTGCTGGATGACCGTTATGTGTGGCGCGAGGACTCACGCCGCGGGAATTATGAAAAGTTGCGAAGCGAGATTCAATGGCGTTGGCAGAAAGTGGCGGAGATTTTACCGAATTGAATTCTTCTGGTTTGGGGTGGAGATTGCGCTTGCTCAATCTGCTGTGTGAAGTGTGGTACATTGCCGCGCCGCAAGATTTTTACTCCGCTGAAAGAGATAAACACATAGATGAATCATCCCACCAATGCCCGCCGCACGTTGCTGTGGCTGATTTTTTCGCTCACCGTCATCACCTATTTAGATCGGCTGTGTATTTCTGCGGCGATGCCGGCGATGGCGGCAGAGTTCGGCTTTTCTCCCGAACAAAAAGGCTGGATTTTTAGCGCCTTTACCTTTGCCTATGCCGCGTTTGAGATTCCCAGCGGCTGGCTGGGCGACCGCTTTGGCGCACGTGTTGCGCTGGCGCGCATTGTGATCTGGTGGTCTGCTTTTACGGTGTTGACCGGCGCGGTCGTCGGATTTTGGTCCTTGTTGGTGATTCGCTTTTTGTTTGGCATTGGCGAAGCAGGCGCATTTCCGAATATTGCGCGCGCCGTGTCGCGTTGGTTTCCGGCGTCGCAACAAGGGCGGGGAATGAGCGTGTCGTTCATCGGGTTGGCGGTTGGTTCCGCGATGAGCGTGCCGTTGGTGCTGACGTTGCTCGGCTGGCAAGGCTGGCGCTGGACGTTTGTCGAAGCCGGTTTGCTTGGCGTGGGGTGGGCGTGGGCCTGGTGGCGCTGGTTTCGCGATCTGCCCGAAGAGCATCCGTCGGTGAATGACGCCGAGTTGCAATTGATTCGCGCGGATCGCGTCAGCGAAGCGGAATTACAGGCTGCGCATCAGATTCCCTGGCGCGCGCTGTTTACCAGCGGCAATCTGCTGGCGATCTGCCTGATGTATTTCGCTTATGGATACGGGCTGTATTTTTACATCACCTGGTTGCCGACTTATCTGCTCGAAGCGCGCGGCTTTTCGATCAGTTCGACCAAGTGGCTGGCGGCGTTGCCATGGTTGGTCAGTGCGCTCGGATTCTGGTTTGGCGGCTGGGTGACAGATTGGTTGGTGCGGCGCACCGGCAATTTGAAATGGGCGCGCTGTGGTGTGGGCGCTATCGGATATGCGTTGAGCGCGCTTGGGTTGTTGCTGGTGGCGCGCGTCGAAGACCGTTTGCTCGCCGCCTTGTTGCTGGCGCTCGCGTTTGGTTTTCAGACCACGACGATCAGTGCAGCCTGGGCGGTTTGCCTGGATGTCGGACGACGCAATGCGGGTGTCGTGACGGGATTTATGAATACGATTGGCAATCTGGGCGGAGCCCTGGCGCCGATTGTGGTGGGCTATTCTGTACAACGCTGGCATTCGTGGACGTTGCCGTTTTATGTGATGGCGGCAGTTTTTGCCGTGGGCGTCGTGATGTGGTTGCTGGTGGACCCGCGCCGGTCAGTGTTGGCCGATGCTGTCGGCTCCGCGTAGCCAAAAGAAAAAGGCAGACACGGCGTCGCGTCTGCCTGCAAGCGAGATTGAAAAAGGAGATTGTCTATTGGCTTAGCTTACGCGTCGCGCTGTGATAGGTAACCGGTTGCCCGCTGAAATTCAGTCGTAGGCTCAGCTCCAATCCAAACAGGCGCAAATCACCACCCAACTGGCGCAATTCGCCGAGCAGAAAGGCGTTGAATTCCTCTTCAGATTGAAATCGCTCGCGCTGATGAAGCAGATAGTTCATCACGGAACCGAACTGGTTGCCATACGGATCATTGAGAGATGCGGGCATAATCTTGTTCAGGGAAAAGCCGCGAGGTGCAACACGCTCTCGGCTGGCAAATTTGGGAAGTGCCGAGACGCAGACGCTTCTTTCCGCGTCTCGGCGGTTAGCGAGCCTTCCTGTTTTAGAACAGGAACAGCATTTCGCGGTATTTCGGCAACGGCCACAACCCGTCTTCCACGACCAATTCCAACTTGTCGCAGACTTCGCGCACTGCCGCCATCGCTTCTGACACGCCGTACGCGAACGCCGACGCTTTCTTTTCCAGATTGTCGGTTTCGGCTTTTTCGAGCGCGTGATCGAGACCCGTCAAGGCCGATTTCAAGGCCGCAATCAATTCAGCCACAGATGCGACCTCGGCTTTTTGCGTGGCCAGGGCATCGCCATCGAGTCCGACCGCAGCCAATGCCGCGACCGAGCCTGCGATCTGTGCCTGATGTTTGAAGGCGGCGGGCAACACGGCTGTGTTGACGATTTCCTTGAGCGCGGCGACTTCGATTTCCAGGTCTTTGATATAGCGCTCAAGTTCCAGGTGATATCGCGATTCGAGTTCGTCGGCTTTGTAAACGCCCGATTTGGTGAACAGCGTCTTGACCTCTTTAGTCTTGAGCTGCGCCAGCGATTCCGGCGTTTTGGCCAGGTTCAGCAAACCGCGTTTGGCCGCTTCTTCGCGCCATTCGTCAGAATACCCGTTGCCTTCGAAACGGATGGCCTTGGTTTCGACGACGTATTCCTTGATCACGTCCATCACGGCTTTATCGAAATCCGAGGTCTTCTTCAGCGACGCCGACAGACGCGTTGCCATTTCACTCAGCGCTTCGCCGACTGCGGCATTCAAGGTCGCCATCGGTGTTGCGGTGGAGGCTGACGAAGCAACCGCGCGGAATTCGAATTTGTTGCCCGTGAACGCGAAGGGCGACGTGCGGTTACGGTCGGTGTTGTCCTTGGCGATTTCAGGCAGTTTGGAAATGCCCAACGCGATGACTTGTTTTTCCGATGTTGCGCCTTTCAGTTTGCCCGCTTCGATGTTGTCCAGAATCTTGGTCAGCGCCTGACCCAGGAAGGCAGAGATGATCGCAGGCGGCGCTTCGTTTGCGCCCAGGCGGTGATCGTTGCCTGATCCAGCAATAGCCGCGCGCAACGCGCCTTGATGGCGATACACGCCTTTCAACGTGGCCAACAGGAAGACCAGGAATTGCAGATTCTTTTCCGGGGTTGCGCCGGGTTCGAGCAGGTTTTCACCGTCATCGGTCGCCATGGACCAGTTGTTGTGTTTACCGCTGCCGTTGATACCGGCGAAGGGTTTTTCGTGAATCAGGAAGGCCAGGTTGTGGCGTTTGGCGACCTGACGCAGCAAATCCATCGTCAACTGGTTGTGATCGGTCGCGACGCTGACCGATTCAAAAATCGGCGCGGTTTCAAACTGGGCCGGCGCGACTTCGTTGTGACGCGTTTTGACTGGAACGCCGAGTTTGAACAGCTCGTGTTCGAATTCCTGCATAAAGGCCAACACGCGTGCTTTGATAGAGCCGAAATATTGATCTTCGAGTTCCTGTCCTTTCGGCGGTTTCGCGCCGATCAGGGTGCGGCCGGTCGAGACCAAATCCGGGCGCAGCGCGTAAAACGCTTCGTCAATCAGAAAGTATTCCTGTTCCGGGCCGAGCGTCGAAAACACGCGCGTGGCCTTGCTGCCAAACAGGCTCAAGACTTTGAGCGCGTTCTGGCACAGGTATTCGTCCGAGCGCAACAGCGGCGTCTTTTTGTCGAGCACTTGCCCATAATAGGAGATAAACACCGACGGAATGCACAGCGTCTTGCCGTTCGGGCTTTCCATGATGAAGATCGGTGTCGAAGGATCCCACGCTGTATAACCGCGCGCTTCAAAGGTGGCGCGCAAACCGCCTGACGGGAAGCTGGAGGCGTCCGGTTCGCTCTGAATCAACTGACTGGCGTCAAAACGTTCAATCGCCTGGCCGTCCCCATCAATGGTCAAAAATGTGTCGTGTTTTTCTGCCGTGATGCCGGTATTGGGTTGGAACCAGTGCGTGTAATGTGTTGCGCCTTTTTCGATGGCCCATTCTTTGACGGCATGCGCCACCGCCGGTGCGATGGATTGATCCAGCTTGTGACCGGATTTGATCGTCTTCAGCAGGGATTTGTAGACCGCTTTGGGAAGCTTTTCCGCCATGACTTTGGCGGTGAAAGTGTTACAACCGAAATAATCTGATGCTTTGTGTCCGTTCCCAATCGTACGAGGCGTACGTTTGGTGACTTCCGAAATCGCCCACAAACGTCCCTGGTTACCAGTCGTGCTCATAGTTTCTCCTGAATGTGAATTTGTTGTAGCTCGATACAAAAGGCCTGTGACCAGCTCTCGCCGATCTTCAAGATGTTTAGTTAGCAAGTCGCTTGCCAGTCCTGGCCGGGGCAGGCCGTCAACGCCTGTGTCGTAGGTAAATGCTAGAAAGAAAGGCGAAAATTGTCGGGAGCGAGGTGAAAAAGACAATTTTGACTGCTTACAAAATTGTCGTATCTAGGAGTTTTTCTGACGAAAATGTGTGAATGTCGGTTTGGCCTAAAAACTGGGGACCTGTGGCAAGCCAATTCCAAATCGCTTCTTCCAAAACGTTTCTGTCACTTCGCCGCGCTTTGACGGTTTCAGCACTGACCTGGGCAAAAAATAAGCTCCTCAGTCGCTGGCGATCGAGGAGCTTATTTCTAAGGCCATTGCGCAAAACGGCTGTGGCCTAACCCTTAAAGCGTCGGACATCAATTTCGTATTTGCTGACTTTGTAGCCCAGGATGCGCTCGGTGGTGTCCAGCATGCGAGCCGCGCGTGCGCGATTGCCGCGCGCTGTTTTGAGCGCGTCCTGGATCAAGTCTTTTTCAAACGCGGCGACGGCCTGATCCAGGCTGACTTTGGTGACAGTGCCAGAGCCTTCGGCAGTTTGCAGCGTGGGCGGCAAATGGTATCCGTGAATGACATTGCCTTCGCTGACGAGGGTGGCGCGTTCGACGACGTTTTCCAGTTCGCGCACGTTGCCGGGCCAGTGATAGCTCATCAGCATGTCAATCGCAGGCGTGGAAATGCGTTTGATCCGTTTGCCATTTTGTCGCGCATATTTTTCCAGGAAGTGATCGGCAAGCAGCAGGATGTCGGTTTTGCGTTCGCGCAAGGGCGGCAAAAAGATCGAAAACACATTCAAGCGGTAATACAAATCTGAACGGAAGCGTGCATCCTGCACGGCTTGCTCCAGGTCTACGTTGGTGGCGGCAATCAGCCGCACATTGACCTTGATGGTTTCGGTGCCGCCGACGCGTTCAAATTCGCGTTCTTGCAACACGCGCAGCAACTTGACTTGCATGGCGGGCGACAAATCGCCGATTTCGTCCAGAAATAATGTGCCGCCTTCGGCCAATTCAAACCGTCCGCGTTTGCGGGCGACTGCGCCAGTAAATGCGCCTTTTTCATGACCGAACAATTCCGATTCGATCAGGCTTTCAGGCAGTGCGGCGCAATTGACTTTGACAAATGGTTTGCTGGCGCGCGGGCTGTGATAGTGGATGGCGTGCGCCACGAGTTCTTTGCCAGTGCCGGATTCGCCGCGAATGAGCACTGTGGTGTGCGAATGGGCGACTTGCGCGACCTGTTCATACACTTCGCGCATTTCCTTGCTGGTGCCGACGATGTTGCGGAAATCGTATTTTTGCTGCAGTTCGCGTTTGAGCAGCGCGTTTTCGTCCACCAACTGTGCTTTTTCCTGCTCGACCATCTGGCCCAGACGCAAACTTTGCGAAATCATCGAGGTGATGATGGTCAGCAGTTTGACGGCGTCTTCGTAATCGCGGTTTTGCCGAAATGGAAAGCTGACCGAAAGCGCGCCAATGGTTTTGCGGCGGTCTTTGATCGGCACACAGATAAAGGATTCTTCCTGTTTCGGGTCGCGCTTGCGTGTGCGATACAGAAATAGCGGTTCTTTGCTGACCTGTGGCACAACGACCGGTTTGCCTGATGACACGACCCGGCCGGTGATGCCTTCATTCAGGCGGTAACGGCCGCGTTGGCGTTCGCCTTCGCTCAAACCGTGAGCGTATTGAATGGTCAAATCGCCTTTTTCTTCAAGCAGCGAAATGGCTCCGCGCTTCATGCCTAGATCGCGGTCGAGAATTTCCAGCACTTTTTCGACGGCTTCATTTAAGTGCAGGGTTGAGGCGAGCGCCTGGCTCACTTCCAGCAGCGCCGATAGTTTTTTGATTTGTGTTGCGTCTTCCATGGTTCCTGAGTTTTTAAGCTACAAAAATGTTGCCAGTCTTGCAATGGCTGACAATTTTGTCGTTTGTGGTCAAAGCTTCTCACATCCACGCGCACGCTGATCCCTATTGTTCTCTACCGATTAACGTGACCGCTGAGCGTGTTTATCAATGGACAGAAAAAGCTTAGGCCAGTAAGATGCAATCGCCGTACAAATTCCGTATTTTCCCCACACAAAATTGTCAGGACGCTGAGGCGTGATGTATCGCCGCTGCTTATGACTTCCATCAATCAGCGTATGGGAGTGTAAGTTCTGAGGCAGATTTCATTCGCCAGACGTTCACTCGTTATCTTGAAGGAGGACACTGTCGTGAAACGCACATTTTTGTTTTTATTCCTATGTCTGGTTTGGATCGGCGTTGCCAATGAGGTGTTGGCTGATGAACTGAAGTTGAAAAATGGAGACCGGCTGACTGGCTCCATCGTCAAGGCGGACGGCAAAACGATCACGCTCAAAACGGATTACGCGGGTGTGATCACTGTTTCTACTGAGGCCGTGGCCGAAGTGACTTCGCAAGAACCCTTGTATGTCGCTTTGAGCGATGGCAAGACCTTGGTTGGCAAAGTCGCCAGCAGCGGCGGCAAATATGAGGTCGAAACCAAAGACGCGGCCAAAGTTTCTGGTGATATGTCCGCGGTGCAGGTGATTCGCTCACCAGCCGAGCAAGCGGCTTACGAAAAGATGCTGGCGCCAAGCTGGCTTGATTTGTGGAACGGCGGTTTGGATTTCGGCTATAGCTTGACGACGGGCAATACGCGCACAAATACACTGGCACTGGGGTCAAACCTCAGCCGTCAGACGCGGCGCGACAAAACCAGCCTTTATGCCGCGTATATTAATGCCAAGAACAAGACCAAAGGCGGCGTGAGCGAAACGACTGCGAATGCGATTCGCGGCGGCGGACGATATGAAATCAATGTCAGCAATCGCGCCACAGCTTTTGGCTTTGCCGATTTCGAATACAACCAGATTCAATTGCTGGATTTGCGTTCAGTGCTGGGCGGCGGTATGGGCTATTACGCGGTCAAAAACGAACGCGCGCAATTGCAGGTGTTTGGCGGTGGCGCCTATAACCGCGAAAATTTTTCGACCGGCCTACGCCGCAATTCGGGGGAAATTTTTGTCGGCGAAGACTTGTTGCTCAAACTGTCTGACCGTGTGCTGTTCAAAGAGCGCTTCCAGCTTTTCCCCAATATGACCAACCGGGGCGAATATCGGCATACGCTGGACGCGTCGCTGACCACCAAATTGACGCGTTGGATGACCTGGAATTTCACGGCCAGCAACCGTTTTATTTCGAACCCGCCGCCTAACTCGAAGAACAACGATTTGTTGTTGACGACGGGCATCGGCGTCACGTTCACCAATTTCAATTTCCGCCGTTAGGGCCGGGCAATTTTTGATGCGGCGCGCAATGGACTTCGCTGGTCTGTTGCGCGCCGTTTTGCATCTGGAATTGCCTCACCCAGATTGCGACAAGGCAGCCAAGAGCCTTTCTTGACAAGCTTTGCGGGCGGTGGCTATAGTCCGGTTATGCCATATCCCTTGCAATCAACACGTAATTCCCCAAGCAAATCCCAACCGGCGATACGCAGCACGACAATCCTGGCTGTGCGTCGCGGAGACAAGGTCGTCGTTGCCGGTGATGGGCAAGTGACGATGGGCGATACGATCATGAAATCAGGCGCGCGCAAAGTGCGCCGTTTGTATGGAGACAAAGTTGTCGCCGGGTTTGCCGGCGCGAGCGCTGATGCGTTTGCGCTGTTTCAACGATTTGAATCGAAGCTGGAACAATTTCACGGGCAGCTTAATCGTGCGGCGGTCGAACTCGCCAAGGATTGGCGCACCGACAAGATGATGCGCAATCTGGAAGCATTGTTGGTGGTTGCCGATGGCAACAGCACGCTGGTGATTTCTGGCAACGGCGATGTGATCGAACCGGACGACGGCATCGTCGCCATCGGTTCGGGCGGGCCGTATGCGTTGGCGGCGGCGCGTGCATTGACGGTACATACACAACTGTCGGCGCGTGAAATTGCCGAAGCCGCCATGAAAATTGCCGGGCAAATTTGCATTTACAGCAATCAGAATTTGGTGTTCGAGGAGATTTAGGTTCGGATGAGGGCGGAAGGCTGAAGACGGAAGCGTTACGCGTCTGTCTTCAGCCTTCCGCCTTCCTCACGTTCCGGTTGACGTTATGGTTATTTATCTTTCAGGCGAAATTGAAGAGCCGCTGCGGTTGGATGAACTGACGCCGCGCCAGATTGTCGCCGAACTCGACAAATATGTGGTCGGTCAACACGCCGCCAAACGCGCGGTGGCAGTGGCGTTGCGCAATCGCATTCGTCGGCAAAAATTGCCGCCCGACATGGCGCAGGACGTAATGCCGAAAAACATCATCATGATCGGTTCTACCGGCGTCGGCAAAACAGAGATTGCGCGACGGTTGGCGCGGTTGTCTTCGTCGCCATTTATCAAAGTCGAAGCCTCGAAATTCACCGAAGTCGGCTATGTCGGACGCGATGTCGAATCTATGATCCGCGATCTGGTCGAACTGGCCATTGATATGGTGCGCGCCGAAAAGGTCGAAGAGATCGAAGAGAAGGCCAATCAGAACGTCGAAGAACGCATTCTGGATATGTTGCTGCCGCCGAACAAACAAGGGGGCAGTTTCGATTCGACGATTGATGTCATCGAAAACACGGACAGCGCGGCGCTGGAATCGTACAACCGTACGCGCGAAAAGCTGCGCCAGCAATTGCGCGAAGGCCGTCTGGATGCGCGACTGGTCGAACTGGAAGTCCGCGAACGCAACTTTCCTTCCTTTGAGATTTACACCAATCAGGGCATCGAAGAGATGGACGTCAACCTGAAAGACATGATGCCCGGCTTGTTTGGCGGTCGCACCAAACAACGCAAGATGCGTGTGGACGAAGCCATCGAATATTTGATGCAGGAAGAAGAGCAGAAGCTGGTGGACATGGATCAGGTCGCGCGCATTGCGCTCGAACGCGTCGAACAATCCGGCATCATCTTTCTGGACGAAATTGACAAGGTGGCCGGACGCGAGAGCGGCCACGGCCCGGACGTTTCGCGCGAAGGTGTACAACGCGATTTGTTACCGATTATCGAAGGCACCACCGTCAACACTAAATACGGTATGGTGCGCACCGACCACATCCTGTTCATTGCTGCCGGAGCGTTTCACGTTTCCAAGCCGTCGGACCTGATTCCTGAATTGCAGGGGCGATTTCCCATTCGCGTGGAATTGCAGCCGCTGACGATCGAAGATTTCAAACGCATTCTGACCGAACCGAAAAATGCGCTCGTCAAGCAATACAAGGCGCTGATGGAAACCGAAGGCATTACGCTGGATTTCAGCGAAGATGCGATTGACGAAGTGGCGAATTTTGCCTTCAAGGTAAACGAAACCACCGAAGACATCGGCGCGCGCCGCTTGCATACGATTCTGGAAAAGGTGCTCGACGAAATTTCCTTTGAGGGCCCTGATCTGGCGGAAAAACGCCAACTGATTGACGCCAAGTATGTGCAGAATATGCTGGCTGATATCGTGAAGAATGAAGACCTCAGTCGCTACATTCTGTAACGGAACGCAAACGGCAACAGGGAAATCTCAAAAAGGAAAATGAAGAGTCTTCGTCTAAATCAGAACAGGCGACGTTGGTATACGACAACGTCAGGACGCCAGTGTTCAGCGGAATGTTTCAGCGTCGCAGGTTCCGATGACGGCGGTTGCGCTTTAGTAAAAAGAAAACTTCTGACCGTTTGCCGTTTGCCGTTTGCTGTTTGCCTACTGATTTTCAGTTTTGCGGCGTGCGGCAAAATTGGCGATCCTTTGCCGCCGATTCCGCGCGCACCATTGATCGTTAATGAGCTGACCGTGGCGCAGCAGGGAGCGCAATTGGTACTCAGCTTTCCGCTGGTGCGCAGCAATCGCGCGCCGAAGCTGCAACGCGTGGATATTTACCGGTTGCTTGAATCAACCGGCGATCCGCAAGGCGTGACGCCCGAATCGTTTTCGACGCGTGCAGGAGTGATTGCTTCATTGACAACAGACCAACTGCCCGCGGCCAGCGGCCCGGTGACATACCTTGATCCACTTGATCTGAAAAGCAGCGCACGCAATATTCGCTATCGGTACGCCGTGCGGCTGGTGGATACCACAGGGCAGGCAGCGGATTTTTCCAACTATGCCGTGATTGCGCCGCTTTTTGATCTGGCCATGCCGCCGATCAATTTGCAGGCGGTGCAATCTGAAAGACAGGTTGAAATCACCTGGGCTCCGTCCGCCGCGAACGAAAGCGGCAGCCAACCGGCCAACATCGCTGCATACAATTTGTATCGCCGCACGGGCGATGTTCTGACCAAGCTGAACGCTAACCCTTTGACGCAACCGAGTTTCATTGATCGCGACTTTCAGTTTGGCGCGACATATCAATACATCGTGCGTGCGCTGTCGTTTTTGCCGGGCAATGCCAGCTTGAATACGGCGATTGAAAGCAATCCCAGTGCGCCGCTCACCCATATACCCAAAGACACCTTCCCGCCATCAGCGCCGACCAATGTGACCATTGCGTCTATCAACGCGCTGGTCAGTATCTTCTGGCCGCTGAATTCAGAACCGGATGTCGCAGGTTACAACATCTACCGCGCGACGAGCGCTGACACACCGCCTGCGCAATGGTTGAAGCTCAATCCGCAATTGCACAAAACCGCGTCGTTCCGCGATGACCGCGTCGAAGTCGGCAAACAGTATTTTTATCGGATTGCTGCGGTGGACATTTATGGCAACGAAAGCCCGCGTTCCGAGGTCGTGAGCGAAACCGTTAATCCGTAGCGGTGGGCGAGGCGATGGGCCGAACACGCGGTGCGATCTGGCTGCGCACCTTTTCGATCAGCACGTCAATATTCTCTTCTGTATAGCCTGCCGTTGAAACCGGCGGCAGGAATTCCACATACACATCGCCGGGAATGCAACGTCTGACGCCTTTGGGCATCACCAGCGCCGTGTCATTTATGACGACCGGCGCAATCGGCACGCCTGCTTCGAGCGCCATAAAGAACACGCCTTTTTTGAACGGCAGCACCTGTCCGTCGGCAGAGCGTGTGCCTTCGGGAAACGCCATCAAACT
>JAEUQO010000480.1 GCA_016789605.1 Acidobacteriota bacterium
ATCAAGTTTCACAAAAACATCAGAATCGGTAGTTGTACCGGAAGCCGAAGCTACGGCCCGGTGCGTCCATCCCCCAACTGATGCCGCGATAGTTTTTGTCGTTGAGGTTTTCGAAATCGAGAATCACATCGTGACTTTCACTGATGCGGAATCCGCCCCGCACGTTGATTGTCATAAAGCCGGGAATGTACGGATACAGCGTTGCACTGGCAGCACTGCCCAGCATACGGGTTTGCACCTGTGCCAACGTTTCACCGGTTGGTTTCAACGTGTCGTCTGCTGTGCCCAAACGTCCGTCAGATCCGGGGGAAATCAACCCGCGTACGGCAGCGCCACGGTTGAAGAAGTTGGCGATGGATGCGCGCGTGCGCGGAGCGCCAGTGCGCCGATCTTCCAGGTCGAGCGTGGACAAACGCGTTTGTTTGCGGGCGCCGTAAATGTACGGCTCGATCCAGAAACGACCGCGTGCCGGTTCATACCGTAGGCGGAAATAACCTTGCGGCGCAGGCGTTCCGCCTTCGATGTTCGGCGGCAACTTGGTGCGGTCGTCTTCGGCGTGCAGATAGGTGAAATTCTGGCCCAGCGTCCAGCTACGCGAAATGCGCAGATCGAATTTTTGTTCGATGCCATAAATGCGCGCATTGTCCAGATTGGCGCGAATCAACACCGGGTTGGTCGAAGCTGGTACGAAGATGGCTCCGTTGGCGTTTTGCGAGGTAACGCGTTGGTCGCCAAGCTGCAAGCCCACCGCGCTTTGCGGCAGGATCAGCGTTTGAATCGCAATGTTGTCTTTGATGTCGTTGACGAAACCATTGACGTCAATATCAATGCGGCTGCGATGCAGGTGAATGCCGCCTTCATATGTCCAGGTGGTTTCCGGTTTCAGTTGCTGAACGGGAACGCCCGTCGAAACCGCCGTCGCGGCTGCCGATGAACCGACGGTTGCGCCTCGACCGGCCAGATCGGCGGCGTTCGCTTCGAACCCATTGCCTGTCAGACCAATCGTGCCCAAATCGGTAATGTGCGGTGCGCGGAATCCACGACTAATCTGTCCGGAAATATTTAACCCTTCGAAAATGGTGAGCACCGCACCGAAGCGCGGCGTCAGCGCATCCGCTGAAAACGAGTCGCTCGGCCAGAGCGGTTGCCCGTTGACCAGCGGCGAATAACTGGCGCGCGATTCGTAATCCACGCCGCCGTAACGCAAGGCTCCGACCAGGCGCAGCCGTTTCGGGATAACCGTGAAAACATCCTGCACATACACGCCGCCGTTGTAATAGCGCGCTCTATCTGGCACGCGTCCGCGCACGACGGTGGCGACGCCGTTCACCGGATTGAGCGAATAAGAATCGGTGCGCACGCGGTCGTAATAGAAATCACCGCCGAGCACCAGGTTGTTGCGCTCGCCCCCTTGTTTGGTGGTTTGCACCTGCACACCGTGCACGACGGTGCGTTCTGGCTGGAAGGTGATTGCGCCGGTGGGGTTGCCATTGCCGCCCTGATTCACGCGTTCTTCGCGCTGTGCGTTGTACGAATAGGAAACCGCAAAGGTGTCGAACGGCCCAGCCTGGAAGCGTTCATAGCGCCCGTAAAAGAAATCGAGCATGAAATTCCGCAGATCGGCAATCAGGTTTCCATCGCCGCCCAGCGTCTGATCGAAGCGTTTGCTGCCGTCAAGTTGCGAACGTTGATAATGAAACGAAAGCTGATCGTGTTCTGTCAGCCGGTAATTCAGTTTGAGCAGCCCGCCATATTGCGTGAATGCTGTGTCTGTCGAACGTTCACCATCCAGCACGCTGGAACGCAATCCCAAAAAGCGATTCACCGCCGCGTGCGAATCAAACCCGCCGCCAGAGCGCAGCGTGTTGCTGCGATGCGACGCCAGATTGATCAACACGGAAAGGTCTTTGCCGCCGAAGGTGCCCAACGTACTGCCGCCGAATCCGTGGTCGGCGCTGTTGTAATGCGTGCTGACGCGTCCGTGAAATTCCAGGCCGCCGTTTGTGTATAGCGCCGGACGCGAAATCAGATTGACGCTGCCGCCCAGGCTATCGCTGCCAAATTGCGCGCTGTTCGGGCCGCGAATGACTTCGATGGCGCGCAGGTTGCTGACGTCGTTCAGGTTGAAAAAGGTGTTGATCCCGCCGCGCGCCGCAGAATTGGAAAAGCGAATGCCATCCACGTAATTGACGACCTTGGCGCCGGTCAAACCGCGCACGACGATGGCGCCGATGGTGGCGCTGGTGCGTTGCACACTGACGCCGGTTTCTTCGCGCGCCGCTTGCGCCAGGACGGAGCTGGCCCGTTGTTGCAGTTTGTTGTCGTCAATGACGTTGACCTGCTGTGTGGTTTCGTCGAGCGATTGCACCACCCCGACATCGGCGGTGATGGTGACTTCGGCGGTCAGAGCCGCCAGACCGAGTTTGATTTCGAGCGGCGATGACGCATCGCGCGGCAACAACACCGCGCGGCGACGCGGCTCAAAGCCTTTGCCTGTGACCAGCAATTCATACGTGCCAGACGCCACGCTGTTCAGCGTGAATTTTCCTTGCGCGTCGGTCTGGGTTGACGTCACAGACAGTTGCCGCACATTGAGCAAGCTGACCTGCGCTTGCGCGACGGCTTTGCCGACGTCATCAGAGATCGTTCCTGTCAGGGTGTGTGATTGCGCCTGTGCTGCGCTGGCACAAAGGTTGGCGCAAAACAGCGTGACGATAAAAAAAGAGGACAGCCGAGAGATCAGCCGTCCACGTTGGTGAGCATTCATTGTTGCGTTCTCCTGCAAGGGGTGTTTAGCCCGGCTTTTTCCTGATTCTGACCAGCCGGAAGCCGATGAAGTTGTTTCGCTCATTGGGCGGGTCATAGCTGCGCGCCGCTGAACGGCATAAAAAGGCAGAGCTTTGCCAATTGCCGCCGCGATGAATGCGTGCCGTTCCTGTCGCCGGTCCTGCCGGATTTTCCGCCTCGGTGGATTTGTAAAACTTGGGGTCATACCAATCGTGACACCACTCAGAAACGTTGCCGTGCAAATCAAACAGCCCCCACGCATTAGGAGCGAGCCTGCCTGCCGGATGCGGTCGGTTGAATGCGTTGGCTTCATACCAGCCAAACCGCAGCAAGTTCTGCGCAAGGTCTTCACCCGTGACCGGCGTCGGTGAAGACTTTTCGTTGTTGGTGCGTTCTGGTTTTTTCGTCGTTGCTGGTTGGTATTGTTCGCCCGCGAAATTGCCTGTGCTGCCCGCGCGGCAGGCATATTCCCATTCTGCTTCGGTCGGCAAACGGTATTGGTGCTGACTATCCAGCTTTTGCAACTGGCGAATGAATTCATGCACGTCGTACCACGAGACATTGGTGACCGGCAGCCCCGTTCCCTTAAATGAACTGGGATTGGTGTGCAGCACGGCTTGCCATTGTTCCTGTGTAACTTCGTATCTGCCGATGGCAAACGCTTGCGTCAGCCTGACGCGATGTTGCGGCATCTCACGCCGCAGAAATTCGGTTTGTTCACGATTGCTTTTGCCGCTATCGGCGGGCGTCCCCATCAAAAACTCACCTGGCGGAAGCTCGACAAAATAATCTTCAGGGAAAGGGAACACGGGAGCGGCAGTCTGTGTGGATGATGTGGGCGCTGAACACGCGCTAAACAGACAAACTGCGAACCACAGACCGTTGCGACAAAACCAGGTCAGCCAGGTTTGCCGGGGGCGGTCTGCGCACAGGTTTAAGTCTGAAAGTCGGAAAGCGCTCATTCCGTGATCTTTTGCAACTCTTGGGCAACTTTGAACAACTGTTGAAGCTGTGTTGTTGTTTGTGCGGCAGCGGGGGAATGGCAGCGTACACGAGCCCGCCTGTTATGGGCAACAGATAGATTTTTACTGCACGTGCTAACCAGTCGGTTGTCTTGTCAAAGAGCGTTAGGCCTAAAACGACGCTTGGCCGACACTGCGCGCATGAATCTTGCTCGCGTCGGCGTTGTTCACTCAAATCGTGTGGTGTTTGTTCTGGTGAAATACAGAAAGGAAAATGTACCTACAGGCAGGAACTACTACCAGTCTTCGTAGATGGTCGGGCAGCGAGGGCGTTGGGCTATGGCTGGGAAGACACGAGCCATTCAAGAATGTTGTGAATTTCCAGACCCCACGGCTGGCAGGACGCAACCCAGAGGGCAAGGCTCGTCAGCGCCAAGAGGCTTGCCCAGCCCAATAATGTCAGGTGAGATGATTTGGGCGGGCAGGGCGTATTTTCACCAGCCAATTGCAACAACCGTTGGACCCTGCCGCCCAAAATTTCGGAATGTTCGTTGATCAGAGACGCGTGAACGGGAACGGCCAGCTTGATGCCAGTCGGGGCAAGGCGGGCGATTTTGACCAGCACGGTGGCCAGATCCAGCGCGGTTTGCTGATCGTTGCCTGCAGCATATTCATCTGCGGCGTTTTCAGAAGCTTCGTACCAGGCGGCATCAAGTGTACGACCGACCGGCAACACTGACAGCAAATCACGGCAAACGCGCAGCAGCATGCGTTTGAGATTGTCGCGTGCCGCCAGATGGCCGCTTTCATGCGCCAACGCTGCGGCCAGTTCGGTTTCGCTCAGCGCGGTAAACAACTGTTCGGCGACAAACAATCTGGGACGAAACACGCCGACCACTGCAATGACCGGAAAGGGGTGCCGAAAGCGGAATGCTGGCAACGTCTTGTCCCACACTCTGATCGGTGCAGAGTGTCGTTGCCAATCTGCCAGCAACCGGCGCGTTGCCAGCCAGGAAGTCACGACACGGCTCAGCGCATAAATGATTCCTGCCAGCGATAAGCCTGCGAATAAGGCCAGCAACCAGCGCACAGGTTCGTCAGTGTCGCGTTTTTCATATGTGACGTAAGAGGGCACGACGAGTCCGGCGATGCAGAAAAGCGCGAGCACTGTTGGCAATACGCGCAGGGCAAAGAGCCAGCGCGCCTGTTTCACCGCAGGCCAGGACGAAACGTAGGGCCGCAAGCCGCGCCACAGCAACGTCGCCAGCGCAGCCCCCGCGACATTCAGCGTCAAAAAAAGCGCCAGCGCCAATGAGCTCCCCAATAATTCATAGCCCAGATTCGCCATACTACTTACTCCTTCGGCTCAGAGCCGGAAAGGGAGGCACGTCGCTTTTCCTGAATCAGCCGTTCAAGCTCATCCAGCAGTTGATGATCATTGGCGCTCACGGCGTCCACAATGCAGGCAAGCACGGGTTCGGCGGTTTGTTCGTCGTGGCCCAGCAGCCGATCAATGACATTGCGCGTCAGGTTGCGTTCGAAATCTTCTGCCGATATGCAGGCCGAATAGAAAAACGCCCGACCCTCTTTGCGGCGGTCGAGCAAGCCTTTTTTGTGCAACCGGTCGAGGGTTGTCATCAAGGTGGTATACGCCAGTCGTTCGGCCAGCGCCTGATGAACGTCGCGCACACTGACTTCCTGTTTGTGCGCCCAGATCAATTGCATGACTTCGCGTTCAAGCGGGCCCAGTTCGGGTAGCGCGCTTCGCCCTTGTCGGTTGAATCGTGATGTCAGGAAACGAGAAAAATTCATGCGCGGGAGTATTTGCCGTTGGTTTTGTGCTGTCAATCGTTGTGGCGAAAATCTGCTGGCGAGAGCAAGACTCGCTGGCCGCTTTTGCTCATCCTCGCAAGTTATGGTACTTTCCGCGCCTACTTCAAATCCCAATCCAAAATCCAAAGCAATTACCTGCTCGAGAGCGCTTAGAGAAGGAGAACTATGCCTAAGCTTTCCATCCGTGATCTAGATCTTGCTGGGAAACGAGTTTTCATCCGTGTTGATTTCAACGTGCCGCTGGATGGCGGCCAGGTGACGGACGATACGCGTATTACGTCTGCCATTCCGACGATTCAATTTGCCACCGACAAAGGCGCGCGTGTGATTTTGGCGTCGCACCTGGGACGTCCCAAAGGACAGCGCAATCCCAAATACTCGCTGAAACCGGTTGCCGATCATTTGGCCAAGCTGTTGGGGAAATCAGTTGCCTTTGCCAATGATTGCATTGGCGACGAAGCCGCCCAGGTCGTCAACAAATTGCAGGACGGCGAAATTGCCGTGCTCGAAAACTTGCGCTTCTATGCGGAAGAAGAAGGGAACGACCCGAAATTTGCCGAACAGCTCGCTTCGTTGTGCGATGTTTATGTGAATGACGCCTTCGGCACTGCGCACCGCGCACACGCTTCGACCGAAGGCATGACCAAATTCGTCAAACAGGCAGCCGCCGGATTTTTGATGGAAAAAGAGCTGCGCTATCTGGTCGAAGCGCTGGGCAATCCGCGCCGCCCGTTTGTCGTGATCCTGGGCGGAGCCAAGGTCAGCGACAAGATTCAAGTGATCGAGAATTTGCTGAAATCGGCGGATGCGGTTTTGATCGGCGGCGCAATGGCCTACACCTTTTTGAAAGCGCGCGGGCTGGAAATCGGCAAATCGCTGGTCGAACTCGACAAGACAGACCTGGCCGCTAGTCTCGAAACCGCCGCCAAAGAGCGCGGCGTGAAATTGGTGTTGCCGGCCGATCACGTGGTTGCTGCCAATCCCGACGATGGCGCGAATGCCAAGACCGTTGGCGTCGAAGCCACCCCGGCAGATTTGATGGGGCTGGATATCGGCGCTGCCACGCAAGCCACATATTCAGAAATCATCGCTTCGGCGCAAACCATCATCTGGAACGGGCCAATGGGCTTGTTTGAAAAAGCGCCCTTTGATCAGGGCACGCGCGCCGTGGCACAGGCCGTCGCGCAAGCGTCTGAAAAAGGCGATGCGACTTCGATCATTGGCGGCGGCGACAGCGTCGCGGCCATTCACGAATCAGGTCTGGCCGACAAAATCACGCACATTTCCACCGGTGGCGGCGCTACGTTGGAATTGCTGGCCGGAGACGTGTTGCCCGGCGTCGCAGCCTTAACCGAAAAGTAAACTTGACCTGTTTGAGAGAAACGGGCAGCGCAAACGCGTAACGTTTGCTTTTGCGCTGCCAACTCACTTGGCAAAACGAGAAAGAAGAAGATGCGCAAACCAATCATTGCCGGAAACTGGAAGATGTTTAAGTTGATCAGCGATGCCGTGGCTACGGCTACGGCGCTGAAACCGCTGGTCGCCAATGCCAATCATTGCGAAGTGGTCATCGCGCCGCCGTTCACCGCGCTCAAAGCGGTGGCGGATCGGCTGGAAGGTTCAAACATCCACGTCTCAGCCCAAGACCTCGCTCCCGAAATCAAACACGGCGCGCACACCGGCGAAGTCTGTGGCGATATGATCAAAGACGCGGGCTGTTCGCACGTCATCATTGGCCATTCAGAGCGCCGGGCGATGTATGGCGACACCGACGCCGTCGTTAATCGCAAGATTCGCGCGGCGCTGCACTTCGGTTTGACCCCGATTGTTTGCATCGGCGAAACCCTCGACGAACGCGATGCGGGCAACGCGGAAAAAGTTGTGGCGACACAGCTTGCACAGAGTTTGGCTGAGTTGACAGCATCAGAGGTCATACGTATAGTGCTCGCTTACGAACCGGTCTGGGCAATTGGTACAGGGCGCACCGCCACTCCCGAACAAGCCCAACAAATGCACGCTTTTATTCGTCAGTGGATCGCACAACAATTTGACGCAACGGCTGCTAGCGATTTGCGTATTTTGTATGGCGGCAGCGTGAAACCGGAAAACATCTCTGATTTGATGCGCGCTGCCGATATTGATGGCGCGCTGGTCGGCGGAGCAAGTTTGGAAGCGGAAAGCTTCAGCCGCATTGTGAATTACGAGTGGTAAGACTTCTCGCCCCGAAAGATACTACGACGATTGAGAAGGTAAGCGAACGGAATGTTAATCGTAACTTTGAAGGTGCTCTTTGTTCTGGTTTGTCTCTTCCTGATTTTGGTTGTGTTGTTGCAATCAGGGAAGGGCGGAGACGTTTCCGCAGCATTCGGTGGTGCGGGCAGCCAATCGGCGTTTGGTCCCCGAGGACCGCAGAAGCCGCTTGAAAAAGCGACCATCATCGCCGCGATGATCTTTATGTTCCTGGCGTTGTTGTTCTCGTTGCCGGGACTAAACGGACCGAGCTCGGTTGTCCGTGACAGCTCTGCTGCTCCGGTGCAAACTTCGACCGGTTCCGCGCCTGCTCCGGCGGCATCGGCTTCGCCTGCGGCGTCGGCCAGCCCGGTGGCTTCGGCCAGTCCCGCTGCTGCTCAAAGCCCGGCGGCTTCGCCTGCGGCATCTCCGGCCAAGAAGTAGGCCACCGCACCGTTACAGTTTCCCTTATGCCGAAGTGGTGGAATTGGTAGACACGTACGTTTGAGGGGCGTATGGGGCGACCCGTGGGGGTTCGAGTCCCCCCTTCGGCATTCACCCTTTTTTCTGTCAGAAAATCCCGGAAGTCTTTGTCTAGCATCGCTTGCGATTTGTCACAAAAACGCTGAAAGCAGCCGTTGTGACAAGTTTGTGACAAAACTTTCGGGATTTTTTTCATGCCCGAGTACCAGCCGCTCGGCCCATCTGAATTTGTGCGCCTTCTGACAGTGCATCCACTGCCTTTCTCACACGCTCAATCGACGTTCTGGCATAAATCCCCGTCGTCTTAATGTTCGTATGCCCGGCGGCATCCCGCGCCGTGAAACTGTCATACCCCGCTTCCAGAATGCGTGTGACATATGTCGCTCGCAAATCGTGGAAATGAAGGTTCTCGATTTTAGCTTCACGGCAAACCGTTGGCCAAGCATCTTTGATCCAGTCTACGTCGCCAAAAATCAAATCATCAGGATTGCCGGTCTGTGGTAAGGCATGCCGGAGTGCGTGCTTTACTACCGTATTCATCGGGACGATTCGGTCTCCGGTTTTGGCATCCAGAATCACCAGCCACTCCTGTTCAAAATCCACCTCACGTCGCCGCAGGTTGAGGATTTCCCCCTTACGCAATCCCGCGTGTAATGCCAATAACACGCACAATCGCAGCATTCGCCGCGACGACCTGTTGAGAACCTTGTCCAGTTGTGATTCCTCTTTTGGAGTCAGCACCCGTTTGCGAGACTGTTCGCGAAAGTGTTTCACCCGTCGGAACGGGTTGTACTCGTAATAAGTCCACTCTGCCACCTTGGTGAAGATGGCACTGCCTAGTTCCAGTAACCGGTTTACCGATGCGCCCGTCGGAGTACGCCCGTATTGATTGGGCTTCTCGGCTTGTGTTGCCTTGAAGGTTTCCACCATCGGGCGAACGATCTGATTGAGCGGATATTCGCCGAAATGTTCCTCCAGCACTCGCAACCGCCAAGTGTCGGATTTATAGGTGCTGGGCCGTTTGTTTAGTTGGGCCCAGGGCCGATACCAATTGTCAATGAACGCTGAAAAAGTGTCCGTCGGTTGCGGCGCAGGCTTACCACCGATAAGTGTCAGTGGTGCCTCAGGTGTAGCTGGCACTGACAGTTTTTTTGCTTGCGCTTCCGCGATCAAGCGGGCACGTTCTTCCTCGCCCAGCTTGATGGCTTCGCGTTTGCCTTTGGCTCTGCAAGTCAGCCTAACGCGCTTGCCGTAAATGCGAACAAATTCTTTATCGTGAATGGAAAAACTCCAAGTTTTTCCCCGTTGATGCGCTGTAACTTCACTCATAATGCTCCTTTGGTGAAAGTTTACAGCCTTTGCGATGTGGGGGAATTGTAGACAGGGCTAAGAGAATGAGCAATCCGTTTTTGGAGGGCTTCGCATACCTCACTGAGGCGAAAACGCAGGACGCCGCCCTTCACAATTTGGTGATACGGAATGAGTCCTGCGTCCTTGTAAAACCGCAATCGGCGAATCACGGTTTCCAGACGTTCGTCGGGCGTCCGCAACTGCTCGGCAAGTTGTTGGATGGTCAGCAAGGAATCGGACATTATACAAATCAATACCGTATGGTCATCGCCATTTCCGCCCGTCGCGCCAGATCACGACTCAGTGTCGTGACGATCAGCGACATCTGCTCAGTCTTAACGGCTTTCATGCCCGATGCCCGCATTATTTCCACCGCTTTCAATGCGCCGCTCAGATTGACCTGGTTTGCATCGAGGCTGAGTTGGTATGCCTGCGTGACACCTTCCACTTGTTTGCGGTACGCGCTTTCGACACCGCCTACGGCCAGATCGCGGTTGATGCGAGCAGCAGCATTATTCGCCGCTGCCTGCTGATTGGTGATCGTCGTCATCCGATCAGCGTAAATGTCAGCCGCATATTCGCGCATCTTCGTCGTGGATTCGACGTTCTCGCTTTGGCTTTGACCGGCGATACGCACGGAGCCAACTCTGGCGTCAGTGGTAGTATTGTTGATGGAAATGTCAGCTATACCTTTGGCTCCGCTGGTGATGATTTTGGTTCCCTCTTCCGCCGCTGGCAGCAAGGGCGCGCTGGCTCCGCCGAGTTTGGCAAAGCCGCCTGCAAAATGGTCAGTCATTTCAAGAGAGCGATTGATGAAAGTGCCAACGTTCTGCTGTGCCTGCGTGATGCGCAGGTCACGTTCTTCCCGGCTCGCCTGAATACCTGCTTGGCGCTGACCAAAGCTGCGGTCTGCGAGGATGCCGACGACCTGCTGTTGACGGCTTTGTTCGATCAATCTGGTGGTCGCCTGTCGTTGCGCTTCGTTCATTTGCAGCGCCATCGCATAACCACCGGCGATGGCACCGAGCGATTGGACACGGCTGGCAGAAGCCGATTGCAGGCCGAGGATTTTATGCGCGCGACTTTGCAGGTCACTTGCTTCTCTCGCAGCCATCGCCCGTGCGATTTCTGCCTGCGCCTGTCCTTCAATCCGCGTTTCGCTGGCTTGTCGCTGCAATGCCGAGCCGAAGGTGATGCCGGCGATTTCGATGCCGGTGGCAGTCAGCGCGCCCATCCATCCCGCCGCTGTCGCTGAGACGGCTTCAAAGATTTGTCCGAAGGCGAGCTTGTAACTGATGTATGGCGAAGCCAACAGCAGCAGCGCGCTGATTACCATCAGCACGATTAACACGACGCAGGCGGCGGTTGCCGGGCCGACCATATTCGGATCGCCCGTGATCGAGCCATCAGCGGCGAGCGAAAATATCTGACTCTCCGGTTTGATGATCGTCAGCGCCATATTGCCAACCTGGTAAACGATGTAGCCAATAATGTGACTGACCAGCGGCGTAACCATCGTGAAGACCGCCGCGCTCCACACAAAGGGCCAGGAGATGCGCTGCGCCAGTCCGCGATCAATCGCCAGCGCAATGGCAAACGGGGCGAAGAGACGCAGGGCAATCAAAATCAGTGCGCTCAGCATTGCGAGAAAAACGTTCGAGAATTGAAGAATGGCGCGGCCAATCGTGACGCCGATAAAGATATTGGGCAGGCTCCACGCGGATGGATTGGTGGCATTGGCAATGTTCCGCAACCTGACATCATCGGTCGTCAGCGCGGCCAGCGCTTCGCTGGCATTCGTCGCTTTGACCAGAAACATTCCTTCAGTGAATTTGTCGTAATTCGTGTTGAACTCAAGCTCGGCATCCCACAGCACTTTCCTGAACTCGGTGACGTTGACAATGTCATAGCCGATCTGGCTCCACGTATTGATGATCGTGCGCCCGGTTCCAAAGAGCGTGAAGACAATCGCCAGCCGGAAGCACCACCAGAACAAATCCTTCGTCGCCCCGTCGTTTTCACGAAACAGGCGTGCGAACGAAAACAGCATCACGATCACCGCGATCCAGAAGGCCAGGTTCTCCAGCCCTTTGACCAGCGGGCTTTCAATCGCTTCCTGAACACGCGGAATCAGATTGCCCGCTACGATGACCAGTTCCGTAAGTGCATCAGCACCTGCGACATTGGTGCCATTCGCGGGGGCTGGTGATGGCGTGGGGGATTGCGCCATCACCAGTGGGGCACAGAAACAAAGCGTGAACAAACTGATCGCCGCCAATTGTGCAGGCAGACCTCGTTTTACTTTTTCAGTTGCCATCATTCGCCTGCTCCAGTTTTTCGCGCAGTTCCTGCGTCGCCGTCGTCATCCCTTTCCAGGCGCGGTTCATACCGCGGATCGTGCGCCCGAAGTGGATGCGCTGCATTTCGACTTGGTAGATCGCTTCGGCGCGTTTGGCCTTCAGGTCATTCAAGCGGCTGACTTCGGACTGCGCCTGGGTCATCTTTTCTTCCAGCTTGACGATCTCGAACGAAAGTCGCTCAAGGTCACGATCCTTCTCAGTGCAGTCGTCGCAATTCTTCAACCGTTCAAGCTCTTCCTTTTTACCTTCGAGGTAGACCTGAAGCTGCGCGGCTTTGTCGGCGGCGATCTGATGGTCGTATTCCAGCCGCTCGAACTGGTTGTCCATCTTCTTCAACCGCTCAAGCTCCGACTCGGTATCCTGCGCGGTGCGTCCGATGCCGTAGCGTAAATACTCTTCAAAATCCCGCTTGTCCGCTTCGGGATCAAAGATGCCATTGCGCAATCGCTGCGCCATATTCGCAATCGCACGAATGTTGCCAGTGATAAGGTTGTTGAGTTGGTTTTTGATACGAAAACTCAACCGGATGACCTGTCCCCAATTGCTCATCAGCGAGCGCAAGCGTTTGTCCTGTGCCAACAATTCATCGGCCGTGCGCAGAATGCCTTTCAGATTTGTGAGTTGCCCGACGGCGTTCTCATACATTCGCGTGTACTGGTTGATGGTCTCCAGCCAGCGGTTGAGTTCTTCCACTTGCTTTCTCAACTGAAGGCCATAGTTCGCCGGATCAAAGACCGTCCACTGCGCCTGCGCCGGAACAGGCATGAGCAAAACGGCGATGAGTATGCCAATGATGACTGGTCTGAAAATACTTTGTTGGTTCATCTCTCCCTCCTTCTCCTTCAATCAAGTAATGATTCATCAATCATCACGAACCCTGAGCCAGTCAGCCCTTGCGGGTACATTTCGGCCAGCCAGGCGATGATTTGTGCCAGCGACCATTCCGGCCTGAGCGTCTGCACGCGGGCGCGGGCATTGCGTTCGTCGGGATTGGTGGTGAAGGTCCACAACTCAGTCGGCGACAGATCGCACTGTACCGTCTGCACGATCTTGTCTTCACCGGAACCGACGACCAGCAGGAACTGTGCGTGTGATCCGGGGACGTTGTGAATGACGCTGATGGCGGCGGCGGCTTGCAACGACAAGCCGCAATCCTCGACCAGCCTTGTGTAATCGCCAATCTGCTTGCCGATAATTCTGGCGCCGGCAGTTTTGGCAATGTCCGGCAAGCTGGATAAATCTTCGTAAGCCTGCGTTGCCAGCATTGTCACGACGTTCTCTTTGCCACCGGTGCGCGCGCCACGTTTGATGACATCGAGGATGCGCGGGTACTTCTCCCTGATCTTCCAGACCTCATCAAAGACCAGCAGTGTTGGCGAGCGAGTCCCATCTTTATTGAGTTTGCCAATAGCGCGCAGCACCCGCGCCGCCGCGCGATATGCCAATGATTCGCGCACACGCTCCGGGAATTTTTCCAGGCTGTCGAGTTCGTAGACATCAAACGGCGATTGCCCGGCGAAGTCAGGGTGCGTTGGCGCATCGAGGAAGCTGTGGCCGCAGAACTGGCCGAGCGCCAGTTTCAGTTCTTCAGCGCGATTCGCCGCCGCTCCTTTCAACGGCCATGTGCTGAGAGAGTCATGGAGATGCGAC
Organism: Acidobacteriota bacterium; assembly: GCA_016789605.1. Lineage (GTDB taxonomy): Bacteria > Acidobacteriota > Blastocatellia > RBC074 > RBC074 > RBC074. The sequence continues at coordinate 13,655 of JAEUQO010000480.1, forward strand.
AGCAGCGGTTCGTGCTTCGGCATCCCCGGACGATTGCGCGGGACTTCATTGCGATAGACTTCATTGACCAGCATGGTCAGGATGTCTTCCGCGAGTGTATCACTGGCCGGGACGCGGGCAAGCTGTAACAGGTCGCCAACGACAAACCCAACCTGCACCTCATCGGGCAGCTCGCCGCGTTCCAGTCCATCGTAATCCCAGACATTGATTGTTCTGTCAGTGCCGACTTCAAAGCGCAGATGACGCCCGCCGAGAACATCCACGAGCGGCGCGAACGATTCGCCGAAATCAACCGCTCTGACAGATGCGTGCGATTTGCACGCCAGTACGTCGCAGACCATGCGCGCCAGCAGCACGCTCTTACCGCCGCGTGGAGCGGCCAGCGCGAGTACCAGCGGCGAAGGGATCAACTGACGGTCAAAGAGGTCAAAGCCAATCAGTTTTCCGGTGGGCAAAGAAAACAGCGTGTGCGGGCGCGGCGCACCTGACCATTCAGATTCGGTTGGAATCAGCGGCGCGAGCGAATGCGCGGTCTCGGTGACTTCTCGCCCGGTCTTGCGTGCATCCGTCTCACCGACGAGTGCTTTTTGGTAAAGCACTCGTAGCGCGTGCGGCTCTTCGCGGTCAGCATCCGCGCCGGAAATTTTGCGAATCTCTGAAATGACCTGTTCACAGTTGCGGTCAAGCTCTTTAAGGGAAGCGGCAAGTTCGGCGCGTGTACGCGCTGGATGGCCGTAAACCACGACCGAAAGACGCATCTGTGCCAACGCCGCGCGACCGCCTGCGAGGTCATGGCGCAGGTGCGCAAGGTCTTCCAGCGCGACACGCGCTTCGGGGGATAACTTGTATTTCCCGGTCAGGCTGTTGGCCGAACGCCCGACCTGCCCAATGCGCCGGTCGAGATGTTTGATGCCCTGTCGCTGATCGGGATAGACGAACTCGCTGATGATCGTGTGTCTGAAATTGAGCGAGCCGTTGACGCACAATAGTCGCAGAGCATCTGCTGTAATGGTGGGTTGCGGCGGAGTGAACAACGAAATCAATGCTGCCGGACACGCGCCGTGCATCACGTAATGCCCATTAGCCTCAATGGTCTCGCCGCACAGATAATCGCGCAGGTCGGTTCCATCATCAGGGAGCGCGGGAACCGAAGCTGCATTCTGCCGATGGCCGAGAAAGGCCGCCGCCCACAGTTCATCGCGAGTGAATGGAGTCAGCGTCAGCGGACACTCACGTTCAATGAGTCGAAAGGTTTTCTCTGCTACTTCATATGATTCCTGCTCTTCGCGGACGAAGCGATGCACGATCTGTTCTGATGAAGCTGCTTGCCAGCTTCTGACCGGCGCAAGAGGAAGGCGCGCCAGACCATTCCTGCTGACCTCACGTTTGAGTGTGGGAAGAAACTGATCTTCCATGCGGCGGTGCGGATTCGGCACTCTCACCCAGCAGGTCAGCACGGTTTGCCGGAACAGTCCCAGCGCAGCCATCGCTGCGTAATGCTGAATCCCACCGTCGTGCAGCATCAGGGCTGCACGATGAGTTCCCGCTATATCACGCGCATCGTCGTGTCTGAAAAGCGCGTGACCAGGATCAACGCCTGCCGACAAGCGAAACTGAATGCTTGTGCCGACCGGCTTGCGCGCTGCAAGCATTCGCGCCAGCGCATCGCAGCGGTTTTCAACCGCCAAGTCGTCACTGAAGACGGATGGAGAAAGCTCAACATGGAAAGCGCGCGTGAATGATCCGTCGGCGTGGCGTAGCGCGTCGCGGTAGAGGCCGACGATAGAACTATTACGAATACGCCCCAGCGTGCGTTCGGTTGAAAAGTGAGCTTCATCATTTGATGACGCATCCGGGACGTATCGCAAACTCGACCAGTCGCGCCGCGCGGTGAGAAACGCAGGGGCGAGCTTGATCGTCAGCCCCGCGCCGATACCGAGCGCCGCAGCGCAACTCGCGGTCAAAGTAATCGCATTCGCATCCATCATTCACTCTCCTGATCCTGTTTGAGCCAGGCCCGTCCGGCATCGCCCGGCAATCTTCTATGACTCACTGCCCCTTGCAGTCTGGCTTGAATGACATGGCGCAACCACGCTGGGCGACTCTTGCGCCGAATGATGTTCAGGATGAGAATCGTCAGCCCCGTCGCCACGATCCAGCCCACGATTTCAAGCGGGACATTTCCGATCTTTATCCCAAATATAAACGGAACCGCATAACCGAGAATGGCGGCGACGATCACGAAGCCCCAGTCTTCATCGGTGATGCCGAAGCGCAGCACCGACAGATAGATTTGCGATCTGATGGGTCTTGCCTGCATGGTGTTCTCAGTTCCCAAAACCAGTATCGAGATTGACCGCGTTACCCTGCGAGATCGAATAGACAAGCGCCACAATCCCGCCGAAGGCGAAACACCCGATGGCCGCGATGAATTGCTTGGCTGATGGTTTGTCAGTGCCGAAATTGACCACGCCCCAGCCGACGAAGACGACACCCATCAGGAAAAGCAGGTTGCGCCCCCACTTGATCGCTTCGCGGATCGCATTGCCCACCTGCTGGTCGCTGCCGAAGATACCGCCGCCCGGCGTCTGGGCGAATGCAGGACTGGACAGCGGCATGAGCACCAGCAGCGCAGTTAGCAAAATTACCAGAGCAGGTTCGAGCAATGTGACTATGTGAGCAAGGACCGTCAGCCGTCGCCCAAAAATCAAACTCAGCCGCTGATAGTCAGAAAGATTTCTCATCACACTTACCTCAGTTTTGTCTTCGTCACGTTTTGTCTTTGATGGATGAAGGTGAAGGCGCACGGAGCCGGGCCTACGGGCTGTTTTGTGAACATGTCTTTGGTTTTCCCGAAGCTCCGACTCCGTGCGGTTATGGGTTTGCCTGGCCAGGCTCTCCTCGTTTGCAACGCTCTGTCATAAGGCAATCATCGCGCCAGAGCTTCAATCCATTTCGGTATTGCCATTGCTGATTGCTCCTCAGCTTTTCAATGAAATGCAAAAGGAGAGAGCTGTAATGAACAATGAGAAGAAGCGACTGTCGCAGAAGGTGAGCAAGACACTGGTAAAATGCAGCGTCTGGCTGATGCTGGTCTGTTGGTTTGCAATTCCGGCTCACGCGCAGAGGAAGCAGAGTGAAGATGATATAGCCGTTCATGCGCGTCCATATGAGCAGTTCATTACCTCGGCAGCGGCAAAGTATGGAGCCGATCCAATCCTGCTTTGCGTCGTGGGATATATGGAAACCCGCTTCAATCCTGCCGCTATCAGCAGGCGCGGCGCGCGCGGGATGATGCAATTTATGCCTGCAACAGCCGCACGCTATGGTCTCAGCGATCCGCATAATCCGCAGGCCGCAATTGATGCAGCGGCGCGTTATCTCCGCGATCTTGCCGTCCGCTTTGATCATCGCGCTGATCTGGTGCTGGCAGCGTACAACGCTGGCGAGGCAACAGTGGAAGCCTATCTGAAGGGCCGTCCGATCATCGTTGGTAGCCGAATCATTAATCCGAAAGGAGTCATCACCGGAGGCATCCCGCCTTACCGCGAAACCCGGCTCTATGTCGCGCGAGGGGTGGCGCTGCTGAAAACGATGCGCTCCAATTCGTCATCCTTCACGCAGCAGGTTGGCTCAAAAATGAAAAGTGACTCCGGCCAGGAAGAAAAGGGTGAATCGGCGCAAGGCCTTGTTCGCAACAGCATTCGCGCAATTGGTCATTCAGAACCAGACAACGCGCAATTTCAGATTCGACCGAATGTTCACAGGCGCTCGATTTATTTTGGAAGAGGGCGCGAAGAAGAGTGATCACCCGCGGTTGACAAGGTGGGGAAACTGGATTTCACCAGACCCGTGTCAAAATCGCCCTGCAAAAATCCAGACTCATCTTTGCAATCACAATCCCTGCTCCTGCCTGAAAACCCTCCAACCCTGAAAAGGCCCTGATTCACAGGCGATGAGCTTGTGGCATTCAAATTGAAGTACCCCGGCGTTCCGATTGAGAAGCTCTGCTCGGAGCTTCTCCCATTTCACATTCATAAAAGAAGAGGGCGACGATGACAAACACCGATTTGCCACAAGTCAATGATGGTCTTTGGCAGGCAACTCCACTTGATGAGAAAAGCGACAAACCGCCAACGGCTGTAACTTTATCACCAGAGGTCGAGCCGCGCCTGATTGTCTACCGCGATCCGGCGGATGTGCGTACCAGCTTTCAACTGCTCACGATGCTGCTCATCGTGCTCTGCCTGCTGATGCTGAGTGCGCTCGGCAACGCTTACCAGTACTGGCGGCGGCCTGACCGCATTGTGGTTGATCGTTCCAGCGGGCAGGTGCTGATGATTAATGACCGGGAGTACGGCGCGACGGGTGTTGTAAGGATGATGCCGGATCAGCCGGGCGAGGCTGACAAGAAATATCTGGTGAGCGAGTACGTCCGGTTGCTGTACGCGGTCAATCCGGCGACGCGTGCGGCTGATCTGAAAGCGGCGTTGGAAATGATGGTTCCGCAATCGGCAACGCGATTCGCAGCTTATCTGAAAGATCACCACATCCTCGAACAGCAGCGCACTGAATCCTGGCAGGCGGTCTGGACTCCGCAAGACACGAGCGTTGACCGGCTCGATCCATATACGTTGCGCGTGATCGGCAAACAGGAGATCACCAAAGTCATCAACAACGCGGTCGTCCGCGAAACGAAGCAACTACAATTGACCATCAAGCTCGTTGCCGATCCCGCCGGGCGTAACGACGCCAATCGCAGAATGGGCTTTCTGGTCGCCGCGATTGATTACAAAGAACTCGGTTCCTCGTGAAGCGAGACCGCCGAAAGGAGAACACAAATGAAACGATGGCTGAACTCAGGCTGCTTTTTCGTGGCGCTAACCCTGGCGATGTCACAAACGTTTGCGCCAGTCGCGGCGCAAACGAAAAAGGCGAAAAAGCATCAACAGGAAAAACCAATGCCGGCGCCTTTGCCGCCGGTGCTGGTCGTCAACAACCCGGCACCACAATACCTGTCAGGAGAAGTCAGCGTGGCGGTGCGCGGCAATGAAAACCCGATCATCAGGCTGGGCCTCGCACAGAATGGCGTGGCGCTCGTCGAATTTCCGGCGAGTGATCGTTTCTTTGCGATCAATCCGGGCAATCCCGAACTGGTGACGATTGAAGATTCTCCGACCAAAGAAACTGACCGCTTTTTCGTGATGCGACCAAGCGGCGGTTTTGCGCCTGCACCGGAAGGAACGAAAGCGACATCGCCAGCGACCTCGATCATCGTGCAGATGAATTCGGGAATGGTTGTGACCTTTCTGATCTATCCGACACGCGACATCGAACGCAACGCCCATCGTTGCGTGGTGATGTATGACCCGAAGGCAATCACTGATGCGCGCCGCACCGCAGGTCTGGCAATCAATCTCGATAGAAAAGAAGAGGGGATGAACGGAAAGCAGCAGGCATCATCAATCAGATTGGTTTCGCCGCCGCCTGCCTCCTCCGAGAAAGCCGCAGCAGCACAACAAGCCCCGCCCGCGAAGACAGACGACGCGGCGAAAGAGAAAGCACTTCCCAAACCGACGCTCATTGATTACCCGGTCGTCGAAGGTAAGGAGCAGTGGAGCAAATCTCTTCACGGTCTGAAGATTGCCACACAAACGCGCATCATTGATGCAAGACAGCGCCAGGTGCTGGTGACGGTGCGCAACACACTTTCGTCTCCGGTCAAAATCGTCTCCGGGCATCCTGAGTTGCAGATTCAGACGCTCGATGAAAAAGGGCGAGTCCTTCAGGTCGAACCAATAGCCAGTCTGAAAAGCGAAAGCTCCACGTCTGACGGAATGGTCGCGCCGAAACAAACAGCGCGCTATCTGATCACATATGAAGCGCCGGTGCTGGGCGCAAAGCAACGGCTCAGTGTCGCTGTTGCGCAGGTCAATGCAGCGGACGAGCCGGTGACGCTGGAACTGACAGCAGGAACACGATAGAGGAGGACAGCAATGAACGAGAATCAACCTGAACTGAATAGCGTAGAGGAACCACAGGTCAGACTCTCCGAGCTTGAAGAGGGTGTCAGGCTGCCGGATGAAAAGCCTCAACGAAATCGTCGCAGGAAAGTTTTGTTGATGCTGCTTGCGCTCTTACTGCTCGTCGTTGTGACCGGCATTGGTGGTTGGTTTCTTCTGCGTGGCGAGAGAGTTGATCTCAGAGCGAACAAGAAACTGCCGGAGAAAATTGCGAGCGGCAAAGACATCAAACAGGCGGCGTTCGATTCGATCAGCGGCTCGCTTACTGAGCCGGTGAAGGCACCTGCGTCATCGGGGACAGGCAGCCTTGATTCAACGCAACAACTGTCAGCTTCAGCAATCACCAGAGATGAGAAGGTCTCTGTGCCGATACAGCCCGGAATTGCAACCACGCTCGCCGCTCCCCCCGAAGCACTGGCAGCCGGGGCCGCTGCATCCGGGTCTATACAGCAACGGAACAATGACATCGCAGTGAAAGGCGCTTCGGGAAGCTCTGCCACATTGGCCAGCGTTTCAGCGACAAAGGCGAGTGCCACACAATCAGTTCGTTTCGCGCCCGCACCACAGAAGGCCGCGAGCGTGCGGGACGGCTCTGATTTGCCGCTCAAGGCGAGCGTTACAGGCAGGGTTGAGCAGTCTGATCAAATCAATTCTTCAACCCGTCTGGTCAAACGAACTGCCGCGCCGAATTTCGGCGCAATGCTGCCGGTGCGATTGATGGGCGTGCTTTACACGCTGCGCACAGGGACGCTCGTTCGCCTGGAACTCGCACGTGATCTCAAGGCGGGAAATTGGCAACTCCGCCGCGGCACCGTTTTCATCGGCCAGTCGCTCGGCGGCGAGCTTGATCGTGCTTATCTGCAAATCAAAGGCTTCATTGATCCTGACACGCAGACGTTTACGAAGCTCGAAGGCGAGGTACTGGGTAACGACGGCGGTGCGGGATTGCGCGGCAGACAGCGGCGAATCTCGCCGACCTGGGTCAGAGTTCTTGACCGGACAGCAGAAGCCGGAGTGCAGATTGCGACCGGCGTACTCAATCGGCGCAGTTCATCGGTCGTCATTGCTGCCGATCCCTATGGGACATACCGGTCGGCGTCGGGAGCGGATGGTTTGCGCTCGGATCAGAATAGGACTTTCGTAGAAGTCGCGGCGGGAACGTCAGGTTTTGTGATGGTGACGACTTTGCCGGAGGCAACATCAGACTCACACCTCGCCAAAGCAGGCGCGCACGAGGAAAGCCCGACCGATGAAGAATTGGCCGAGCTGATGGCTGAAGCCGATCCGGCGCGCATTCGCGTCGCGTTGCCGAGGATGAATCCTGAGTTGCAGCGCGTGGCGCAGATGGTTCTGAAGGAAATTGAGGCGGAGAAGCCTTGAAGTGCAACAAAATAATTCCGGCCTTCCAATCATCAATCCGCGCAGACTGCTTGATGAGAGCGGTGAGCAGGCATTGGCCGATCTGCTGCGCGGCACGGGGTATGTCATTCAGCACGGGATGCTGCGCGATCTGTGCCACGTGCTGCGGAGCGGTTTGCCCTGGCTTATCGAAGGCCCGCGCGGCGGTGGCAAGACGGCGCTGGCTGAGGCTCTGGCGGAAGCCTGCAATCTGCCAATGTTTTATTTGCAGGGAATGGAAGGTCTTACCCTCGCCGATGTGCTGTACGACTGGGACCGTGAGGCACAGACGCAGTGGGTGCGCCAGGCTGTAGCGATGGGATGCGGCTTTGAAGAGGCGCGTGCCGGACAGTGGGCGCGCGAGTTCCTGATGCTTGGCGAAGCGCTTGCCGCCTACGAGACGGCGGCGCAGCAAGAGGCTGTTCCGATTCTGATTTGCGACGAATTCGACAAGGTGAGCGAGAAGATCGAGGACATGCTGTTGCAGCTTTTCGCGCGCGGGTACGCGCACATCCCGCGCTTCGGCGAAATTGGCGTGCGCGATCAGTCGCGCTGGCCGGTGGTCATTCTGCTCTCGAATGACCAGCGTCATGACCTGTCGTCACCAATGCGCTCGCGCTGTCTGTATTCGTGGCTGCCGCCGCCCACGCCGCGTGGAGAAGTGAGAATTCTGAAAGCCCGCTGCCCACAGGCACCGCGCCTGCTGCTGGCGAAAATGGTCAGGCTGATCAACGCAGTCCGCAGTCTGCCGGGGATTACGGACAAGCCGGGATTGCGCGAATCCATCTTTCTGTTGCGTGCTCTGACGGAGGAAGGGCGTAATGATTTGAGCATTGACGAGATTGAGTTGCACCTCTGCTTTCTCGCCCGGCGGCGGCTTGATCTGGAGAACCTGCGAAAGTCTTTGGTACGAATCGAGGCGATGATGGAAGCGCCGAATGATGAGATTGAAGGCTGGATTGACGAGCTTGGGGAGGTCGCACAATGCGAAGTGAGAAGAAGAGATGGCGTCCGTCGCCTCCGTTGATTGTCACGCTGACAGTCGTGATTGTGATTGCCGGAATGCTCTTTGCAGGATGGTTCAACGCGCGTCGTTACCGAGTAAAAGCGCGGGTCGAAATTGCTGAGCCAGCGATAGAGCTTCAAACATCACAGGCATCTGTTGTTGCAACGGCAGTTGGACTGCCGGATGGAGAAGTCGCAAGAACTGCCACACGGGTACGTGAGGTAACCGGGTTACTGATGGGGCTGGCGATGCTCGCCATCACCGAACAAATGGGCAATCGTTCGCCAGCGAATGCAGATGCGTTGGTTGAACTGATGGCGAAACGCAATCTCTTGCCTCCGCGCGTCCGTCAGACCTCCACCAAAGGCGTGCTGATATCTGACTGCGCGACGATTTACGTGCGTTACCGTTCGGCTCCGCTGGGAATCGAAGTAGCTTCTATCGGAAGCGAGCGCGCAGACGGACCGGCAATAATCGTGCGGCTGGCAGCCGATAGCGATGACGATTCCGGCGCTCTGCTGCTGATCGCCAGGAAAGCCGAAACGCCAATCCCCGCACCGTTCGCGACAGTCGCGCAAATCCTTGCGATGGGCTGGAACGCCGAGCCGCTTCGCGAAAGATCATTCGCGCCGGAGGAAATCGAGCAGCTTAATGCCTGGACGCGACAGTATGCAGCGACAGGAAAATAGTTCGTGCTTACCTGAAGAATGAATGCTACAGGAACAACGACTCTTACAAAGCTGAACCGATACCGGCAGTGGTGGCGGGAGCAGCCGAAATCGCTCTCGCAGCTTTGCCAGCAGATTGATGCCGAATATCACATCCCGCGCCCGGCAGCCGCTCAGCATCTGCCTGCGTATCAGGCCGCGCTCAACCTGCTCGGAGACTGCGGTCAGGCGGTGCTGCTCGTCATTGCAGGGTTCCTCTCCGCCTGGCTTTTTCTTCAGGCGTCTCACTGGCTCGCCCTGCGAATTGAGATCGAGATCGCCGCACACTGCCTCGGCATCACGGCAGTACTGATTTCGTGGGTCGAAGCCGCGCAACTCTGGCTGCCTTACTACCAGTATGAACAGCGAGTGACTTACGGTTCCGCACGGTGGGCTGATGCGCGCGTCCTACGGGATTTGAAGCTGGCGCTTAAAAAAGACGAGATGCTGCCGCCCTTCACGTTGCTGCTCGGCGGCCTGGGATGGAAACACAGCGTCGTGCTGGGACCTGAACATTCGACCTGCCATCTGGCGATGTTCGGGCCGCCGCGTTCAGGCAAGTCATCAACGTTCTTTATTACGTGGCAGCGGGCATGGGCAGGAACAGGTTCTGTCATTGTGCTTGACCCGAAAGGCGAACTCTACGACCAGACGGCGTACCTGTTCCGCAACGTCTACCGCATTGACTTGCAGACGCCTGGGCGTTCTGACCGCTGGAACTTTCTGCCCGACTGCGGCGGCAATGCGGAGTTCGCGCACAAGGTTGCTTCAATGATTCTGGATTCGGAACAGAGCCGGCGCTCAACGGCTGACCCGTTCTGGAAGGAAGCCGAGAAAGCGGCGTTGACGGCCATCCTGCTGCAATTAAATCAACTCCATCCGCGTCCGGCGCCACACATGATTCAGGAGTTGATTTCGACGCTGACGCTTCAACAACTCAACGACCTGATGATGAAATCGTCTGACCCGAAAGTACCGCTTTACTGGGGCATGTTTAGCAAAGTCGAGCCGAAGCTCCAGGCTGGCGTGTTAATCGGTCTCGGCGTCGCGTGCGCCGATTTCAGCACGCCGAATATGATGGCGATTGCTTCGCCGATCACGAACCCGATGGCCTCGCGCGGCGTGCGGTTTGTGAACTTCAGCGAGCTTCGGCAGGCGAACACAGCAGTTTTTATGATCGTTCCCGAAGGCGACGCCGAACGCTACAAGCGTGTATTGTCCACCTTCTTCGGCCTTGCCAACGACTGCCTGCGCAACGGCGCGATCAGTGAGGACTCGGCTCCCGTCCTCTTCAATCTCGACGAGATTGGCAACATTCATATCCCCGACTTGCCTGCGGCGCTCGGCGTTGGACGTGGCAGGCGAATGACATACGCG
>JAEUQO010000017.1 GCA_016789605.1 Acidobacteriota bacterium
GGTACTCCCTACGTGATCTTTGAAGTAATTGCAGCGTTGAAGGTTAGCAATTCTCTGAGTGTCCAGCAGTAGTCGCTCAGGCCAGCGGTTTGCGCTGGCGTTTGGCCCTTCAAGCTGCCGTGTTTTCGGCACAAATTGTAATAACTCTTGAACAGCTGCGTCTGCGTGTCGAGTGCTGTTCGGCGTTTTGCAAAGCTCCGTGTTTTGCGCTGCAGCGGCGCGACGTGCTGCCGGATCGTCCCATTCAGGCGTTCCAAAAGCGAGGTCGAGATTTGCTTGAGCGGGATCAACTCCGCGACGCCGAAGACTACGCGTCGAGTCACCGAAACCAGACGTCGCCCTGCGCGCTGTTTGACAACTTGACCGTAACGCAGACGTGGATCAGGCACGACTTGGGAGTCTTTCGGGCGACCTCGTCCCTTGCCTTTGATGAAGTGGATCAAGACTGCAAAGGCCACTGTCAGCGCGAACACATAAGGTTTCCATCCGTCGCTTGACCACAACGGCCAGCAACCAGGGGCCAGTCGCCTGGCCGCGCCTTCGACCAATTTCGTGGCCGATTCCTGGGTGTGCGGGCCGACAACGACTTCAAGTATCAAACGGGATTCACGCGCCATTGCGACGTGCGTCCAATGCTGGCCGATTTCTTCCAAGTCACTTTCCTGCTCATCGGGGTGCTTCTCGCCCGCGAAGCTGTGGAGTTCATCCAATTCGACATTTTCCGCGTTGACCCGCGTGATGATTTGCTGGTCGGCGGCTTTCGCCTGGACACAAGCGCGTTCAACCCAGCGTTGAACGGTCGTCGGATGAACGCCTTCGACGCGAGCCACCGCCTCTGGGCATAAACCTTCGAGGCCTTGCTGGAGCGCGCGCTGAACTTTGTCCTCCGGCGTCTTGAGGTCGTAGAAAGCCGTACCATACCGGTCGCAGAAGGTTTTCCGACACTGCCGACAGCGAAAAACAAAGACCGATTGGCCGCTCCGTAAAGTGTAGCGGCTGTGATAGGCTAGGTGCTCGGCAGTCGCTCCGCAGTGCGGACACTGCCCGGTAAGGGGTTTGGATTGGATCATGACAACCCAACCTTGCTCCTTACCGCTCAATCATTTCAAAGATCAGCTACGGAGTACCCCGCCTCGCCTATCAACTGGAAACAGGTAGACCACCCCAACGCTTCGATCTTGTTGTCTGGCGGAAGGTTATCAACCTTTTGTCCTGTAGTTAGGGAATTTACCTAGTTTTTGCAGTAGGTAGTCCTCTTGGCGGTTCTATGATTCTGGCTGACAATGCATCTGCGCCTACTAAACGATACATGCTTGATAACACTGCATATACCGACCTTCTATACTTTAAGTCTTTTGCAGTATAGCGGGACTCATCCGGCCCCTTGGTTATTTCAGCAACAATTGAGCTTATAGACTCTCCTTGCTTTAGCCTGGATGCCAGATCTGTCTGAACATTGATCTGCTGCTGCCGTATCGCATTGAAACCACCTCGAAAGCCTACGGAATCCTCACCTACCCATTGGGCATTTTCAAATTCTGCGTAATCCACCGCAACTACAATTCTTTTAAGCTTATCTTTCTTTGTAGGTGTTATTGCAGTAGCTACTTCAATATTAAGTGTCTCACCATTGCTCAATCCTTTGCTCCGTAAGAACCAGCCATCATTTGAATATACAATTCTTACTGGTTCCTCTCTGCTTTCCCAATAAAGATCAACAACAATACCTAACGCAATTAAATCTTTAGCCTCTAGATTTGTTAATTTGAAAGCTAAAGAGTTAAATCCCTTTTCATCAATTTGAGGTTCAGCGTCACTAATACTGAGCCTAGCGTCTTTCAGGAAAGCCACTTCTATTGGAGTCTGTCTCAAATACCTTGAGGGTGAAAACGCATATGATTTTGTCAGGGGGAATGAAAAAAGTGAGGCGGTTAAAGAGTTTATTACTTGTCCTCTATATGGTAAAAAGATGCCCGCGTTAAGCTCTTCGGAGGTACAAGACCCTGCACATTTGGAGCCTGTGCAAGATCGCTGTGTAACAGCAACTCCATTCTGAATAGTTGTTATCAACCGACAACATTTATTACAAGGAGGAGAGGTACATCCTCCAGGTGTACACCCATCGCAAACAGAATTAGCGGTTGACGTGCATGTACACATAATCGTAAATCCACCTGAGTTACAGGTAGAGCAATTGAATGACGCAGTGCAACTCCCTTGTGCTAAGGACAAATTAGCTAACACTGTAACAATAACAATTAGACTTAGAGTCAAAATCGACACTTTCATTTTTTCCTCATTAAAGCATAGGGCGGCTTTGAGTGGTCTACCTAACTACAGGACAAAAGGTTGATAACCTTTCGCCAGACAACAAGATCGAAGTGTTCGAAGTTCGTCACCAGACGACACAAGAGATTGAGTCCGCGGCGGAAGATACTTTTCGGCGGATAGCCGTGTTTCTTCAATTTCAGTTCTTTGACAACTGCTTGCCACAGGCCAACAACAAAGGCCCAGGTGAAAGCCAAAGCCAGTAATGCAAGCAATCGGCTCAAGCGTTCCGGGTCTTTCAAATGCGTGTCTTCGAGGTTAAAGCCGCGCGATTTCAACGCCCCGAAGAGCGTTTCAATTCCCCAACGTTTCCGATATTGCTCGTGCGGCTTTTCGCAA
>JAEUQO010000027.1 GCA_016789605.1 Acidobacteriota bacterium
TTTCAGCGTTTACGAACTTGAAAGAACAGCGCACCGACAAAACAGAGCACGGCAAACAGCGGCCCCACGACAAACAATCCCGTCATCGAAGCTTCCACGCTTTTGTCGTGACGATTGGACGAAAACAGAGAGACCAGCGCAAAGCCCGCCGTGCCGCCGACGACGTATCCAAGCAAAGCCGCCAAAACTGACCAGAGTAGTGCTTTCATCGGCGACGATTTCGGGCGCGTTTATTTCAGCAATGCTTCCACGCGCGGGCGTACATTGGCGTCGAGCGCAGCATCGGACGTATCCCAGTGCACACCTTTGAGCAACCACCAACGCTCGGTGTGTTCAATCGTTTTGCCCGGCGCGATGCGCACCAGCGGGCCGAGCGTTTCGGCTTCCAGAAAATCTTTGTTGGTGAACGTCTCGAAATTGCTGCCGCCGTCGGTGTATGGCTTCCCGTCTTGATAGCCAAAGCCTTTTATGAACAGCGTGCCCGCATTCAAATATCCGATCCAGCCCAGCTTGTGCGCCAGACCGAGTTTGGTCGGCGTCCTGGCGTCTTTGTCCTGACGCAAGGTCAGGTAACGCGTACCAAACCGCCAGCGCGGATCCGCCAGATCGGTAAACGGCCACAGAATCAGATTCTGGTTCGGGACAAAGCCGCGATAATCCGGTTTTTCTCCCGGTGCGAGTGAACCGGGGTGCGCGATTTTCTCTGGCAGGGGAATGATCTCGGTGCCGCCTTGCGCCAATACGGTCAAAGCCCAGATCGCCAGTTCAACCGGCTTGGCGTTGGTGTTGCGCAACCGGTGCAAAACGGTCACGCCGGTGCCTTCTTCGGCCAGCGTGATGTCCAGCTCTTTTTGCATGCCGGTGATGGATTCCACCGGCTGAATCAAACGCACACTGGTCGGGCTCAATTTCTCATATTTGACCGGCGAGTTATCCAAGGCATAGGTGCGTTTGATGTCTTCCGGCGCATGCCACAAACGATGTCCGCCCCGGATCATCCATTCCTTTTCCCCCGTCTTGCCCATTTGCTCGTCGAACTCTTTGAAGACGTTCGCTTCGCCCGTGTAGCCATAACGAATCACACGCGGGCCGACATCCAGCGTGATGAGCAAATCCACGGTGCCGTTAGCAAGCTGCAGATTGTTCTGCCAGCCTTTGTAAGGAACTATTTGCAGCGAGACTTTCATAAGTGCCTGGGTCTGAGAGATGAAACCGCACGCGACAACAACGGCAAGTAGCGCCAGTGTGAGACGACCAAATGCGTTCACGTTTCCTCCTGCCAGAAAGGGATTGAAACTGCGGTGATGGATAGCAACGCGTACTATAGCGGCAAAGCGCGGAAGGGGGCAATAACAGAGGTTGGCATTCACACAGGCTTGTGCCAAGCTGCGCGCATGCTGCGAAAAAATCTTCGTTTTTACTGTCTCACACTGACAGCGCTGACCTGCCTTGTACTGCTCAGCCCTGCCCGGTTCACCAGTTTGGCGCAAGCAAAAGCGCGCCGCGTGTTGGTCATTTCGGTGGATGGGCTGGATCATCGTTATTTGCGGGATGCCGACAAATTAGGGCTGCGCATTCCGCACCTGCGCCGCTTGCTGCGCGAAGGCGAATGGGCCGACGGCGTCGCGGGCGTTTTCCCGACCATCACCTGGCCTTCGCACACCACGATGATCACGGGCGTCACGCCGCACGAACACGGCATTTTGGGCAATCGGCGTCCCAAAGAAGAAGGCGGCGATTATTACTGGAGCGCCGATTTGCTCAAGGTCAAAACCTTGTGGCACGCCGCCCGCGAAGCCGGTCGCAAAACCGCCGCGATCACCTGGCCGGTGACAGTCACCGATCAGATTGATTTCAACCTGCCGGAATACTTTCAGCGCCGCAACGGCGGAGCCATGGATTTGCCCTCCATTGCAGCCAAAGCCACGACCGGTCTGGTAGAAAAAATCGCGCGCGCCTATCCCTCCTTTCCCCAGGAATGGATGGACGACCGCACGCGCACATTGGCGACGTTGTACCTGTTGCAATACGAAAAGCCTGACTTGATCTTGCTGCATCTGGTGGATTTAGATGCCGAAGCGCACCACAACGGCCCCTTCACCCGCGAAGCCAACGCCCTGGTCGAACGTACAGACGAATTGTTGGGCGATATTCTGAAAGCCGTGCCGCCCGATATGGTGGTCGCGCTGGTGTCAGACCACGGCTTTGAACGCAGCGACAAAGTCGTGGACGTAAACGCCGCACTGGCGCGCAGCGGCATTTCCGGCAAAGCGACGCTCACGCCCGGTTTGCTGACAACGCGCGAGGCATCCGTCGCAGAATGGTTGCGACAACCAGCCAACGCCGCCGCCTATGGCATCGGACGCGAAGTCCCGAAAGATGAATTGGCTCGCCTTGCGCCGCATTTGGCCGATGCACTGGCGGCGTTTGAACCGGCGGAACACCATCTGTTTGGCGCAGGCAAAGACGGACAGCTCTTCTCTGCCCCGGCAGAAATCGGCGTTCACGGCTTGTGGCCGTTGCGCAAAGACTATCGCGCGACCTTCATTTTGTGGGGACGTGGAATTGCCGCCCGCCGTACGCCCGAAATCTCCATGTTGGCGCTGGCGCCGCGTTTAGCCGCCTTGTTGGGTTTGCCGTTCCAACCCGGCGCGCGCCGCTGATACCAAAAAAGCTGTAACCACAAGCCCCGTTCATTCGCCTTTAAGCCTGCGAAAGGAAATGTTCCGAAGCGACTTTTTCTCGCGGCTGACACCGCCCGTCACCGTTACTGATGAGACGAATGGCCGAAACAATAGAGCCAGAGGTTAGCCTGCGAGGAGCAGCTCCAGGTCATGACCCTACGGACAATGAACTGGTCGCTGCCGCACGGACAGGCGACGAGGCATCGTTTACCCGTCTCTTTGAACGGCATCGCCATTTGGTCGCGCGTCTGGCGTATCGGTATTTTCCGCGTCGTGAGCAGGTTGAAGAGATCATTCAAGAAAGTTTTGTGAAAGCCTATTTCGCGCTGGATGACTATCACGGAGAAGGAGAGAAATCATTCATTGCCTGGCTGGCGCGCATTACGGTTCACACCTGCTATGACGAGTTACGCCGCCAAAAACGCCGCAGCGAAAGCAACATCGGCGACCTGACTGATGACGAAGCGGCGTATCTGACCGACCAGCTTCACGATTTGAGCGCGGGCGGCAATGTCGAAGGCATCGCGGTTTCGCGGGATTTGGCGCAAAAGCTGTTGGCGCGCCTGCACCCGGATGATCGCCTGGTGCTGATGTTGCTCAAACAGGAAGAGCTTTCGATTGCGGAAATTTCCGAATTGCTGGGCTGGACATCCGCCAAAGTAAAAATGCGTTCGCACCGTGCTCAACATAGTTTGCGGCGCGTGTTGCGCAAGTTTTTGTGAGTGTTTTTCTGAACAGGAGAGAGAGCGATGTGGAATCGTAGTAAATCCCACACGGAAAATGAGAAGCTGGATCGGCTGGGAGATTCGTTGTTGCGGGCTGTTGCCGCCAGCGAAACTGAGATCAATACGGCGGCAACGTCGCCGTTTCTGTACCGCCGCATTCTGGTGCAAATCGAACAGCGACGGCGCGCTGCCGAAAGCAGCCCCTGGTTGGCGGTATTGTTGCAAATGCGCCGGGCCGTCCCCGTGGTTTTGACGCTGGCGATGATCGCACTGGCGGTTTCGTGGTATGTACCGGAACGCGGCGTTCCCGCCAATCAATTACTGGCCGCAGATCAACAACAAGTCACCATCGGCGGCATTCCCGCCCTAACCCAGGAAGAATTGGTAACTTCATTGGTCGGTTGGGAAAACGCCAAAGCGCCTCAGGTCAAGGAGCGGTAAAGCAATGACCAACCAAGGCAAAATGAAACTGCAAGTATGGCTGCTGATCACGGTCGTATTTTTGCTCGGCGGCGTAACGGGCGCATCAATTGACCGACTCTATTGGCAGAAAAACAGCCGTGTCGGCCAAGGCGGCCCCGGTGGCGGTCGGCAACGCATGATCGAAGATATGCGTCGTGATCTGTCGTTGACGGATGAGCAAGTCAAAGCGATCCGCAACATTTTTGAAGAATCGCGCAAGGAATTTCCCTACAAACGAATTGCGGAATGTCCTAGCTTTAAGGAAATGCGAGAGCGGACTCGCACACGCATTCACGAGGTATTGACGCCCGAACAAAGGCAAAAATACGACGAAAACGAAGCCCGCCGCGAAGCCGAGCGGGGCGAAAAGCGGTAAGCCTTCCGGCTCGCCGCTTTTTCTTTTTCACAGCACTACATCCGCCAGTTTCCTGCATTTTTTCCACAATCCTAACTTCATACAGGAGGCTCTCTATGCGTTCCCTGTTTTCCGTGCTGTTTTTAGTGGCAACCCTGACGATTGTATCGTTTGCCCAAGGCCAACAACCCGATCCGGCTGCCGCCAAAGCCAAGGCGCAAGAAGTGCTCAAACAAGCGCGCGAAGCCTTGGGCGGTGATGCCAACCTGGCTGCGCTCAAGAGTTTGCAGGCCAACGGCAACGTTAGAACCGTGTTGGGCGGTCGTGAAGTCAAAGGCGAATTCAAAGTCGAAATGCTGTTGCCCGATAAATTTTTGCGCTCTGCCACCAGTTCGATGGGGCCAATGACCATCACGCGCATTGAGGCCGTAAATGGCGAGATTGCCTGGAGCGATATGAAGCGCGAAATGTCTCCGTCAGCAAGCGGTATGGGCAGCGCTGACGGTGGCGGCGGATTCGGTGGCGGCGGCGGTGGCGGTGGCGGATTTGGTGGTGGTGGTGGCGGCGGCGGATTCGGCGGCGGCGGCGGCGGTGGCGGTGGATTTGGCGGTGGTGGCGGCGGTCGCGGCGGTGGCCGTGGCGGAATGGGTGGCGGAATGCCCGGTGGAGGAGCCGGTCGTGAACAACCCGGCGGCATGGGGCCGATGTCCCCTGAAGCCGAAGCTGCGATGCAACGGCAAATCCGTGCAGAGTACGTTCGGTTTCTGCTCGGCGTGTTGCTGACAGCGCCGACTTCCGCGCAACTTGAATTTGCCTACGAACGCGAAATGGAAACCAAAGACGGCAAGGTTGACGCCCTCAAAGTCACGGGCAGTGATGGTTTTGCCGCCTGGTTGGTGGTTGACCAGAAAACCCATCGTCCCTGGATGCTCAACTTCCGCGCGCCTGCGACGCGCGGCCCGCGTCCGTCGGCGCAAACACCGACGGATGTGCGTGAGGCTGAAACCCAACCGCAATTCGTAGACGTGCAGGTCTTTTTCACCGACCACAAACAAGTGGGCAATGTCTGGTTGCCCCACCAGATTGTCAAAGCCAGCAACGGCCAGATGTCTGAAGAGTGGAAGATCAGCAAATACAAACTCAATCCTGATCTGAAACCCAACCGGTTCGAGAAAAAGAAATAGCTCGCGACAAAACCGGGCACACAAAAAGCGGCGCGCAGAATAGCCAACCTGTTCTGCGCGCCGCTTTCGTGTTCTGGTGTGTCAGCGTTCTTACATCATGTTCACCGGATCAACTTCCACCGTCACCATGCGCAAATCCTGCTTTGCTTCTTTGAGCGCCAGCATCGCAGCGTCGAGCGCTTCGCGCGCCTGTCGGCGATAGCGAGTTTTGATCAACACTTGCAAACGGTGCTCGCCTTTCAGCCGGGCGAGCGGCGCGGGCGCAGGCCCCAACACACGCAACACCTTTTCCGTGTCGGCTTCTTTCAGCAAGCGCGCCAAATCAGACGCCAGCGTCGCCGCTTTGGGAAAGTCTTCGTGTTTGATCAACAGATTGATCAGCGCCACAAACGGCGGATAGTGCATCTGCTGCCGGAAGTGGATTTCGTGGTCGTGGAACTTTTCGTAATTTTGCTGGCGCGCATATTCCAGCGCGTAATGTTCTGTGTGATAGCTCTGCAAAATCACGCGGCCCGGTTTTTCGCCGCGCCCGGCGCGCCCGGCCACCTGTGTCAACAACTGAAAGGTGCGTTCCGCCGAACGGAAATCCGGCATCGAAAGCCCCGTATCCACCGAAATCACACACACCAGCGTCACGTTATGAAAGTCGTGCCCTTTGGCGATCATCTGCGTGCCGACCAGCAAATCAATGTCGCCCGCGGCAAACTCGTTCAACAGTTTTTCAAATGCGCCGCGCCGTCGCGTCGTGTCGCGATCAAGTCGCGCAATGCGCATTTGCGGAAACAACTCTTTCAACAACGCTTCGATCTGTTCGGTGCCTTCGCCGACGTAATAGATGTAAGCGCCTTCGCAATTGGGACAGGTGCGCGGCACACGCGCCTGATGACCGCAGTAATGACAAACCAGCCGCGCTTCGCTTTTGTGATAGGTCAGCGTGACGTCGCAATTCGGACACGTCGCACGATGTCCGCAACCGCGACACAACAGCGAAGACGAAAAACCGCGCCGATTGAGCAAGACCAGCGTTTGTTCGCCGCGTTCGTGGTTTTCCTTGATGGCGGCTTTCATCTCGTCAGAAAACACCTGCTGTTTGCCGTGTCGGGTAAACACCTGACGCATATCCACGACTTCGACTTCGGCCAGTTGGCGTCCGCCGATGCGCTCATTCATTTGCAGGTAACCGTATTTGCCGGTTTGGGCGTTGTGAAACGATTCCAGCGAAGGCGTGGCGCTGCCCAAAATGACGACGGCATTGGCGCGATTGGCACGCACAATGGCGGTATCGCGTCCGTGGTAACGCGGCGTTTCATCCTGTTTGTAAGACGCTTCGTGCTCTTCGTCCACGATGATCACGCCCAGGTTTCCCATCGGCGCGAACACACCAGAACGCGCCCCGATGCAAACGCGCGCTTCGCCCTGCCGCAAACGGTTCCACTCATCCAGCCGCTCACCGTCTGACAACGAAGAATGCAAAATCGCCACCGCATCGCCGAAATGCGCACGCAAACGACGCGCAAACATCGGCGTCAGGGAAATTTCGGGCACCAGCATCAACGCCGTTTTTCCCTTTTCGACCGCCGCGCGCATCGCGCGAATGTACACCTCGGTTTTGCCGCTGCCCGTCACGCCGTGCAACAAAAAGGCGGCATAAACTCCTTCGTCGAGTTTGGCCGTGATTTGGTCGAGCGCGCTTTGTTGTTTGGGCGTCAGCCTCAAATCCGCCGCTGATTTGTCGTTGACGTGCGACAGCGGATCGCGGCGCACTTCGTGTTGAAAGACTTCGACGTAGCCGCGTTTTTCCAGCGTGCGAATCACCGACGGACTGACCTGTGCCTGCTCCGTCAATTTGGCAAAGGGAATCGGTTCGCCGCTTTCAGCAAGCAGATGCAAAACCTTTTGCTGCGTTTCGTTGAGCGCTTTGCGCTCGGCAACAGGCGCAAATTCCGCCAACCGCACCGCCTGAATGCGTTTGGGTTTGACCTGGGCTGTTTGCAACTGACGCGTCAGCGTCACGTAGCCCAACTTTTCCAGTTCGCGAATGACGGCATTGGCGCGCGGTTTGGTCAATTCCTTGGCCAGAGCACTGGCGGTCAAGGTTTCGCTGGCGGCAATCAAGGCCAGCGCCTGCATTTTGATGGTTTGTTTACCAGCGGCGAGCGCGTCACGGCCTGCTTCGGTCACGGAAAGAATGGTTTCAGCCTCGGCATTAATCCCGGCAGGCAAACAGGATTTGATGACTTCGCCCCAGGGCGCGAAATAGTAATCCGCTATCCATTTCGTCAGGTCGAGCAGCTCCGGCGTCACCAGCGGATCGGTGTCGAACAGTTCTTCGACCTCTTTGATTTCGGCAGCCTCGGCATCCAAACCGGCTTCGGCGGCGGTTTCGTGCAAATCCACGATGTAGCCGGTCAGCAACTGTTTGCCAAACGGAACCAGGGCGCGGCAACCGGGCTTCGCCTTGTCCGCGAAGCTTTCCGGCAAGCGGTAAGTGAACGTCTGGTGCACATGTAATGGAATCGCGATTTCGGCGTACATCGCTCCTGAGCTTACCGCGTTTTCCGCCAGAACTGTACTGCCGATGTCAGCAAGCGCCGCCCGCAGCATAAATCGGGTTATTTTTTGCCGATTGAGACAACTGATTGCTTGTCGCATATATAAAATGACCGGGCAATCGCTGCCCGGTCATTTTCAGTTTCGCCCTGACGCACGGCGCTAGTCTTTTTTGATCGCGATCTTGAGCGTATTTGCCTGCTTGCCATTGACCGTGACAGCGACATCAACCTCGCCACGTCCGATCAGATTGCGTGAGAGCGGAACGTTCAGTTGATCCAGCCCGGCAAATGATCCTTGTGGCCCGGCATAAAGCGCGTCTGCGCTCAGCCCGCCGATCTTTACCCCGATATTACTCAGCGAGCTGCGATTTCGTACGCCGGTAGCAAACAGAATCAGATAGACACGATCCGTGGCTGGCCTCAGGTCAATCGGCACAGCCACAAATTGTTTCGTCTTTGCGTCATAAGCGGCAATCGCTTCATACGTCTGCGAACCATCGGCTTTGACTCGCAAAGCCAGGCCCAACAACAATCCAAGCCCGCTCGCATCGGCGGAAAAAAGTCCGGGCGCGACAGACTCGATTTGCGTTTCGCCCGCCGCAACCGTTTCATCTCCACGAAGCACTGTCACAACGGCTTGGCCGACTGCTGCTCCCGGCGGAAGCTGGAAGTTGATCTGATTCGGCGAAACGAAAAAGAGGGGCGCAAATGATTCCGCGCCTCGACTGTCGCGCACACGAACGCGGATTCCCGCGAGCGTCGTCGGCAGGGGTTGTGTCGTTGCCGTTTCAATTGACGTTGC
>JAEUQO010000050.1 GCA_016789605.1 Acidobacteriota bacterium
CCCTCGCGCCGTTTCGGAGTTTTCTGCCGGGATGTGCGTGGCGATTATGGCACACTCCCTCTCGTCTCTTTATGCCTGGCGGCAGAGATTTTATTCCGCCGCCTGACTTTCGCTGAGCGCACATCCGGCTATAATCGCCGCGCACGTCAACGATACGTCTCCACACGCAATAGAAGATTTCCATGTCGCAGATTGAAGAATTGCTTCGGCAATCAGTGTCGGAATTAAAAGTGCGTTTTTACGACGCGGGCGAACCTTTGCCGAGCGGGTTGCTGGCCGCGCTTGAAAGCGACGCACGCCAGGGCGCACGGCAACTGGCGGCACGCTTGCGCGCGCGTCAGCAGGAAAATCGCACCGAAGGCCAGCGGTTGCGTCATTTGCTGAAGTTTGAAACCGAATTGTGGGCGCAAGGCTTTGCCCAAATTGCCGGTGTGGATGAAGCGGGCGTCGGCCCCCTGGCTGGACCGGTTGTCGCGGGCGCAGCCATTTTGCCGCGCGATTACAAATTGCGGGCGCTGGATGATTCAAAAAAACTGGACGAAGCGACCCGTGAGCAATTGGCCGGACAAATTAAAACTGACGCCGTTGCCTGGGCGATTGGCATTGCCGACGTTGCAGAAATTGACCAGTTGAACATTTACCACGCGGGCTTGCTGGCGATGCGGCGCGCCGTAGAAGCTTTGTCCACGACGCCGGATTTTGTATTGGTGGATGCGCGCACGATTCCTGCTTGCGCCGTGCCGCAACGCGGGATTGTCAAAGGCGATGCGTTGTCGGCCAGTATTGCGGCGGCTTCGTTACTGGCCAAAACGGCGCGCGATGCGCTGATGCTGGAACTGGATCGGCAATTTCCCGGTTATGGTCTGGCCGGACACAAAGGCTATCCGACGCCGCAACATTTTGCCGCGCTACGCAAATTAGGGGCGACGCCCATTCACCGCCGCAGCTTCCGCCCGGTGCGCGAAGCTTTGGGACTGGCGCCAGCACAGGCGACGCTGTTCGAGTAAATGGCTACACCACAACGACAATTTGTCAGCACCGCGACAGACAGCACGCAAGCGGCCATCGGGTTTGTGTTGCGCTTAGGGCGCGCCTTGCACGCGCACGGCATCCCGGCACACCGTCTGGAAGAGGTGATGGGAAAAGCCGCCGAGCGGCTGCATCTGGAAGGGCAGTTTTTTTCCACGCCGACTTCGATTTTTGCCGCGTTTGGGCCGCAAGATCGCCAGCATACGTTTTTGATTCGTGTGACGCCCGGCGAAGTCAACCTGGGCAAACTGGCCGAACTCGACGATGTCACGACGGCTGTATTGCGTAGCGCGCTCGATCCGGTAACCGGGTCGGCGCAAATCGAAAAAATTCTCGAAGAGCCGCCACCTTACGGAAAATGGCTGACCGCTGCCGCCTATGGCCTGGCTTCGTCAGCGGCGTCTCAATTCCTCGGCGGAGGTTGGAAAGAAATTGGGGCGTCCGCTTTGCTTGGGTTGCTGATCGGCGTGCTTTCGCTGTTGGCGGGCAAGTACGCGTCTTTGGGACGCATCTTTGCGCCGGTGGCGGCGGTTACGGCTTCCGCGTTGGCAGAAATGCTGACCTTTGTGATCGGCGGGTATGCTGCTTCAAACGTCACGCTGGCCGGGCTGATCGTCTTGATGCCCGGATTGACGCTGACGATTGCGATGATCGAACTTTCGACCCAGCATTTGTCGTCCGGCACTTCGCGGCTGAGCGGCGCGTTTGTGACCTTGCTCAACATCGCGTTTGGCGTCGCCGTTGGCGGCATGATCACCGATTTGTTTATCGGCGCGCCGCACATTGCGCGTGCGGTCGCTGCGCCCGATTGGACGCAATATCTGGCGCTGGTCGCGATGCCGTTGGCGTTGTCGGTGCTGTTGCGCGCACATCGGCGCGACGCTTTCTGGATTGTGGTCGCCGGTGCGCTGGCCGTGTTTGGCAGCCGCTTTGGCGTCAGGTTTTTGGGGCCGGAGCTGGGCGTCTTTTTTGGCGCGCTGGCGGTTGGCGTTGGCAGCAATTTCTACGCAAGGTTGGTTGACCGTCCGTCCATCATCACACAGGTGCCGGGCATTTTGTTGCTTGTGCCGGGCAGCGTTGGCTTTCGCGGTTTGGCCGCGCTGATGGACGAAAAGATTGTTTCCGGCGTGGATACGACGTTCAAAATGATTCTGACGGCGGTTGCGTTAGTGGCGGGAACGTTGATGGCCAACATCGTCGTTCCGTCGCGGCGCGAGATTTGAAACTTCATCATGTGCGCCGCAGAACAGCTCGTCTGCGGCAATTTCGGGCAAGGAGAACATCAATGACAGAACGCATCAATCATCAATGGCGACTGACATCGCGCCCGGTTGGCTCGCTAACCGAAGCCAACTTTCAATGGGCCGAAGTTCCTGTGCCAGCCTTACAGGAAAATCAGGTGCTGGTACAAAACCAGTATTTGTCGCTCGATCCGGCCAATCGCGGTTGGGTGCGCGAGGGCGGTTCATACCGCGCTGAAATTCCGCTGGGCGCGGTGATGGAAGGCGGCGGTGTCGGTACCGTCATCGAATCGCAGCATCCAAACTTTCAAGCCGGTGATCTGGTGCAAGGCATGTTTGGCTGGCAGGAATATGCCGTGCTGACAGGCCGTGAATTGACCAAATTGCCCAACAATCCTAATTTGCCGCCGACCGCCTATCTGGGGTTGTTCGGTCACATCGGGTTGACGGCTTATTTCGGATTGCTCGACATCACCGATCCGAAACCGGGCGAAACGCTGGTCGTGTCAGCGGCGGCGGGCGCGGTTGGCTCGCTGGTCGGCCAGATCGGCAAAATCAAAGGTTGTCACGTCGTGGGCATCGCCGGCAGTGAAGAAAAATGCCGCTGGATCAAAGAAGAACTCGGATTTGACGATGTCATCAATTACAAAACCGAAAAAGTCAGCGCCGGGTTGCGGCGCACCTGCCCGAAAGGCATTGATATCTATTTTGAAAACGTCGGCGGCGAAACGCTCGATGCCGTGTTGGCCATGATCAACCAGGGCGCGCGCATTTCGGTGTGCGGCATGATTTCGCAATACAACGCCACCGAACCCGTCCCCGGTCCCTATAACCTGATCAACATTCTGGCCAAACGCGCCAAGATGCAGGGGTTCATCGTGACCGATTTCATGAGCCGCGCCCAGGAAGCGATTGCCGCGCTCGGCGAATGGTATATGACGGGCAAATTGAAATATCGCGTTGACGTTGTCGAAGGACTGAAAAACGCGCCCGCTGCGCTCAACAAACTGTTTGAAGGAACGAACCAGGGCAAATTGATCATCAAGCTCTGAGGCAAATCCGGGCGCACTCTTTCTGGCGCCGTGGCAGTAACTTGCGTGGGATAGCAGGTTTTGCCGGAACGAGTGCGCGCTATTCTTTTGACCGGCAGCCAGAGGGAAAAACGTCGCTTCGCGCGCGCTTTTCCGAGGTTTGCCGCGTGCAGGAGGCTCCGCCAATGTACAAATTCCTTTCGTTCTTCCTCACCGCTTTGGTTGTTATGCTTAACGTCGATGCAGAACCTTTTCGTCAGACGCTGACCAGCGCCGCGCGCAACGTGCGTGTCGAAACGTGGCAGATCACAGATCGCGAATTCGATTTCAAATCCGCCGCGCCCTGGTCCGTTCACAAATACACCCTGCACGGCGGCAAACAGGAAGGCGTGGATGTCATTGTCGTCAACAACGGCAAAATGACGTTCACCGTCATTCCGACGCGCGGCATGAATGTGTTTCGCGTTGAAATGGGCGATTTGCGCCTGGGCTGGGATTCGCCAGTCAAGGAAATCGTTCATCCGCAATTCGTCAATTTGCAAAGCCGCGGCGGTTTGGGGTGGCTCGAAGGCTTCAACGAATGGATGGTGCGTTGCGGGTTGGAATGGGCCGGGCATCCGGGCAAAGACAAGTTCATCAACAACACCGGCGACGAAGCCGAGATGGATTTGACCTTGCACGGCAAGATCGGCAACACACCCGCGTCAGAGGTCGAAGTCGTGATTGAAGGCCCGCCCGCCCCGCGCATACGCATTCGCGGGCGCGTGGATGAGCGGATGTTTTACGGGCCGAAGCTGGAAATGTGGACGGAGATTTCGACCGCGCCGGGCGCAAACGTGTTTCGCATTGTGGACGAACTGAAAAACTACAGCGCCTACGAACAGGAATTTCAGGTCATCTATCACGCCAATTACGGGCCGCCGCTGCTGGAAAACGGCGCGCGGTTTGTTGCCGCCGCCAAAGAAGTTCGCCCCTTTAATTTGCACGCAGGCAAAAGCCTGACCGAATTTCACAAGTATGTCGGGCCGACCAAAGGCTTTGTCGAACAGGTTTACGGCATTGTGCCCTTTGCCGACGACCAGCAACGCACGATGGTGATGTTGCACAACGCCGCCGGTAACAAAGCCGTGACCATGCAATATTCGGTCGAACAGTTGCCGTATTTCACGCTCTGGAAAAATACCACCGCGACCGAAGAAGGCTATGTTACCGGTCTGGAACCGGGCACGGGCTTTCCCGCCAACCGCAGCATCGAACGCAAAGCCGGGCGCGTGCCCAAACTCAAACCCGGCGAAACACGTCAGTTCATGATTGATTTCGGTTTGCTGGAAAACAAACTGGATATCGAACGCGCAGCGGCAGACATTGCCAAGTTGCAAGCCGGGCGGCAGCCGCAACTAAATCCGCAAGCAATCAAAGTGGAATAGCCATCTGACGCAAAATTTTGACGAGGAGAGTTTTCGTGGCTGAAGAAAAGAAAGAATACGATTTGGCGGAAATCACCGCCGGGTTTCGACAACGCGTTGCCGAACGCCCGAACCTGGACGTACGGATCAAGTTCATTTTTGACGAAGGCGGCATCATCTTCATTGATGGCAAATCGTCCCCGGCCCAGGTCAGCAACGACGATTTGCCCGCTGATGTGACGCTGAAACTGTCACTGGCAACGCTCAACCAACTGCATCGCAAAGAAACCAACGCGATGGCCGCCTATATGTCCGGCAAGGTCAAACTCGAAGGCGACATGATGGCTGCGATGAAATTGGGACAGTTGCTGTGATGCTTGCGGGCGTGCTGCGGCAATGCTGTGAAGGATAGACGGAGAGAAAGAGGGAGGGAGTGAGGGAGAGACGGAGAGAAAGAGGGACGGAGTGAGGGAGGGAAAGAGGGACGGAGTGAGGGAGGGACAGAGGGACGGAGAGAAGGAGGGACGCTCCGCGCGCGCGCTCCTTCGCTCTCTCCCGCTGTCTCTCCCGCTGTCCCTCCGTCCCTCTCTCTCGCTGTCCCTCTCTCCCGCTGTCCCTCTCTCTCGCTGTCCCTCTCTCTCGCTGTCCCTCTCTCTCGCTGTCCCTCTCTCCCGCTGTCCCTCTCTCTCGCTGTCCCTCTCTCCCGCTGTCCCTCTCTCCCGCTGTCCCTCTCTCTCGCTGTCCCTCTTTCCCTCTCTCTCGCTGTCCCCCCTCCCTTTTTCCCCTTCACTTCCCGTGCTCTGTTCGCTTACTTCCCGCTGAGCTGGCGATTCTGTTCGTCAAGCCATTTTTTGAGGGGCGCGAAATAATCCAAAATCGCAGTGGCGTCCATTTTGTCTTCACCGGTTAAAGCTTTGAGGGCTTCCGGCCAGGGACGGCTTTGGCCCATGGCCAGCATCGCTTTCAGTTTCGCGCCCGCTTTTTGATTTCCGTAAATTGAACAGCGGTTAAGCGCGCCCTGATAGCCCGCTTCGCGGCACAAGGCGCGGTGAAATTGAAATTGCAGAATGTGTGCCAGGAAATAACGGGCGTAGGGCGTGTTGCCCGCCACGTGGTATTTCGCGCCCGCGTCAAAATCATTCTCGCTGCGCGCCGCCGGAGCCGACACACCCTGGTATTTCTCGCGCAATTCCCACCACGCCCGGTTATAAGCGTCGGCTTTGACTTCGCCTGAAAACACCTTCCAGCGCCATTGATCCACCAGATAGCCGAAGGGCAAAAACGCGACCTTGTCGAGCGCCAGCCGCAAGAGCAAGCCGAGGTCGGCGCTTTCGTCGGGCACGCGGTCAATAAACCCGAGCTTCTTCAGGTATTCCGGCGTGACAGACAGGGCGATGGTGTCGCCGATGGCTTCGTGGAATCCGTCGTTGGCGCTGTTTTGATACAGCGGCGAAAGCGGCGCATAGGCCATCTGATAGTAGTTGTGCCCCAATTCGTGGTGGATCGTCACGAAGTCTTCTTCGTTGACCTTGATGCACATTTTGATGCGCACGTCTTGCTGGTTGTCTATGTCCCAGGCGCTGGCGTGACAGACGACTTCGCGGTCTTTGGGTTTGGTAAAGAGCGACCGCTGCCAGAACGTTTGCGGCAACGGCGCAAACCCCAGTGAGGTGAAAAAGCTTTCGCCGTAACGCACCATCTGGAGCGCATCGGTTTTTCTGGTTGTCAGGATGGTGGTCAGGTCATAACCAGGATCGCCGGTTTCGGGCTTGATCAATTCATAGATGTTGCCCCATTGCTGGCTCCACATATTGCCAAGCAAATGGGCCGGAATCGGGCCCGTCGCAGGCACCACATCCGGGCCGTATTTTTGCCGCAACTTGGCGCGCACATAAGTGTGCAACGAATCGTACAGGGGCTTGACCTGTTGCCACAGCCGTTCCATTTCGGCGGCAAAAGCCTCCGGCTCCATGTCGTAATTTGAACGCCACATGGCCCCCAGGTCTTTGAACCCCATTTCGCGTGCGCCTTTGTTCGCCAGTTCGACAAAGCGAACGTAACGCGCGCGATAGGCAGGCGAAACCTGATGCCAGCCCAGCCAGGCTTTTTTCAATTCTTCGGGATTGCGACTGGCGGCCAGAATGTCTTCCAGTTCGCCCAGCGCCAGGCACTTGCCTTGTGGGCCGTCAGGACAATATTTGCCCTTGCCGTAATCGGCTTCCATCGAAGCGGCGGTCTTGGTCAGTTCCGACAATTCGGCAGGATTGCTCGGGGCGGGCAATGACAACGCCAACTTCAAGAGTTTCAATTTGCGCGCAGTGTCTGCGGGCAATTTCAAGCTGTCAAACTTGCGCGCGGTTTCGGCCAACTCTTTGACCAGTTTGGCCACTTCCTCGTTGGCCGCGGCGGCGATGGCTTCGGTATCGTCGGTGATGAAATTGCTTTGTACCCAACCGGCGCGCCCGGCTTTGATGATGGCGTCGTTGTAGCGTTTTTCGGCGTCGGCGACAAATTTTTGCGCGTCGGCGACGGTGACGCTGCGCGCCGCTTTGGCTTTCTGTGCAGCGCTCGGTGTTGGCAAAAGCACGGCCAGCAGCACGATGCTGACGGCAAACTGTTGAAATCGTCTCAAGTTGCGTAGACATGAAAGATTCATAGAAAACCTCACATTTGGGCTTGCCGGTTGATTTTGGCGTGCCATCTGCGCCCGATTAGGTCACAATAGCCGGGCGCTGGCGCTACTTCCGCACGACACTTAACGCCTCAGTGCACATTGATATGCATACCAGTAATAAACGCGAACTACTCTCAGGGATTCAATACCTTCTCATCGGAATCATTGCCGAAGCCGTCGTTTTGCGTTGGTTCGGCCAACGTCCGAGCTTACAGCAATTGCTGGCTTGGACGATTATTGCCGGCGCGCTGAGCTTTGTGCGGTTCTTCATTCTTTCTTTGTCAGAATGGACGCGCAAAGACGACTGGCAAAAAGTCTCCCGGCGCAATTGGTGACCGGGGGAATGCCACCTGAATCCTACCCATTTAATCCATCAACTGCCCGCCGTTGATTTCAATCATCTCACCGTGAATGTAGCTGGCTGCGTCTGAGGCCAGAAAGGCGATCACGCGTCCGCACTCTTCTGACGTGCCGGTACGGCCCAGCGGAATTCCCTTGACGAATTGGGCGATCATTTCCGGCGTGGACATCCGTTCGTGGAATGGCGTGTCAATTACGCCCGGCGCCACCCCGTTGACGCGCACGCCGTGCGGCGCCAGTTCCTTGGCCAGCGCTTTGGTCAGACAACGCACACCGGCTTTGGCCGTGGCATAAACGCCTGCGCCCGGTCCGCCGCCGTGCTGACCGGCGATAGAACCGACATTGATGATCACCCCGCTGCGGCGGGCGATCATTTCGGGCATCACGGTTTGCGCGCACAGCAGCACGCTTTTCAGGTTCAAATCCATAACGCGATCCCACAGTTCGTCGCTGAATTCGAGCAGGGAACAGCGTTGTACCAAATCGCCCGCGTTGTTGATCAGGATATCTATCGGGCCGAGCGCCGCGCGCGCCGCCTCGGTCAGGCTTTGTGCGCCGCTTTTGGTCGAAACGTCCGCCTGCAAAATGACGCCGCGTCCGTTTGCGGCTTCGACTGCGCGCAAGGTTTCTTCCGCGCCGAGCTGATTCTTGTGGTAGTTGATGGCGACTGCCGCGCCGCATTCCGCCAACGCGATGGCTGCCCAACGTCCAATGCCTGTGCTTGCGCCGGTAATCAGCGCGACACGTCCGTGTAAATCTTGTTTGTTCATATGGCGTTATTCTTTGAAGACGAAAGTTTTGCTTGCTTGTTGCTGCGTTGAACTGGCTTTCACCGGAACTGGTTCCAGCTCAGTAAGCTGTGTGGCGATAAACCAGCTTTCCGCCGTTGATGGTTGCCACGATAGAAAGCGTTGGTTGCTCCCAACGAAAGAGCGTCAAATTGGCAGGACGTCCCACCGTCAGCGTGCCGTGCTGTTCGGTGACACCCAGCAGCGTCGCCGGATTTTCGCTCGCCATCTGTAATGCTTCGGCCAGCGTCGCGTCGGAATAGGCGACGGTTTTTCCGATGGCGTCGTGCATTTCCAGCGCCGAACCGGCCAGATAGGGCGTGCCCGGCAAATTGACGCGTCCGCTGGGCAGCACTTCGACGGCGACGTCGCCGAGTTTGTATTGGCCGGGCGGACAGCCTGCGGCGGCAATCGCGTCTGTGACCAACACGCTGCGTGCAATGCCTTTGCTGCGCAAAAAGCATTTCACCACTGACGGCGGCAAATGATGCCCATCCACGATGAAGCTGGCCCACAGCCCATCGTTGGCCAACTGTTCCCAAATGTAATTCGGATGGCGATCAATCTTGGCGTGTGAGCCGTTGCCCAGGTGCGTAGACATACGCGCGCCCGCGCTGACGGCGTCGGCAATCTGCCCAGGCGTGGCGGCAGTATGACCGATGGCGACGATGACGCCCGCAGCCGCTGCGCGTTCGATAAAACGATTGGCTTCGGGCCATTCGGGCGAAAGTGTGACGATGCGGATTTGACCGCGCGCCGCATCTTGCCAGTGTTGGAACTGATTCCAATCGGGCGCTTGCACATGCTGTTTGGGATGCGCGCCGCGCGGGCCGTCTTCGGGGGAAATGAAAGGGCCTTCCAGGTGTAATCCGGCCAGAGCGTGGTTTACTTCGGGAAATTCATCTGCGGCACGCAACAGATTAGCGAAGCACTGATTGATGTGCGCGGGCGAACCGGTGATCACCGTTGGACACATTGCCGTCATGCCCGTGCGCCACAACGCGCGCACGGTGGCGGCAATTTGTTCCGTAGTGGTAGCCGGATCGTTGAAATCCACGCCGCCGTAACCGTTGATTTGCAGGTCTACAAAACCGGGCGCGAGATGCAATGTCTGGTCGCCCAAATCTTCTGGCGCAAGCGGTTGCGACCAATCCGCAGGCGCAATGGCTTGAATGATTCCGTCGGCGATCAGCACATCTACGACGGATTCGCTGCCGCCCAGTTTGCCTCTGACTTTCATACTTGTTTCTCCCAGCGTGCGCGTTCAGCCAGCAAGTTGCAAAAGAGCGCGCCTTGTTCGATGGCATCATCCAGCGCCTGATGTGTGTGCGGCAGATTGTCGAACCAGCGTTTGGGCATGTGACGTTTGGTCGAATCGCGATACGGTGTGCCCAGCAACGCCATCGCATAGGTTTTGATGTCGAGCGCCGAATGACTGAACGGGCTTTCGCCGGTAAAGCGGATCAAGTACCAATACACAAACATGAAATCGAATGCCGCCGGATAACCGACAAAGACGGGTTTGCCGGGCAGCGCTTTCAACCAGGCGCGGTAATTTTTCAGGGCGACGTCGGGCGGTTGCGGATTTTGGCGGCAGGCGGCCCAGGCTTCTGGTTGGGTTTGCCACCACGACATGGTTGCCGGATGGCCTTGTGCGCCGGGAAGCGTTTCCAGATTGGCGGCAAAGGTACTGACCAGCGTTTTGTCGGCTTGGTATGCTGCGGAAGCAAAGCTCAACATCGAATGCGGACCCGGAATCGGCCCATCGGTTTCGACATCGGTGCTGACGTAAATCTCAGTCATCATGACATTCGTTGGCTTATGCGCCGAGGCGGGTGACCCAATAGCCCAGCAGCAACAACAGGACGACCCACAACCAGGCCAGGCCAAAACCAATCACATCCAGCCGAAACCGGCGATAGCTGAACCGGGCGGGCAAGCGCAATAAATCCACAAGCAACAGCGAATGGCCGTCTTCTTCCATTTGCG
This sequence comes from Acidobacteriota bacterium, assembly GCA_016789605.1. Lineage (GTDB taxonomy): Bacteria > Acidobacteriota > Blastocatellia > RBC074 > RBC074 > RBC074. The sequence continues at coordinate 10,519 of JAEUQO010000050.1, forward strand.
AACGGGGAATCGGCGGGACGAGCGGGGAAATCTGTTGTGGTTGTGCGTCGGCAGATTTTTCGTTGTTTTTCATAGGTGAAAGCGAAATGCAGGGGCAGTTTTCAATCCAGGGTGATTTTCAATCCGGCGCGCGTCAGGTTTTCTTCTTCGCCGACGGGCGTGTGCAACAGCGCGAAAAAGCGTTGCAGCCGGTCGGCGGATTCCGGTTGCGTGAACAAACTGACGAGAAGGCAAAGCGCAAATCCGACCAGCAACGACGAGAGCAATTGTCCGCCCTGACCCCAGCCGATTTGGCGCGCCGCAAAAAACATCGCCGAGCTACCCAAAATGCTGGCCCACGCGCCATAGCGGTTGGCGCGCGGCCAGATGATGCCGACCCACATGGGAATGCCGACAAAGGCGACAATCGTCACAAAATGTACCGTCGCATCAATGACTGATTTCATATACAGCGCCATCAGCAAACTGCCGACGGTCAAGCCCGCTGACACGATGCGACCTACCAGCAAGTAATGCGCATCCTGCGCATCAGGCCGCCAGAATTTTTTGTAAAGGTTGCGGGTGAACAGCGCCGAACCTGACACCATAAAGGCGGCGCACGAGGCAATGACCGTGGCCAAAATGGCGGCGATCATCAAGCCGATCAAACCCGACGGCAACAATTCCTTGATCATTGCGCCAAAAACCAATTCGCGTTTGGTGATGGCTCCGTTGGCAAAGAGCACGGCGGCGATCAAACCCGTCAGCGCCCAGCCAATGGTGCAAAGCCGTTTGATGAAATTGCCGTAACACCAACCGACGCGGCAATTCATTTCGGTTTTGCCGCTGCCCGCGACTGCCATGTGATGCGGTTGCGCGACGATGCCGACCAGCCCGCTGATGACCAGCATCGTGACCGGAAAGAGCGACAATTCTTTTGACGCCAGCAACGAAAACATTTCCGGTTGCAGGTTGGCGTGCAGCGCGGCAAAGCCGCCGATCTTTTGCAAGCCGAACGGAATCAGCAAAAACGACAGCAAGAGGATAAAGATGCCCTGGATGAAATCTGTGTGCACGGTGGCGACCAATCCGCCCGCGACGCCAAAGAGCACAAAGAGCGCCGTCACGCCCCAGATGATCAAGGTTTCGCTCACGCCGGTGATGCCCGCAATGGTCAGGGCTGCGCCTTTGATGATCGTGCCTTGCCAAAGCATGAAAAGATACAGCGCAAACAGGGAATAGCCGACGCCCAATCCTTTGCTGAACCGCTCTTCAAAGAAATCGGCGGTCGTGGTGTAACGCATACGGCGAAAGATCGGCGACAACAGCCAGAAAAACGGCGTGGAGAAAATGTACATCCACTGGTACCAGATGCCTGCCATGCCGATTTCGTATGACGCGCCGGCCACACCGATGGCGTAATCGGCGCGCGTACCGGTGGTTAACGCCTGGGCAATCATCAGGGCTTTGCCAAAGCGGCGATTGCCCATGAAAAAGCCTTCAGTGTCTTTGACGCGGCGCGAGACATACAGTCCGAATGCCGTGATACCTGCCAGATAGATCAGGATGACCGCCAGATCGAAGCGTGAGATTCCAGTCATGGTTTGTGCTTAGCGAAAAAAGGAGACAGGATGCTCACGGTTGATTCAGAGACGCAGTCTGCCAATCACCGTGTAAAAATCCCGTCAATTGACCGTTTTGTTATTTAGCAACCGCTTACTGTGGAAAGCGGGCGCACTGTAGCACAACTGCGTTCGCGGCCAAATAGCCGAGGGCGTATAATGCTTTTGCCTCCATCCAGGAACAGACAAGCGGTGCAAAGCAAAGCAAAGCAATGATAAGCGGTAAGACAATCTGGCGGCGCTGGCAGCGTGCGATCGTTTGGGCGTTGTGGTTGGCGCTGACCAGCGTTTGGTTGCCGTTGTGGCCCGGACAACAGCCGGGATTGGCGCAGCAAACACACCTGCCCGGTGATGTCGTACGCCTCAACGAATTGCGGCAATTGCGCGATCAGTTACAGCAAACCAACTCCCTGCGCGATTCGGATATCGTCATCGTCTTGAGTGAGCGAACTGTGGTCGAAGCCCTGCGCCAGTTCATCGGCTTGGAAATCACCCTGAGCAACGGGGCGGGGTTGCGCGTTACCTCGGTTGACGCAGAGCTAAAACCGGCGGCGGCGTTGATCAAAGTCGGCGTGCAGGCCAAATCGTCGGTCACGCTCAACCTGGAACTGAGCGGACAAATGAACGGTGCACAGGTGATGGGCGACAAGCTGCGGTTGCCCTATCGCGTGACCGATGTGCAGTTGCAGAACAATCCGTTTTCGGCGTTGTTGTTGCGCACGTTGTTTGGCGGTTGGCTGACGCCACAAAACTGGAATCAGGAATTGCCGCCGCTGGAAATTCCCGTGGCGGTGGGCGATGCGCTGCAAATTCCCGCCGGTCGCTTTGACGTGGACGGCTCGCCGCCCATGGAAATTACGACTCCTGCCTATCAAGCGCCGTTGCAATCCGCGATTACTTCGTTGTTCGTATTGGACCAGCGTGTGGTGTTGGCATTGCGCTCGGCACAACTGCCTGTCATTGCCCCCGCACCGGTGACTTCGTCTGGGGCGTTGCTGAGCGATCTTGAGAAAGACGCCGACGCGCTGACCGCAGAAATCGCGCGGTTGAGTGCGAATTTGCAAAGTGAGGGCGATGTCGGTGTGCGTTTGCATCGGCGTCTGGTTGCCGGATTGTTGACGCAAATCGCTGGCGCGCAAAATCCGGATTTGAATTTGCGGCTGAAACCGGGCCGTTTGCGCACGGAAGAGGTTGCCACCGTGGTCAAGGTGACCAATTACACCGACGTCGAAAGCGGTGAAGGCCGCGCCGATGTGCAACAGATGCAGGTGGAAAAAATCGCGAACGGACAGCTTGAAATGCGCTTGAGTGTGCAAGGAGAACTTGATACCAAGGTGCGCGGACGTGAATACGGTGTGCCATACAGTCTGTCGCCGCACGTGACATTTGCGCTCAAAGAGCAGATGATTCCCCTGCAATTTGTCAGCGAAAACAACCGCGTGCTTTTGCGCGCCGTGTCTGGCGCGACTTTACCGCTCAACTTGCGCTTTAGTCTCAGGCCTCTGGGCCGCGAAGTCGGTATCAATCGCACCATGTTGATCCAGGCAGATCGCTGGCTGAATCGTATAGAATTCCCCGATCTATTGCAGCAGGAGTTGACGCTGCCGCGCCAACTGAAAGCAGAGAAAAACGGAAAGCTGGCCGTCACCGAACGCAAACCGCTTCGTTACGTGCTGTCGAATTTACGTGTTACGGCGCAAGACGATGCGTTGCAAGTCGCGGCTGGGGTGAGCATCACCCCGCAATGACGCGCGTCATCGTTTCTTGACAGATCCCTTGTATCCAGATGACCGATACAAACGTCTAATAGGCACTTATGGAATTCAAAGAAACCATTAAACTCGCTCTCGACGCAATTTGGGCGCACAAGCTGCGCTCAGCATTGACCTTGTTGGGTATGATCATTGGTGTGACGGCGGTGGTGATCATCGTGTCGCTGATTCAGGGCTTCAACCGATACGTGGACGAAAAGATCGCCGGGATTGGCGCAAAATCGTTCAGCGTGCGCCGGTTCAGTTTTGATGACTGGAAAAACACCAACACCATCGCTGAAGCGCAACGCCGCAATAAGGACCTGACTTTTGACGATTACGATTATTTGCGCGAACGGACGACGCTGGTAGACAAGCTGGGCGCCAAAGCCATGGGATCGCCTTCGCTGTTGAAGCGCGGCAATGAATCAGCGGAAAACGTCAATGTGGACGGGGCGACTTCTAACTGCGTGGACATCGAAAACCTGGATGTGGCGGACGGACGATATTTCACCAATATCGAAGACAGCACGGCGCAGAACGTCGTGTTTCTGGGAGCGGATGTCGCTACCAAGCTGTTTCCGAACAGTTCGCCGGTCGGACAGGAAATCACCATTCGCGGATTGCCGTATCGTGTGGTCGGCGTGGCCGCCGCCAAAGGCACCGTATTTGGCATGCCGCAAGACATCTTTGCTACTGTTCCGTTGCGCACCTACATCAAGCATTTCGGCCCAGCCGTGCGCCAGCGCAGCTTCTATATGACGGGCACCGCCAGGAGTGACGATCTGTTTCAGGAAGCCGTGGAAGAAGTGCGCGCGTTGATGCGCGCCCGGCGCGGATTGAGTTATGGCGAAAAAGACAATTTCGGCATCGGTACGCCGGACGCGATCATGGAAATGCGCGACAAACTGCTTGGCCCGATTTTTATCGCGGCCATCGGGGTGCCGGGCATCGCGCTGGTTGTCGGTGGCATTGTCATCATGAACATCATGCTGGTGAGCGTCACCGAACGCACAAAAGAAATCGGCATTCGTAAATCTTTGGGCGCACGCCGCAGCGACATCCTCAGACAATTCCTGATCGAAGCCGTTACGTTGTCGGCCATCGGCGGTTCCGTTGGTGTGTTCATTGCGTGGGTGGCAGGCAGAATTCTGACGGCAGTCTTTTTCCCGACCTATTTATCCATCGTCGCGGTGGTGGTGGCGGTCGGCGTTTCGGGCCTGATTGGTGTGTTGTCCGGCTTGTTGCCTGCCAGCAAGGCTTCCAAACTCGATCCGATTGATGCATTGAGAGCAGACTAAATCATGAAACTCCTCCGTAGCGACATCTGGGAAAATCTGAAAATGGCGCTCGATACGTTGCGCATGAATAAGTTGCGCTCGTTTCTGACCGTCTTGGGCGTGGTGATTGGGGTGTGCACGGTGATGGCCATCGCTTCGATCATCAGCGGCATTGATTACGCTGTCACCAAGCAGATCGAATCGTTCGGCACCAATTCGATTTTTATCACCAAGTTTCAAAGCGGTGTGCGGTTTGGGCCGCCTACGCGCGAAGAGCGTATGCGCAAACCGCTGACGTATGACGACGCCATGGCCATCAGTCAATTGCCGACCATCAATGTGGCTGTGCCGTTACTGAACATCACCAACGATTACTTTGGCCGCAAACTGGAAGTCAAAGCCAACGGAAAGCAATCTGCCGCGATCTCGTTGCAAGGCGTGTTGCCGGAATACGAACGCGCAGGCATTTGGGTGCTTTCCGCTGGGCGCTTTTTCACCAAGGAAGAAAACGATTCACGCGACGAAGTTTGTGTGGTTGGGGCTTCGGTGGTGGATCAGTTTTTCCCCTTTGGTTCGCCGCTCGACAAATACATCACCATCGGCGGGCGTGAGTTTCGCGTGGTCGGTGTGTTTGAAAAGCGCGAGCAACTATTCGGCGGCGGCGAAGGCAACAACGATCAGAACAACGTGATTTTCATGCCGTTCACGGTCGCGCACAAACTCAAACCGAATGCGGAAGACGTGTTCATCCTGGCGGTGGCCAAGCCAGGCTTGCTCAAACAAGGGTTGGAAGAGATCACCAACCTGTTGCGCATACGTCGTCAGGTATCGTTCGACAAAGACAACAATTTCGGCATTTCGACAGCCGATTCAATCATCGAATCGTTTCGTTCGATCACGTTTGGCGTGGCCATCGCGATGATCGCGATTTCGTCGGTCGGTTTGATGGTGGGCGGCATCGGTGTGATGAACATCATGCTGGTTAGCGTCACCGAACGTACACGCGAAATCGGCATTCGCAAAGCGATTGGCGGACGGCGACGCGACATCCTGTGGCAATTTTTGATTGAAGCCATGACATTAACTGCGACGGGTGGTTTGATCGGATTGTTAATTGGCTGGCTGTTGACGCTGGTGATTCGCATGATCGTTCCGTCATATGTGCCGCTTTGGGCGCCGGTGGCGGGCTTTGTTTCCAGCGTGGGCATCGGCTTGGTGTTTGGTTTGTGGCCAGCCTGGAAAGCGGCGCGCCTCGATCCGATTGTCGCCTTGCGTTACGAATAGTTGGCTGAGCGCATCTTTAATTTCTCGACGAGCACGGCATAGCGGTTGCCATTCTTTACGGAGTGGCAACCGCTAACTGTTTTATTTGAAGAAGGAGAGCGAGAAATGAGTCAACGAATGTATTACGACGATGCGCTGAACGCCCCCGTTTATTACAGCCGCGCGACAGATGAGTATGTTGCTGAGACAGGTCCGGCACGCGGACGGCGGCGTGGTGGCTGGGGCGGTCCTTCCAACATTATTTTGGGTTTGGTGTTGCTGCTGCTGATTTGGCTGCTGGCCGGAGGCTGGTTGGGTGATGGGGTGGGGCATTCGCTGGCCCAGGTCTTTACCCGCGCGACACCAGCGCCGACAGTGACGGTTACCCCGCGAGGTTCGGCGCCGTCCATTTTTCCCGAAGCCAGAGCCACCGTGCCTGATGTGACCGGACCTGATTCCGCGACTGAACCATACCGTCCGGCTTTGCGACGCGTGTCAGAAACCTTGCGCGTGCGCAATGCTGGCAGCATTTCGTTGTTGAGCTGCTTTCAGCCGGGATGCCGACGCGTAGCGACGCTGCGTCCGCAAACGCGCGTCGAAGTGATCGGCGAAAGCGTCATTGCCGAAGGGCAGGAATGGGTGCAAGTACGCACAGGGAATCTGGAAGGCTGGGTCAGCCGTTACGATTTGGAATAATCGAGCGTCCGCCGAACGCTAAAAAAACGCGCCGCCGCACATGGCTTTTGACAAGCTGTGAGCGGCGGCCTTTTTCTTGGGCGGCTGACAGTGGTACATTGCGCACGTCAATCAACACAACATTTGCCGATCGCGCTGGTATGCGAGACATTTTGGCAGCATCCCCGGCAAGACGTGCCCGAAATTGTTTTTGACGCCAGAGCTCTGGCGAGTTTGCCGGATTGCTTTCTCTCAGCCGCTTGATTGGCCGAAATCCACCCCCACAGTGATTTGACTGCACACACGAGTCATTACCAACGGTCAATACTGGCAGCTTTTGTGTGGGCCGAAAGAGCTTGCACAGAAAGGCGGGTGTGGAAATGCCACGAGTCAACCGCTCTTATCGAAAGACGCGCGGGCCGAATGGGTACCGGCCCCATCCCTATGATGCGCCACCGTATGGCGCACAGGTCTATCAGTCTCAAGGAGGATACGTGCCGTTCGACGGAGACGAAGAAGACGAACAAGCATATTACGTCGTACCCGAACAGGTTGTCCCAGTAGTGCAGCGCCGCTCTCGCGGACGCGGATATTTCAGTTTGCTGGGCATTGTGTTGCTGGCAGGCATTTTGCTGGCGGGAACCTGGTATTTGGTGCGGCGTTGGTGGCCCAAGAAGCTGGAATTGCCCTCGCTGACCAGCACGCAATCATCGCCCTTACCGACTTTGTTGCCCACAACAACTGTCACCGCGACGCCCACCCCGTTCGTGCCTGCGCCGACGCCAGCGCGTTTAAGCGGTAATCAGCCAGTGCTGGAAACCTTGCGCGTCAAAAGCGACGGCGGGTTGTATCTGTGGGATTGTCTCGAAGCCGGTTGCAAAGCCATTTCCACTGTCGCCAATGGCACCCAGGTCAGCGTGCTCAGCGAACAGGTGTTCGCCAACAATCAGACCTGGGTCAAAGTGCGTGTTAATGGCACAGAAGGCTGGGTTAGCCGCTACTACCTGGAATAATCCCACTGGCATTTAGGGCTTGGTTTCGTTGTCGCGCGGATAGCGCTGCAACAAGCCAGGCTCTTTCATCACTTTTTCGATTTCATCCATTTCCATCGGGACAAAATCCGAAACGATCTCTTTGCCGGTTTCGGTGATGATGATCAGGTCTTCCAGCCGGATGTAGATTTTTTCTTCCGGGACGGTCAAGGCCGGCTCGATGGTGAAGACCATGCCCGCGCGCAAGGGGCCTTCTTGCGGGCCGACGTCGTGCGTTGCCATGCCCACCCAATGCCCCAAACTGGCGCGCGCAGAACTGGCGCCTTGCCGATAGTTGGCGACAAACGCACGTGCGGCGTTTTCATAGATCGGTTTGGAAAATTTCGTGCGCGCCAGCAGCGTTTCCATTTCGCGCACGGCTTCCTGTCGGATCACCTGCGCGGTCACGCCGGGCCGGATCGCCTGCAAAATCGCCTTGTAACAGCCCAGGTAAAAGCCATACAGCTCGCGTTGCCACGCGTTGAATTTGCCATTGACCGGCCACATGCGCGTGACATCGCTCATGTAATAGCCAACGTCCGGCGCAAAATCCATGAGCAAAAAATCGCCCTCCTGCATGCGGCGTTTGCCCGCGTTGTAATGCGGGTAATAGGCATTGCTGGCGCTGGCGATGAGCGAATAGTAGGCCTCGCCTTGCGCGCCGTTTCGGTAATAGATGTACTTTGCCATGCCGTCCAGCTCGTGTTCGTAAATGCCCGGTTCGGTCGAACGCATGCCTTCCAGCAGCGCCAGCCCTGACAAGCGCGTGGCTTTTTTGATCAACGCCAATTCACGCGGACTTTTGCGCAAGCGCAATGTGTCGAGTGTCGGTGTCAGGTCGCGCACGTCAAATTGCGGAAACCGCGCGCGCACGGTCTGGAGCAACGCGCCTTCACGCGAAGGCCGCCCGTCGAACGGATCCGCCGCGTAATCTCCGATCACGCGCAAGGCCAGATCGCGGCTCATGGCGAAACCTTCGGCGGGGCTGAACGGAGTAAACAGTGTGCGCCCGTGTGTGCGTGCCAACCGCGCCAGATGTTCGACCAGCAAATCTGTGCCATACACAGCCTCAACGCCACTCAGGCGTTTGATTTCGTCGGCGTCTTCGGCAGAAAGCAACTTGCCTTCGCCGCGTTCGCGCGCTTCGTTGCGATGCGGCAAATACAGCGAAGCCCGTTTCGTCGCGCCATCGAGCAGCAAATACGCGTGCGGCACTTCGATTCCGCACAGGTAATAAAACTCATTGCTTTGGCGAAAGCGCGTGTACCCGGCAGGACTGGCTGCGCCTTGTAACAATGCCAGGCCGGTTTCGCCGATGGCCTGGTAAACATTGTTGCGGCGCGCCGCAAATTCCGTCGGCGGAAAATCCGTGGTGAAGGGCGAAAACCCTTCTTGCGCCAGTCCGAGGGCGCTCAACCACAACAGCAAACAGCAACCAAATTTCAGCGAGATACGCATCACACCTCCAGCAAGCAAACACGGCCAGCGTTACTGATTTCTGAGCAAGTGCACCAACGCATCCAACCATTCCAGCAAATGAGCGGTGACTTCCTCACGGTTCAATTCATTAAGCGTTTCGTGACGGGCGCGCGGATAGACTTTGTAGCTGGTGCTTTTCAATCCGATACGCCGATAGTCTTCGGCCAGCGCCACACAGCCGCGGCTTTGTTCGTTGACCGGGTCTTCGCCGCCGGTGAAAAGATAGATCGGCAAGCTTTTGCGAATGCGAGCGCGGTTTTCGGGGCGAGCGATTCTGGGCATTGCGCTCAGCAACTCGGCCCACAGTTGCGTCGTGGCCGTAAAGCCGCACAACGGATCGGCAATGTATTTGTCCACTTCGGCTTCGTCGCGCGACAGCCAGTCAAAGGCCGTCCGGTTGGGCTGAAAGTTTTTGTTGAACGCATCGAACGACAAACTGTTGATCACATCGCTGCGTCCGCGTTTGCCCAGCCTTAGCCGTTCAAGACGGGCAACAAATTGGCCTAGATAGACCAGCGGACTGATGACGCCGTTTGCGCCAGAGAGCGCCACGGCGTCGCATAAGTCCGGGTGTTCATATAGCAGTTGCTGGGCCATGGTCGAACCCAGACTGTGACCGAGCAGGAACAGCGGCAATTGCGGATACTCTGTTTTTTCGGCTTCGCAAAGTTGCGCCAAATCCTGTACGACACGGTTCCAACCGTTCTGTTCGCCAAAATAGCCCAGCTCATCTTGTGATTGCGCTGTACGTCCGTGCCCGCGATGGTCGTGGGCATAAACCAGATAGCCGTTGTCTGTCAGCGTTTCTGCCAGACGGGCGTAACGTCCGGCGTGTTCCGCCAGCCCGTGTGCGATATGCACGACGGCTTTGCCAATGCCGAAATCAGGCCGCCAGCGATAGACAAACAAGCGCGCGCCGTCGTTTGCCGTAAAAGTGAAATGATCATCTCTCATCGAATCGTCTCGTGTTTTCCTGTTTCGTCTCCCAGTTTTTCCCGCAAAAAGCCAATGGCAATGCCGTATTGTCCCAGGTAGTACGTTCCCCAGACCAGATAATCGCGCAACGGCACCGGCTGTTTATAGCGGTTCACGGCGATCATCGAATCTGACAGCATAAACAGCAGCGCACCCAGCCAGACCCAGGGCCGGGAAAATCCCGCCAGAATCGTGGCGATTGTCATCACCGTGATGGCGCACATATACACCATCACCGGACGCGCCATCTGACCCAGATAGGGGGCCAGCCAATTGGCCAACAGCAAGCTGTAAACCAGCACCAACGCCGTCAGCAGCAACTGGCCGCCGGTTGGGCGCAGCGGACGCTGCCAGTTGCGCACAAAGAGCAATATATAAATGAAGTGCGCCACCAGAAACGACAGCAACCCTTTGGTGAAATACTGACTGCCAGACAGGTCCAGAAAAATGTCGCCCAGACAGGAAAACCCCAGCGCTGCTCCCAGGATTATGTTGTCGCGGTCGCGCAATCGTTCAAGGCCGTGAAGCCTGGTCGCGGTTTCACGCAAGAGCCGCACCGCCAACAGCGCCAGCGGCGCAATGCTCAATGCTTTGAATACGATGCTGCCCGGATAGGGCTGCCAGGGTTTTGTGACCAGATAAATGACGCTCGACACGAGCGACACAGACAACAGCAAGCCATCCGTCGCGCCAAAACCGCGCAGACGACCGAAGGTGAGAGCGTCGTAGCTCATCTTGTCTCTCCTTGCGACAAATTGGGCAAATGCAGGAATGCGGGGCCGCGTCGGTGGAAGAGCAAACTAACGCGGCAAAACGGCGACGATGATAACAGCGGCTGACGGTCTTGCGAAGCGCGAGCCGAACGGAACTGCTGGCCGAGAGCAGAAAGCCGCCCGCAAACTGGTTGGTGAAAGAGATTTCCTTGGCGGCTTTGTCCGAAGAGAGAGCTGTTGCGGGCTTGGCGGTTTACTGCGCGCTCAGTTTGAGCGCCGCTGCGCCTAGCATTCGTTTGTGGTTGCGTTCTTGCACAAACGCCACTGCGCGCAATTCGCTGCGCTTCCATTCTTTATGCAACAGGGCAGTCGTTTCTGCCGAGAACGGTTTGTTGACGTTTGCGATCGGGCCGAGGGAACGCAATTCGCGCACGACGGCGGTATGGCCCAGCTTTCTGCCTGCGTTTTCGCCGCGCGCCACTTGCGAAGCCAGATTGCTTTCTGTGATCGCCAACAACACTTCGGCCACATCGCCTTCGGTGACTGGCGGTAATTTTTCGACGCGTATGGTCAAACCGATGGCCAACACATCACGCGTTTGTTCGTTGGCTGCCAACTCCAGGCGCACTTGCGCTTTGGGCAATTGCGCGGTGCGACTGATGGCTGCGCGCGCTTTATCGGCGTGACTGCCGATAAATTCAGCCTGGCCGTCAACCACCATTTGCGGCGTGTAAATGTCGCGGTTGCCAAACGCATCAGCGTACGCTTGTTGCCGTGCGCTAAATGCGGCTGACGAAAAGGGGTCAGTCCAGCCGATGTAATTCCAGTAATCCACGTGTTCGCTGAGTGCGATAATTTCAGCTTCGGCGATGGGCTGGGTGTTTTCCAGTTGCGCCAACACCTGATCCGCAGGCGGACAACTTGAACAACCTTCTGACGTGAAAAGTTCGACAATGACCGCCGAACGTCCGCCAATGCCAACCGCTGTTGCCGACGTCACGGCGGTTGCCGCCGAAGAGGCCGAAGACCATTTGATGCCACGACGATAGGCCAGACTGCCGCCCGCGATTAGCAGCACGGCGGTCAAAATGATTGCGATCGTAAAAAGCTTCATGTCTTCTCCTGCGAAACGATTGCTTCTTCCCGCGCTTACACGACGGTCAAAGTACGCGATCGCTTGTCATTGTTCCGTAACCCGCGTTACAAGTCGCTGAGAACGGAGAGCTTGGCGATGAACTCTGGCTGGACAACTTTCTTTTCACGGCGCAGTTACGGCTATCTGTTTGCGGTGCTGGGCATCGCGTTGATGACGGCGTTGCTGGCGCCATTTCACGACCGGTTTAGCCCCACAACCGTTGCTCTGGCGCTGTTGCTGGTTGTGCTATTTGCCGCCACAGGCTGGAGCAGCCGTCCCGCCTTGATCGCTGCCATTCTGGGCGTGCTCTGCTTTAACTTCTTTTTCCTGCCGCCATTGCATACGTTCAGGATTGCCGAACCACAAAACTGGATGGCGCTGGCTGCGTTTTTGATTACCGCCGTGACCGCCGGGCAACTATCCGCACGCGCCAAACGCCGCGCCGAAGAAGCCGAAGCCGGACGCCAGGAAATCGAACGGCTCTATCGCGAATACAAAATTGCCGCCGAGCAAGCTAAACAGGCAGAAGTGTTTCGTCAAAGCGAGCAACTGAAATCCGCCTTGCTCGATGCCGTGACGCACGATCTGCGCACGCCGCTGACTTCGATCAAAGCATCAGTGACGACGTTGTTGGCAGAAGTGCAGGCAGAAGAAAACGCTGACGATCCGGTGACGCTCGATCAGGAAGGGCGCAGCGAATTGCTGGAAGTGATCAACGAAGAAACCGACCGGCTCAACCGTTTTGTCGAGAACATGGTCGAGCTGGCAAAACTGGAAGCAGGCGAATTGCAATTGCGTCGTCGTTGGGGCGCGGTCGAAGACATCGTGGCTCTGGCGTGCGAGCGGGCCAGCGATCTGGCAGCCAGCCATCCTCTCGAAATTTCGCTCGAACGCGAATTGCCGTCTGCGCGCGTGGATGCCAATTTGCTGGCCGAAGTCTTGTTCTCGCTGCTGGATAATGCAGCCAAGTATTCACCGGTTGGGACGCCCATCAAAATTACTGCGACACGAAGTCAGGACGAGCTGATTTTGCTTTCTGTCGAAGATCAGGGGCGAGGCATTCCACCCGAAATGCGCGCACGCGTCTTCGACAAGTTTTTCCGCGTGACCGATGCCAGCGCACATCAACCTGGCGGATTGGGCATGGGATTGTCCATTGCGCGCGGCATTGTCGAAGCGCACGGCGGACGCATTTGGGTCGAAGACGGCGCAGCGCAACGCGGCACACGCGTTAATTTGCTGATTCCCATCGGCGACGAAGACGACGCAGAAAGGCCCGGCAGTCATGAATAACGCGCAACGCATTCTGGTGGTAGACGACGAAACGCAAATTGCGCGCGTGCTGCGGCGCGGATTATCCGCGCGCGGATACGAAGTACAGACCGCCGCCGATGGCGAAGAAGCGTTGGCGGTGTTTTCGCAATGGCCCGCTGATTTGGTGATTACAGACCTTTCCATGCCGCAAATGGGCGGGCTGGAGCTGTGTCGTCGCTTACGCAAACTTTCCGTGGTGCCGATTATCGTGCTTTCGGTCAAAGGCGAAGAGCGCGTCAAAGTCGAGGCGCTTGATGCTGGTGCGGACGATTACATCACCAAACCGTTTGGCATGGATGAATTGCTGGCGCGTGTGCGTGCGGCGTTGCGTCGCGCGCCCGCTGTGGCCACGCGTGAACTGACAGAAATTGCCGCCGGAGATTTTCAGGTTGATCTCGCGGCGCGCGCCGTCACCGTGCGCGGACAGGAAGTTCATCTGACGCCGAAAGAATATGAGCTGCTCATTTACCTGATTCGCCACGCAGGCAAAGTCCTGACGCATCGCGTCCTGCTCGGTGCAATTTGGGGCGGCGATTACACCGAACAGACCGAATATTTGCGCGTGTTTGTCGGCCAACTGCGCAAAAAGATCGAAGCCGATCCCGCCAAACCCCGTTACATTCTGACCGAACCCTGGGTCGGCTACCGTTTCAATCTGGATTCCTGAAGGGCGCAGCAAATTTCTCTGACAAATTTTGGAAGTTTTGGGACGCGCCGTGCGAATACCACATGTCAGCCGGTCGGCAGACAGCAAAACAATGAGCAAGGCGATCACACCAAGCGACGACGATCTGTTGCGCCGGATGAAGACTGGCGATGAAGAGGCCTTTGCCGCGCTTTATCGGCGGCATCAGGGTGGTATCTATCGGTTTGCGTTGCTGATGAGCGGTTCGCCAGCCACCGCCGATGACGTCACGCAGGAAGTTTTCATGACGTTGATGGCAGGCGAGCATCGCTACGATTCAGCGCGCGGACCGCTGGCGATGTTTCTCTATGGCATCGCCCGCAATCACGTTTTGCGTCGCCGCCGTTGGGAACGCGTCTGCGATCCGTTGGAAGAGGAAAGCGGCGAGGGAGAAGTTCTGATCCGTAATTTTGCTGCGCCAGATGATCCGCTGGCTGACATCGTGCGCGGTGAAATGATCGAAGCCGTTCGGCAAGCGGTTTTGGCTTTGCCGCCGCGTTACCGCGAAGTCGTTATCTTGTGCGATTTTCAGGAATTGAGTTACGCCGAAGCCGCCTTGGCGCTGGATTGCGCGGTGGGAACTGTGAGTTCTCGTTTGAATCGCGCCCGCACGATGCTGGCTGACCGCTTGCGCACGATGAGCCGCACAGAATTTCGTGCGCTTAGCGCGGTTCCGCTGAAATGTCTGGTATGAACTGTCAGGATTTTGAAGCCACAATTTTGAGTATGGCGCGCGCGCAATTGCTGGATTCAGCGGCGCGACGGCAGACGCTTGCGCATATTGCCACGTGTCAGGCGTGTGCCGATTTGCTGGCCGATCAGCAAACGCTGACGGCTATCGTCCGGCAAACGGCGCGCAGCCTGCGCGAAGAAAATGCTTCAGTTCAGGTAGAAGGTGCGCTGCGTGCAGCATTCCGAAAACAGACGCTTGCCGCCGCTGCGCCAGTGGCAAACTCGTCCGTTGTGCGGCGCTGGTTGGCGCAACCAAGCTCTAGGCGAGCATTGCTGGCAACGGCAGCAGCTCTTTTGCTTTTCCTGTTTTTGGGGATGCGGCAATGGGCGCGCACTGGTCAGCCCGCGGCAACGGTCGCGACTGTGCCGACGCCGTCCGCCCCCAAAGTTGCTGACACGCGACCCACGCCGGTTCCACCGGAACAGGCCCCCGCGCGCCATCTTGCCCGCAGCGTGCGCCGCCCGCCGTCAGGCGTTCGGCCAAGAGCGGTAAGCGGCGACGAATACAACGAATTTATTGTTTTGGCCAATGACACTCAGTTGGTCCCATTGGAAAGCGGTCAGGTATTGCGTGTTGAAGTGCCGACTTCGACATTGATTTCGATGGGACTGCGAATTACGGCGGAAGACGTCAGCAAACCTGTGCTGGCCGATTTGCTGGTCGGACAGGACGGTTTGCCGCGGGCAATCCGTTTTGTGCGCTGAGGCAATGCCAACGATGGTGGTTTGCCACCGCATTCAATCAACAAATAACCGGCGCTAAATGCCAGGAACAGGGAGTCTGTCATGAAATACGCAAGACTTATGACGCCTACAATCGCCCTTTTAGCCACGCTGTTTATCAGCAGCGTGCCCGCTTTTGCCCAGGAAACAGAGCAGGAAAAGAAAGCGGTTCAAGCCAAAATTGTTGAAGAGAAGCTTCAGGCTGCGCAGGCGGCTGAGTTGCAGGCGCAACTGCAGGCAAAGGCCTATTCCGTGGTCGAGTCGAAGCTCGCGTTTGAAACCAAACTGGTCAAAGGCGCGCCCTATTCGGCAGTCGCTATTTCCGAATCCATCCAAACGCTCGGCGACGGCAACCGCATCCGGCAATCTTCGAGCACCACGGTTTACCGTGACAGTGCCGGACGCACACGACGCGAAGTCATGAAAAAAGATGGCACGGTGCAATCCATTGTGATCAGCGATCCGTCCACGGGCATCAATTATTCTCTCGATCCGCAAACCCGCATCGCTCTGAAATCCGAATTCGGCGGGATTTTGAAAAAGATCGCCGCTGAGCAAGTAGAAGCCAGACGGCGCATTGAATTGGATAGCAAGCAAGCGGCGCAAAACACGCCACAGGCCGGCGTCTTGGCAAAGAAAAAGACATTGCCCGCAGAGCCGCTTGGGCGGCAATCGTTTGACGGCGTCGAGGCGGAAGGTTCACGCACCGTCGTGACCATTCCGGCTGGGCAAATCGGCAATGACCTGCCCATCAACGTCATTTCCGAGCAATGGTATTCACCGGATTTACAGTTGCTGGTGATGACCAAACACAGCGACCCGCGCACAGGCGAAACCACATACCGTTTGGCCAGCATCAACCGCGCAGAACCCGATTCTTCACTGTTTGAAGTCCCCTCAGATTACACGGTGCGGAACGCCGCCGAAGAAAAACGTAGAACTGTTGAGGACGTGCGTCTCAAACTGAGTAAGCCCGAAGAACAGTAACTTCTTTTCTGCTCCGACTCTGACTCTTTACCAAACCGGGCGAAACCGACAGTCGGTTTCGCCCGGTTGCCGTTCCTCAGCCTGAATTTCTCCTGCCTGATTGCTTGGCCGCGTTATTGGCTCGCCGCTATCTGCTCACTCAATCCTTACGAATTCTTTATAAACCGCTTACGCCATCCTTATGCGGGCGACTCTATGCTCAGCACCGTTGTTGAGTAGTCCGGAAAAACAATTAGCAGGGCAGTCGGGCGCACACATTTCTGCGCGCGACGCTCAGGCTGAAACGTGGTTCATGAAAGAGGATGGTATGAACACAATGGCTTTGGTGCATACGAACGATTCCGTCGGCGGCAAATCGGACGCCTCCCGCCAGACACTCAAAACCAAACTGCAAGTGGCTGGGGTTGCCGCCGGGTTGATTGGCGGCGTGCTGTCAGGAATTTCGGGCGGAGCGTTGATTGCGGCCAGTTGGCTGTCCGCCAACGCCGCCGCGCGGCATTGGCTTTCCGGTGCTGGTTCAACACTGCTGTTGTTGACCATCCCGCTCATCATCCTGGGAGCGTTTTGCCTGGATTGGCTGGAAAAGAACCAGCCTCAACACCAAACAAACTCCACGCTCAATGACAACGACAAACAATGAAACGCGCGATTGCCAGAGCGTTCCCGGGCGATTGGCGCGGGAGCAAACACCATGTCCATGCAACGAATTGCACTGCTGATGATTTTGTTGCTGGCGAGCAG
>JAEUQO010000066.1 GCA_016789605.1 Acidobacteriota bacterium
TTCTTCCAGCGATGGCTGCGCGTAGAGCGTGGGTTGCAAAGCCTGTTCAAACAACTCTGCCAGCAATTCGTGCAAGGCGGTTTCTGGCGCGCGGCGCGCGGCGCGAAACGCCAGCTCATGTGCATACACCGGCGTAAAGCCAAGCAAATGTTTCTGCGCGGCGCTGACCAAATCTCCTTCGTGTTTGTCGCTTAGTTCTTTCAGTTTCGCAGCATTGCATTGAAAGGGATCGAGTTTTTCAGTGGGCGGCGGCGGTTCCTGGTACGCAGTCACGGGGTCTTCGCGGTCGCGCAAGCTGGCCAGTATGTGACCGGCTTCGAGCAGCAAAACATTGGCGGCGCGCCCTGTTAACCAAACCGCCAGTTGCCGCGTGTGCAAACTGCCGTCGTCGTCTTCCGCGCTGAAGGTGAAATACACCACGCGGTCATAGCCGAGCTTTTCCACTTCGAGAAGTCGTGCGCTGCCGAGGTATTTTTTGACGAGCGCGACAAACGCGGTGTCGGTGCGCGCTTCGTCGCCGAGTTGTTTGGGATTTCGTTTGGTCAGGTACAACGCCAGGCGTTGTGGATCGGTGGAAATGACGAGCGTGCGTCCGTCACGCAACCGCAGGTCGAGCGCCAGATCGGTTGCGCCCAATTGGTAAACTTTGCCAAGCCGTTGTCCCACGAGCAGTGACGTCAGCTCCGTGGTGATGGATTGCAACAGAAAATTGTCCATACGGCAGGCAGCGCGAAATGCAGGATTACAGCTCGACGGCGACGGTGCCAGAGAGACGGTCAGGCAGGCTGCGCTGTTCTTTATGCAACAGGCTCAACGCCAGATTGAGCGGCGGACACATGAACGCAATGGTTGCACCCAAAGCCCGCAATAGTTTCTGGTTGAGCGTGAGCGGCTGATCTTCGGCATTGGTATTGACCAATTGCAAATTGAGCAGAGCCATTCCAAAGGTGCGATCCGCGAGCGTCAGCGTCAGCAGTTGGTAGCAGAAAACAATCGTGGTCAGCAGCAGCAACATGATTGCCAGCGATTCGCGGCCCAACGAAGTATCCAGGGTGGCGTATGACGCAAACATCGGCAAATAGGCTGTGGCAATGATTTCAAAATCACAGGCGCCGGCCAGCGTGCGCACCCACAACGTTGCCGCCTGGGCTTGTCGCACGGCGCTGGCATTGGGCGACTGCGCGTCGGTTTCTGTTGGGGCCGCTGGCGCTTTGCCCGTACCGGTCAAGTCAATGATTTGCGTTTCGATGTTTTTGCGATTTTCGCCAATGGGCAAGGCAATGGGCGTGCTCGCCGGATCCGTAATCGGAAACTGATCGGCATCGGCATACGACGGCAACACAGGCTTGGTCTGCGCTTTCGGTTGCGGGCGCGTTTGCGGCGCAGGGCGAGATGTTGTCGTTGCCGGACGCTCGCTCATTTTCATCGGCGGAATCGTCGCTGGCCGAGCGGTTGGTATTTCAGCTTTGGGCGCAGGTTCGGTTGCCGCTTGCTGAACCGTTTGGCTAGGTGGAACCGGATTGGTCGCACGCGGCGTCAGCGTTTTGGTTTCTGCGCGTGTCGTCGCCGCTTTGGGTGGTTCCGCCGGCGCAGAGCCCGGTTGTGCCACAGGTTCGCGGCGCGCCATCAACGGATTGCCAGTGATAGGCGGAATGCGCGGTGTGATTCTGGTTTCGGTTGGCGGCGCAGGTTTGGATTCAGTGCGCGTGATGCGCGGCGTTGGTTCGGTTTCTGGCTCTGCGTCGAATTCTGTGGCGAGCGCAGCCGCTTGCGCGCCGTGACGGACAATGCGCGGCTGCGTGCTGGATTTCGACGTGGGGGCAGTGTGCCGAATGCGTTTGAGCGCTGCTTCTACCAGCGGATTGGGATCGAGTTGCGCTTCATCCGGGTCTGACTTTTTCAAGCCAGTTTCGGGTTGGCGTTTTTCCCGGGCCTGACGAACTTTTTCTTTCAACTGTGCGCGCCACGGCGGATATTGCGCCACACTTTCATCGTCAATTTCTTCCACGACAGCCGCAAGCGGAGCGGCACTGGGCATTGTGGTACGAATAGGCGTGGCATCTTCTACACGAGCCAGCGCAGGTTGTGGAGTGGCTTGTCTGGGCAAGAGCGGTTTGGAATCAGCCGTTTTGGCTTGCGGTCTGGAAACTGCCGAAAGCGTTGATACACGGCGTTCTGGCGTGGGGCTGGTTGTCGTGGGCGATTCTGACGCAGCCCGCACGGCAGTAGGCTCTGCCAGGTCGCCAGTGCGGCGCGCACGCCATTCTCCGACCCGCCGCAGTGCATTGTTGTGTTTGCACGCGCGGCAAATGATCGCGCCCTTTACCAATTCATTGCCACAGTTCTCGCAATTCATCATGTGAATGAGGCCAGACGATTATTCGTGCAGCTCAAGCTTCAATTGAAGTTTGCGCTGTACGTGCTTGCGGGGATTGACGTTATTTCTCTTGAATCGCACGGATAGTAGCAAATGGCCCTTTGAGCGGTCAACAAAAAGTTCAATGTTTACTGGGGTTTGCTTCGCTGTCTGTCGTGCGGTTTGCGTGCGGAGAAGTTGCGGGAGGCCTGCTTGCATCTCACGCACGGCGCGATTAAGATGCCGCTCGCGTCGGTCAAAGCCTCTACCTCTTTGTGGCTGCAAGCGTGCCGACGTCATCGCTCGTCATCGTTTCAAACGAATAGTGGTCAATGCAACGTGGTCGTCGTCAACTGACTGTCGAGATCAAAGGTCGCAACAGCTTCTGGCTGAATGCGGTACAGGTCGAATGGGAACATCAGTTTCCTGACCGCCGCCTGACGCCGGGGCCTGCGGGAACTTATCTCATCGAAGAAGATTGGCTGGCAGATTTGCAGCGCGTGGCCGGGCAGTGTTTCTCTCGTGTGTTGATCGCGCCGGAAGACACAGGCCGTCGCCAATTGTTTCGCCGTTTGTTTGCGCCGACCGATTGACGGATTGCAAGTACGACCAACTGTGCATGAAACGTGACGCCATCGAAAACGTCGCCATTCGGGCACAGATTTTTTCAGAGGTGTAACACAGACAATGACCAAGAAGTTGATCAAAATTTCTATCGCTCTCCTTATCACTGCCGCCGTGCTCAGCTCTGCGCTGACCACCAATGCCTATCCGCCGTTTGTGCGCAAAGCACAGAAGTTCGGCGCGAAAGACTGCCTGTTCTGCCATAAGGAAGCCGAAGGCGGAGAAGGCTGGAATGATCGTGGTAACTGGTTGATTGCGGAAAAAGAAAAACGCAAAGCAGATGCCATTGATGTCGAATGGCTGGCCGATTACAAAGAACCCGAAAAGAAAGACGGCGAAAAGAAAGAAAAACCCTAGTTTCGCCGTGATCAGTATATGAAGGGCGAGCGCCGGGACGTGCGCAGCGAAATCGCGCACTCGGCGCTCCCGTTCAGTCCTCCTAACATTCACCAGAAAGGCACAGACCATGTCAGAAGAGAACAATGTCTCACGCCGCGCCGCGTTGAAAGGGCTTGCCGTTGGTTTGGGTACCAGCCTGCCGGTGTTGAACACCAATGTCCTGGCGCGTGATCACGATCACCAGCATCAAGGACACAAATCAACCACGCCGGCCAAAAAAGCTGCGTCAGCGCCTAAATTCTTCAGCGCGGCACAACTGTCGCTGATTGGCACCATTTCTGAGTTGATCATTCCAACGGATGATCATTCGCCGGGCGCACTGGCGGCGGAAGTTCCGCAATTCATTGATCTGATGATCAGCGAATCGCCTGCCGAGACCAAAAAACTCTGGACGGATGGTTTGGCTGCGGTGGATGCGATGAGCCAATCGAAAAACGGCGCGGCATTTGAAAAAGCCAGCAAAGACCAGCAAATCGCTTTGTTGACTGCGATCAGCAAAAACGAAGCGAAGCCCGCCACGCTGGAAGAGAAGTTTTTCAAAGCAATCAAGAATATGACGATTGATGGCTATTACACGTCAGAAATCGGCATCAAGCAGGAATTGCAATACAAGGGCAATACCTATTTGAAAGAATTCAAAGGCTGCACGCATCCTGAGCATCAAAGCTAAGGCGCGCGGCAATCTGAAACCTGACTGGCCTAAGTCTCCGCACGAGGCTTAGGCCAGTGGTGTTTTGTGGCAACCCGGGAGCGTTTGAGATTTGTCTCGCGACCAATGTCTGGCTCCACATCGTTCCTGCCGCTGTAGTACACTGAGCTTGCCCTGACGCTGCTAACAAAGTGGGAAGTTATGGAATCATCACCTGTTCGTTACAGCAATTTATATTGTGCTTTTGAATTGATCCTGCCGCGCATCCAAACGATGCGCGTGATTTTGGTGGACAACCTGGTCGCTGACGAAACGCAGTATTCCGACGTCGCGCGCCGCGAACCGGATTTTCACGCCGGCAAATGGGTGCGGTTGGAACGGATGATCGCGGGAATGGCGATGGGCAACATCGAAAGCAACGTACGCAAGTTGATTCGCCAGCCGGATGTGCGTGTCGTGCATTTGTCCCAGCTCAACCATGAACTGGTGCGCGAATTCGATCCTGATGCGATTGTGCTCAGTGGTACGTTGCGCGATTTCGATTTGTATGCGCCGGAACTAATTGACGAGTTCAACCGCTTCATCAAGACGACCAATGTGCCGGTGCTGGCGATTTGCGGCGGACATCAGTTGGTCGGGCAAGCGTTCGGCGCACAGATCGTCACCCTGGATGACAAACAGCCGTACGAAAAACGCAGCGGACGTTTGATCGAGTATCAGTATCGTTTTGTCAAAATCACTGATCCGTTTGACCCGATCTTTGCCGGCATCGAAGAGCGCCCGGACGCGCGCTGGCAAAAATACACCAAACGTAAACATCTGCTGCGCATCTGGCAAAATCACGGGCTGCAATTGGATCGTTTGCCGGACGGGTTTACACAGTTGGCGCGCGGATATTTGTCCGAATACCAGATGATCGGACGCCGCACGACCGAGCAACTGATTTACGGCGTGCAATTCCACATCGAAAAATCGTTTCAGGATTGGCAGACAGACAAGTATTGGGATCACCGCAACGAGAGTCGCGACGGGCGTCTGCTGTTCGATAACTTTTTAGTGGAAGCATTACGGTTTCGCGGCAAAGGTGCGCAACTGGTCAGCGACAAAGACGCCAAACCAATTGCCGTGGAAAAAGTACAAACCGCCAAAGCGAGCGGTTCCACCGGAACACCGGCAACAGGATTTTGAAACGATGAGTGATAACGCAGTGAACATCACAGTGCTGTTATTCGGTGCTTGTCGCGAAGCCGCTGGCACTGGCGAATTGCGCTGTACGTTGTCGTCGCCAGCGACGGCTGCGGATGCGTGGAGCGCGCTGAAACAACGGATACCAGCGTTGGCGCAGTTTGAGCGCACTGCGCTCGTTGCGGTGAACGAAGAACACGCGGGCTTGGCGCATCCGGTGCAAGACGGCGACACGGTAGCGATCTTTCCGCCGGTCTCGGGCGGGTAAGAGCAATAACAAGTGCAAGAAATCATGAGCGAAGACATTTACGAAATTACGCGCGAACCGATAAACAAACTTGGATTGGAACAGCGTCTGCTGACGGGCGGGGCAGGGGCCATCGTTACCTTTGACGGGGTTGTGCGTGACAACACCAAAGGCCGTCGCGTCGTCACCTTGCAATACGAAGCGTATGCGCCGATGGCGGTCAAAGAGATGCGGCGCGTCGGCGAAGAGATTCACCAGCGCTGGCCTGAAGTGGAACGCATTGGCGTCATTCACCGCTTTGGCGAATTGAAAATCTCGGAATCGTCTGTGGTCATTGTCGTGACGTCGCCCCACCGGCGCGTCGCGTTTGAAGCCTGTCATTACGCCATTGACCGGCTTAAACAGACAGTGCCGATTTGGAAGAAAGAGATATTTGAAGACGGAGAGGAATGGGTGGAAGGACAGCGACCCAGCTAAGGCCCGCAAGGTTTTTGGCGACTGGAAAGACAAAGGCGCAAGACGGATTGGCATTCGTCTTGCGCCTTTGTCTTTTTTCCGATGTTCGCCCTTAACAGGCGGGCGGAAAGATCGGAATCGTAATGCTGGGAGCGCCCGACGTGCCGGAGTTGGTGCCGTTCAGCGTCAACTTGTGCATGTTGTGCGCCCCGTTGAACGCATTGTTGGTGACATCCGCATTCGGATTCTGGTTGATGGTTGCACCCAGCAATCCCACGACCGGATTGTCGGCCCAGAGCTTCAGCCAGCCGCTGCGACCGGCAGGAATGATGACTTCAAAGCGGGGCGCTGTGCGCGGAAAGTTGTTCGACAGAATGCTGCGAAACTGACACACGCCCGGGTTGAAGGTGAAGCTGAACGAATTTTCCGCATCATCAAAGAGAATGCCGAAAATCGAGCCCAGCGTTGCCGCCCCAATGCCCAGGTTTCCGCCCAGACGATTGAGGATCATCATCATGTTGTTGCCGCTGGCGCGGTCGGGAATATTGTCAATGGCGACCACGCGCGGCAGTTGGTTGTAACTGTCCGGCGTGCCCGGCGCATCGAAATACAAGGTGGCGAGTGACGAAAGCGGCGTACAGCCGGTGAAGGTTTCAAACTGTGCCGAAAACGCTTCTGCCGCTAAATTGCCGACGTGCCCGGTCGGGAATTTGACGAACACATCGCCCATCAAAAAATTGTGTCGTACCGGACAGCCGGTTTGTTCATTGACGGCGATGGCGACGATGTAACCTGTGATTCCCGGATCGAAATCCGACACGAGAAAGCTGGTTGTCTGATTGGCTGTCAGACAAAGAAAGGCATCCGCGATGGTACAGCTTGCGCCATCCACGAAAAACAAATGCACAAATGCGGGAATTGTCTCGCTGGTATTGGTCAGCGAAACGCGCGCATTTTGTCCGTTGAAATTCGTGACGGCGGATGTGTAGACGTTGTAAACCAAAAGTGAGCCGGTTTTTTGATCATTGCTGATGGCATTGGCCGGATAGACGTTGCCAGGGTCTGCAGCCGCTGCAAAACCCGTCAGCAGCAACAGAGATAAAACCGACGACAACACGAGAAATATACGGTGTGTGTGTGAGGGTCGCATAGTAGTCTCCACTGTAGAGCCAATCGTGTGCGCAAATTGGCCTGGTTAATAACTACGGCACCAGTTCCGGGGCGACACGCTCTTGCCAGGAAGAGACGGGGACTTCCATAAAGGTGGCGAGCGGGGCGAACTAACAATATGGGGCAAACAAAATCATTAGCGGATCAGGCTAAGGACACTGACCGAAAACTCAGCAGCAGGGCGACGCTCTTACCAGTAATTGATCCATGCCGTACGGATCAACCACTGTTCCCACGAAGGCGCACACCTTCCAACAGTGCAAGCGACAAAGCCGCCGACGTCAAAACCTGACGCCGGATTGGTTTGGGCCATTGAGTGCAATCAAATTGTACCTTGTTACCTGTCCGACTACCTGACTGGCGAACTTCCCGGAAATCAGCGCGAACGTTTGGGGCCGGGAATCTCGCTAGTCTTATGGCTGTAATTTAACGTTGAAGCGGCGAAAGTATAAAGAAACCGCTCAAGACGGGTCAATGTAATTCTCGCATGGTGATCCGGCAGTTTGAGGAAGGTCAATTTCGCCAAGAGCTTCCGGCGCAAAAAGAAAACTTGCCGGGGGTAGAGGGCTTCAGTATGATGCGCGCCGCTACTCCATTGATTTTGCAACACCATCCGTCCCCCGCCGTACTTTGGAACTAGGAAAAAGGAGCTTTTCGCACCGTGGCACTCATTCGTTTTACGGCCAATTACGACGATCTTTCAACCGACCGAGGCTTTCAATTCCGCTTTCATTGCGACAAATGCGGCAATGGATACATGACGCGGTTTCAGACTTCAATGACGGGGGTTGCCGGAGACCTATTGCGCGCTGCGGGGAATATCTTCGGCGGAATTTTGTCGAGCGCAGGCAATAGCGCCTATGACATTCAACGCGCGATTGGCGGCAAAGCACACGACGATGCGTTTGCCCTGGCAGTGGAAGAGGCCAAAGGTCACTTTCATCAGTGCACCCGTTGCGGCAAATGGGTGTGCCCTGATGTGTGTTGGAATCCGCAAGCCGGGTTGTGCGAAGGCTGCGCACCAAATTATCAGGAAGAGTTTTCGGCGCATCACGCCCAGGCCAAAGCCGATGCCGCGCGTCAGCAACTGTATGAACGCGCCCAGCAAACTGATTATGCATCGCACGTGGATATGAGCGCAGACGTCGTGCAGGCTGCGCCCAGCCGGGTGGCTGTGAATCCTGTGACAGAAGCCAATAACGCGCCTTCAATCGTCGGGGCTTCCTGTGCGCATTGCGGCACGGTTTCCAACAGCAAATTCTGCCCGGAATGCGGCCAGCCGATGAATGCCAAACTCCGTTGCAAAGCTTGCCACACGGAACTCGAAGGCCAGCCGAAATTCTGCAAGGAATGCGGCGCAAAAATCGCGTATCCCGGTTAGCTGTTAACCATTACTTGTTTTCGACCCTGGTGCCCAAACTATGGACCCCTTACCGATTTGGCGGGTTGTGCTGCCGGTGGCGATTGTCTTTCTCGCCAGTTTGGTTGCGCTGATGCGACCGGTGCGATTGTTACGCATCGTCGTACTTTGCATTTTGGCAATGAGCGCTTACGGAATGATCCACGATCAATTCACGGCGCGCTTGTGCCCGGAATATTTCACCGTTCTCCATCGTCCGATTACGGGGCTTAGCGATCCGACGTGGTTGGGCATCACGTGGGGTTTTCTGGGAGCCTGGTGGGGTGGTTTGTTGCTGGGGTTGTTGGCTGCTGCTGCCGCCACGCTGGGAAAATGGCCCCGCTTGGGGGCGGGCGATGTGCTGATCCTGTTGATTTTGCTTTGTGTGGCGACCGGGCTATCCACTCTGGCGACGGGCGTCGTTGAATACATTTCCGCCACGGAAGCTTCACAAACGGTCACGGTTGCCGAACCGTACGCGTCATTGATTCCCGCGCCGCGCCGCGCCAGTTGTTATGCCGTGGCCTATGTGCATCGTACGGCCTATTTCACCGCCTTGGTCGGTGGACTGGTGCTTTGCGCCTGGATTGTCTTTGTTCGTTATCGCAAACACGCCGACGGCCCGACGCTGTGAGCGCGGGCCGTTCAGTTTCTTCGCCTTCTTCTTTTCTCGCGGGCTTTTTCTCTGGCTATTCCAATTGCTGCGCCAGCAGATTCAGGAATGTTCCTACGTCCGTTACCACGCCTACGGTTTGCGCCGAACCGCGATCAGAGAGTTTGGTCACGACTGCCGGATTGATGTCTACGCAAACCATGCGCACCCACGACGGCGTCATATTTCCCACACCAATCGAATGCAGCATCGTTGAGAGACAAACGACCATCTTGGCGCCGACCAGTTGTTGCGCGTAAAGCTCTTGCGCTTTGAGCAAATCCATTTCGGTGTCAGGCAACGGCCCATCGTCGCGAATTGAACCGGCCAGCACGAACGGGACATTGTTCTTGACCAATTCATACATGACGCCGGATTTCAGTACGTCTGCTTCGACCGCGCCACGAATGGAGCCGTGACGGTTGATCGTGTTGATGGCGCGCATGTGGTTTTTGTGACCTTCTTCGATGGGGTTGCCGTGTTCCAGATCAACGCCAAGCGAAGTGCCAAACAATGTGTGCTCGATGTCGTGCACGGCGATGGCATTGCCCGCCAGCAGCGCGTCAACGTATCCGTGGCGGATGATTTCGCAAAACGCTTCGGTGCCCCCCGTATGCACCACCACCGGGCCTGCGACAAAAATGATGCGCCCGCCTTCGGCTTTGATCTGTCGCATCATTTCGGCGATTTTGCGCACGGCGGTTTCGGCGCGGCGTTCAGACGAAATTTCGTTGGCCATAAAGGCAAAACCCAACCGGTCGCGTTCCTTGAATTCCGGCTGGATGCGGATGCCGTGCGAACCGCAAACGATCATATCGCCCGCTTTGACATCGCGTAGTTTGCGGCATTCCGCCTGCGTGCCGTCCGGCCCTTCGCTAACGACGATGACACCGTCCATTCGTTGTTTGGCGACTTCCAACCAAGTGCCGCTCAGACGAACTTGCGTGCGGTGGTTGGTGGTGGAATAAAAATCATCCGGCACGACTTTATTCAGTGGCGCTGGTTTCCGCGACGCTTCGAGCAATTCCGCTTGATAGCAGCCCAGCTCCAACAGTTCTGCCAAGGCGCGGTCCAACACTTCCTGATTTGGCGCAGTCACGCGCATTTGCAAGTAGGAGTATTGTTCGTTGGTGCGACCCAGGCGAAACTCGATGATTTCATAAACCGCGCCGCATTCGATGACGCGGTCCATGACTTTTGACAAGATTTGCGAATCTACAAGGTGGCCTTCGGCCTGGACGATTTCAGAGTAATTCATAGTGGCAAAGTTGAGAGCTATGGATTCAAGATTGTGTCAGAAGACCGGTCAATCTACTGGCTCAGTTCGCACAAGTCCAGCCGAAAAATCTGCGTGACGGACAGCCTTTCATTGAAGCG
Source organism: Acidobacteriota bacterium (assembly GCA_016789605.1). Classification (GTDB taxonomy): domain Bacteria; phylum Acidobacteriota; class Blastocatellia; order RBC074; family RBC074; genus RBC074. Next base: position 10,515 of record JAEUQO010000066.1, read on the forward strand.
GGTGCAAGCCGGTTGTACTATCCGCGTTCCACATACGTCCAGAAACGCGCCACAACACAGCGCGTCCCGCAAGTTCCCAAACGTCAGAATCCGTCAACGTAGTTTCCCGCAGTCTGAAAGGAGCCGCGTATATGCGATCCAACCTCTTCCGTTTTGTGATGGTGATGCTGGTTTTCTGTCTCGCGCTTGGCGTTGTGCCGGGCCAATTGCACCAGGCGCAAGCCCAACGGCCTACCTTTGAGCGCCGTCAGCCGACCGACGCGCAGCGCAAAAAAGAAAAAGACGCGGAAGCCGCGGAACAAAAGCAGAAACCTGCGGGCAAAACGCCGAATGCGCCGCCTGCGGAACAGGCAGGCGACACACTGACCATTGATACCGATCTGGTTACTGTGCCGGTCATCGCCAGCGACCGCAGCGACGTTTACGTTTCTGATCTGAAGAAGGAAGAGTTCACGGTTTTCGAAGATGGCGTAAAACAGGAACTGGTCTTTTTTGCGCCCATCAAGGAGCCGTTTCAGGTCGTGCTGATGCTCGATACCAGCGGCAGCACCCAGGAAAAACTGGGCCAGATTCAACGGGCTGCACGCAAATTCATTGAGCTTTTGCAACCGGGCGACCGCATCAAAGTGATTGCGTTTGACGATCAGGTGTATGACTTGTGCGGTTTTACCAGCCACCGGGGGGAGTTGCAGGAAGCGATCAATGCCACGCGCGCCGGGCAAGGTACCAAGTTGTATGACGCGGTGAAATTCGCGTTGAACAGTCTGTCGCGCGTCAAAGGCCGCAAAGCCATCGTGCTTTTCACCGACGGCGTAGACTGGACCAGTGATTCGACCCGTTACGAAGACAATCTCGCGATGATCGAAGAAGCGGGCGTGATTGTCTATCCGATCCAATACAACACGCGCGCCGATTTGGAAGAGAAATTGCGCCAGCAACAGGAAGCAGGGAATCAGGTGGATTTGGGATCGGTTTTGGGCGGGTCTGGCCGACGCAGTCCGGGCGGAAATACTCCGCCGACAATTCCTGGCGGCGGCTCTCCCATTCCCAGCGGACGCGGTGGGCAAAACGATCCCTACGGAATTCCGATTCCGCCAGTTGTGATCGGGCCACGTTACCCCGGCGGGAATCGTTACCCAGACAATCGGAATCCTGGTGGCAACCGGTATCCTGACGATCGCTATCCGGGCGGAAATCGTTACCCGGATGATCGCTATCCCAGTGGTGGCCGCTATCCCGATGACCGTTATCCCAGCGGCGGTCGCTATCCAGATGATCGTTCTCCGGGCGGAAATCGCTATCCAGATGATCGCTATCCCAGCGGTGGTCGGTACCCAGATTCGCGAGATTCGCGTTCTCCGGGGCGGCGCAGCGACAATATCAGCGTGATGCTTGATGGACTGTATAGCACTGCTACCGAGTATTTGCGCGAAATGGCGGGCAGGTCAGGCGGCGAAGTGTATCGTGCCGATTCGCTGCAATCTCTGCCGGAAGTGTTTGCCATCATTGCTGCTGAACTGCGCAACCAATATTCGCTCGGGTATTACTCATCCAATGCCGCACGCGATGGCAAATTCCGCAAAATCAAAGTCGCAGTCAGTCGGCGTGAAGTTGTCGTGCGATCGCGTCCAGGCTATCGCGCGCCAAATGCAAACACGCAGCCAAACCCAAGCCGCAAATTCATCAGCAACGACCGCCGTTAGCCAATGTCACCTTGTCACCTCATTGATTTGAAGAGGGGGATTGAAGTCACAAGACACTTCAATCCCCAGTGTTGTTGCTTTTGTGTCTGAAAATCGTGCTTTCACGATTTCTCTAGATCAAAAAACTTGTAAGCTCTTAGTGTCCGGTATACCATCCACCCGCATTTCACAGTAGTTCATAATTTCATTCAAAGACGTACAAGCGCTCTCATTAGACGTAGCAGCATCAGCTATTGATAAAGCGCGAACTGGCTTTGCCGATACTCTCTGCCCTCGCAAGAGGGCTGCCATCATCTGTACGAACCGCACTATCCACACTGAATCGAACACCGGGTGAAGTCTGCCCGAAATACCTAGCGGCAAGCTCTCTAAACACGCAAAGGAGGATTACCCTATGGGTTATCGCAAATTCTTTTCCCTGCTTGTTCTGGTCGCTGTAGCAGTGCTGATGGCAGTTTATGAGGCACAAGCGCAGACGGCTACGACCGGGGCAATTGTCGGAACCGTGACCGACAAAAATGGCGCCGTCGTGAGCGGGGCTGAGTTGGAATTGGTGAGTACGGCGACCAATCAAGTGGTAAAGACCAAGAGCAATGACGATGGGCAATACACATTTCCCTCGGTCTTGCCCGGTGGTTACACCCTTTCTGTGGTCAAAGCCGGATTTCGTAAGGCGACCATCAACCAACTGAAAATTGACGTTTCGAAGTCGTATACCTTACCTGTCGCCTTGGAAATTGGTGAAGTGCAGCAGACCGTTGAAGTCACCGCGACGGCAGGCATTGAGCTGCAAACCACCGATTCGACCGTTGGCAATGTGATCGCAGGCAAGGAAATGCCGTTGTTGCCTGCATTGACCCGCCAGGCCAACGATTTGCTGCGCATTCAACCGCTTTCAACGCCGGGCGGCGAAGTCGCCGGCTCTCGCAATGATCAGACGACCATCACGCTCGATGGCATTGATATCACCAATCAATCTACGGGTGGTTTGGGAACCGTCATTCCGATCCCGATTGACAGTATCGAAGAATTTCGCGTCGGCGTGGCCAATCCGAATGCTTCGTTCGGACGTGGCGCGGGCGGACAGGCTTCCGTGATCAGCCGTCGTGGCACCAATGATTACCACGGCTTGCTGTTCTGGTATCACCAAAACGACAACTTGAATGCTGCGACCTGGACGGCCAAACGCACCATTGCACAAACCGTTACTGACCCGAAAGTGCGCGCCAAACAACAAGAGCCAGAATTGAAAGACAATCGCTTCGGGTTCCGTTTGGGCGGGCCAGTGCTGCCCTGGAGCGATTCGTGGAGCAAAAAGCTTTTCTTCTTTGTGAATTATGAAGGCCGCCGCTTTCCGCGGACGACGCAAATCTTGCGCGTGGTGCCGACCGATAGTTTGCGGCAGGGGATTTTGCGCTTTCGTGATGCTTCCGGCACGGTTAATTCCTATGATCTGAAAACCTCTAAGGCGTGCGGTCCAAACGGAGATTTGGCATGTGACCCGCGCGGACTCGGCATCAGCCCGGTGGTCACCAATCTGTTCCGCAATCTGCCTGCGGGCAATGACCCGACCGCCGGTGACGGATTCAATACCATCGGCTTTCGCGGCATTGTGACCAATCCGCTGAACAACAACTATTACAATTCGCGGTTTGACTATAACGTCAACGACAAATGGCGCGCTGATTTCGCGTTTCGTTATTTTGGCGAAGTCGCCGAGGGCGCAGGCTTGCTGGACATTCGCGGCGGCAATGTGAAAAGCCGTGAAAGTTTGCCGACGCGGCAAAACATGATCAGCGCAGGCGTCAGCGGTTTGATTACGCAAAACCTGTCCGGCGAATTTCGCTTTGGTTGGGTGCGCACGCGCACGGCGCTGGATCGGTTACGCCCGAACGGATCAGCGGCGGAATTGGCGCTGGCTGGCACCGAAACAGGCATCACCAATGGACAGTCTCACGTCGCGCTCGATTTGGGCGCGCGCGGTGGCGCACAAAGCATTTTGTCCGAACCGATTGACGTTGATACGCAATTGGCGCGTAAACAATCCAACGACAACAAAAACATTCAATGGAACGCCGATTTGAACTGGGTGCGGGGCAGCCACACCTGGCAATTTGGCACGCACGTCCGCTGGTTGCCGACCTTGCATCGTCGCGATGACAAGGTGTTGGGTGCATTAGGAGCCTTGGTCGCCCAAATTGATTCCGATTTGGGACCGTTCTCGATGCCAAACACCGTGCGTCCGCCGACCTGCACCGCGACCGTGACGCGCAATTGCATTCCGGCTGCCGACGTCCAGACCTGGAACCGTACGCTGGCTTCGGTCTTGGGCGTGGTGGATAACGTCAGCGTGCTGGCCGTGCGCGACGGACAACTGAAGCCGTTGCCGTTTGGCGAAACGCTCGAATCCGACACGAAGTTGTGGGCGCCCGAAATGTATTGGCAGGA
>JAEUQO010000086.1 GCA_016789605.1 Acidobacteriota bacterium
GCTTATGCCATTGGCCAGGTGCGTTCAGACATTCAGCCGTATTGCGCCGTCGGTTCGATCACAGAGCCGTTTCCGCAACGCTATGATCTGATCACCTGTATCGAAGTGCTGGAACATTTGCCCGTGCTCGACGTCGAACGCGCCGTGGCAAATTTGTGCGCGCATACAGACGACATCATCTTTTCTTCGACGCCCTACCATTATGACGATGCGACACATCTGAACGTGCGTCCGCCGGATTATTGGGCAGAGCTGTTTGCGTATCAGGGGTTTTTCCGCGACGTGGATTTTGATGCCTCGTTTTTGTCGCCTTGGGCAGTCAGATACCGGCGCAACAGTGAACCTGCCGCGCGCATCGTTGCCGCTTATGAACGTCGGCTGTGGCATTTAGAGAAAGACAATCAGGGACAACACCAGGCGTGTTTGGCGCAACAACAACAACTGGCTGACCAGGCGAAACAGATTGCCGACTTGCAAGAGCAGATCGCAAACCCGCAGCGCGTCGCCGAATTGCTGGCGGAAAAAGACCGCGTGATTGCGCAATTGCACGGACAGTTGCAAGACATCACGCAAAGCGCCGGTTGGAAACTGTTGCAAGTGTTGTGGAAATTGCGGCGGCGCTTGTTGCCGTAATCGTCCCCCGGCGCGGAATTGATTTTGTACGAGCGAGAACGAGTTGTGAAAGTCTTATCCATCTTCGGCACGCGACCCGAAGCCATCAAAATGGCGCCCGTTATCAAGGCGCTTAGCCAGCATCCGGATCGGATTACCAGCGTGGTTTGTGTCACGGCACAGCATCGCCAGATGCTGGATCAGGTGTTGTCGTTATTTGCGATTACGCCGGATTACGACCTGAACCTGATGCAGCCGAACCAGAGTCTGGCGCAATTGACCGCCAAGGCATTGACCGAACTTGACGCCGTTTTGCAGCGCGAACAGCCCGACTGGGTGTTAACGCAAGGCGACACAACGACTGCGATGGTTGGCGCGTTGGCCGGATTTTACCGCCGCGTGAAAGTCGGTCACGTCGAAGCGGGATTGCGCACCTGGGACAGATTTCAGCCCTTTCCGGAAGAGGTCAACCGCAAGATTGCCGACGTCGTGTGTGATTTGCATTTTGCGCCGACCGAAACCGCCAGGGAAAATTTGTTGCGCGAAAGCGTCAGCGAACAGAGCATTTTGATCACCGGCAACACCGTGATTGATGCGTTGCTGGATGTGGCTGCGCGCGATTTTGACTGGGCGGCCAGTGAACTGGCGACGGTGCCGCGTGACAAACGGTTGATTCTGGTGACGGCGCATCGGCGCGAAAACTTCGGCGCACCCTTGGCTGAAATCTGCGCGGCGCTGCGTGACATTGCTTTGCGCTATGCCGATGTGCATCTGGTGTATCCCGTGCATCTCAACCCGAATGTGCAACAGGTCGTGGGCGAAACGTTGCAAGGATTGCCGAATTTGAGTTTGTTGCCGCCGCTCGAATATTTGCCGCTGGTGCAATTGTTGAAGGCGTCTTCGCTGGTGCTGACTGATTCGGGCGGATTACAGGAAGAAGCGCCCGGTTTGGGCAAACCCGTTTTGGTTTTGCGAGACGTCACGGAACGGCCCGAAGGCGTCGTTGCTGGCACGGTCAAACTGGTCGGCACCGACAAAGCGAAGATCGTGCAAGAGACGGTTCGCTTGTTGGAAGATCGCGCCGAGTATGAACGGATGGCGCACGCCGTGAATCCGTATGGCGATGGGCAGGCCAGCCAACGAATCGTTGCGGCACTGTTGACCACAGTTGCCTGATCGCGCTTGATTGAAAACCGCTGCTTGAAACTTTGGGCGCGAACTCGTAAACTCCGCGCACCTTATCAATCCGAACATGCTGGGGTGGTGGAATAGGTAGACACAGAGGACTTAAAATCCTCTGGCCCTAAAGGCCGTGCGGGTTCGAGTCCCGCCCTCAGCATTGACCCACCCACTAGAATCAACAACTTCGCTGCTATCGAGTCCACTTTTTCTCCACGGTGCAGATGCTGCATGCGGAAACCGTAGCGCAATCCTGCCAAGGCTGTGCTGACTAGCAAGAATGCTGATTGAGAAGCCACGCAACCTTGCCAAGGTTGCGCTACTACGTCACCGCTAAACACCCTTTTCGCCTGCATCTAATGCTGTAAGCAGAGCTGGCGATCACGAACGCAAACCGAAATCGCCTTCAGATCAAGTTTTGATAAGGCCGGGCGCTTGCCGTTCGTGGCGAAGAAACAGCTACCCACCGCCAGCGAAAAACCATTCATTCAATATCAGTCGCAAAGTATCCAGCACGCAACTAAAGTTTGCTCCTTAGCCTAGGCGCGATGCCCAAATCTGATCGTTGTGATGAATCAAGAGGAGCAAAAGCATGAACAGCAATTTGTTGCGCGTCGTGATCGCCGACGATGAACGACCCGCGCGGTCGTTTCTTGCCGCGATGTTGCGCAGCTTTGAAGACGTCAAACTGGTTGGCGAAGCCGACAATGGCGCGGATGCGATTGAGATCATCGAACAGGAAAAACCTGATCTGGCCTTGTTGGATTTGCAAATGCCGGAAATTGACGGATTAAGCGTGGTCAGGTTGCTGAAAAAAGGTCGTATGCCGCTGGTGGCGTTTGTTACTGCGTACGACGAATATGCTTTGCGGGCTTTTGAACTGAACGCCGTTGATTATTTGCTCAAACCGGTAGACAGAGTGCGTTTGCGCGACGCCCTCAACCGCGCGCAAGAGCGATTGGAACGAGCCGATTTGCGCCTGGAAGCTGTGGCGCGGGTGGATGCCGCCGCCGCCTCTTATGAAGAAGCTACTCGCCCGGCCTTGCTCGAACGCATTCCCGTGCGTGTGAAAGACGAGATACTGATTGTCCCGGTCAAAGAGATTGCTTCCATCGTCGCCGAAGGCGAAATCCTGCGACTAACAACCACCAACAACGAAACCTATACCATTGCTTACCGGCTGAAGGATTTAGAGTTACGGCTGGATGCCACGCAATTCGTACGTTTGGGGCGCGGCGCGCTGGCAAATCTGGAAATGCTGCGTCGCGTCAGCCCGATGCCCGGCGGAACGTATGTCGCCACCTTAAGCAACGGTCAGCAGCTCAACATCAGCCGACTGCAAGGCCGTGTCTTGCGCGAACACCTGTTAAAACTCTGAGACGAGATGGTCGGCAGGCATGGATTTGCTTGTGAACTGTAGCCAGACCTTCTTTGTTAGCAAGGAATAGTAGAGTTCCCGTGTGACCCCTAGGCCAAGCTCTAATGGTAAAAGTGTCCAGAAAAAGTCCTTGACGGAATCGGTGTGAGCGCTTAAGGTGATCCTCAGTCAGTTGCACAAATCCCCAACCAAGAAGCAGTTAACCGCAGATCAGTTTGCTGTCACTGATCCACAGCTTTGGTCAATATCATGTCAGAGACAGCAATCAACAATCATCCCGTCTATGCAATTGTAGGCGCGACCGGTGGAATCGGCAGTGCCTTGGCCCGGCGACTGGCGACAAGTGGCGCAACGTTATTACTCGGCGCACGCGATGAAGCCAGATTGCAGAGTTTGGCCGACGAAACGAAAGCCGCTTACCAGGTGGTTGACGCCACACAATCCGAACAAATTGATGCTTTGATAGCCGCGACGCTGAAAACGTATGGTCGGCTTGACGGCGTTGTGAATTGCGTGGGGTCGCTGTTGCTGAAACCGGCGCATTTGACGACGAATGACGATTGGGATTTCACCGTTCGCCAGAATTTGCATTCGGCGTTTTACCTGTTGCGAGCGGCGGCCAAAGCCATGCAAGCGAACGGTGGTTCGATTGTGCTGCTTTCTTCGGCGGCGGCGCGTACGGGACTGGCCAACCACGAAGCGATTGCGGCTGCCAAAGCGGGCGTTATCGGATTGACGCTTTCAGCGGCGGCTTCGTATGCGGCGCGCGGCATTCGCGTGAATTGCGTTGCGCCGGGGTTGGTGGCGACGCCGTTGACGGCGCGCATTACTGGCAATGAAACAGCGGTGAAGGCTTCGACGGCGATGCACGCGCTGGGCCGCATCGGCGCGCCGGAAGAAGTCGCCAGCGCAATTGCCTGGTTGCTTGATCCCGCCAACAGTTGGGTGACGGGGCAGGTGATCGGCGTGGATGGAGGATTGGCAAATGTCAGGGCGCGGTGATGAGGTTGCGCACGGAACGGACGGGGCGCTTGCTCCTGCCTGGATGCGCAACACGCTCTATGCTGCCGCTGTATACAACCTTGTCTGGGGCGGATTGGTCGTGTTGTTTCCGTTGACGATGTTTCGCTGGCTGGAAATGCCCGCGCCCAATTACGTCGAAATCTGGCAATGCGTGGGCATGATCGTTGGTGTTTACGGCGTCGGTTACGGATTGGCGGCGCGTGATCCGTTGCGGCATTGGCCGATTGTGCTGGTCGGCTTTTTGGGCAAGGTTTTCGGCCCGCTTGGATTTTTACAGGCGGCATTGATGGGAACGCTACCGTGGCGGTTCGGATTGAACAACCTCACGAACGACGTGATTTGGTGGGTTCCGTTCGCGCTGATTTTGCGGCTGGCGTACCGTAACGGTTTGAAGTGAGCGAAAGAGGCATATGACGAAGAACACAAACGTTTCTGCGGCGCTGGCTGCGGCGCGAGATCAAGACGGACGCAGTCTGGCAGAACTGTCTGACATTGCGCCGACGCTGGTGATTTTTCTGCGGCATTTTGGCTGAACGTTTTGCCGCGAGGCGCTGGCTGATATCGCCGCAGCACGCGAACAGTTGGTCGCCACCGGAACGCAGTTGGCGTTCGTGTATATGGGAACGGCTGAGCAAGGCGCAGAGCGTTTTGCCAAATATGGATTGTCAGACGTGGCACGCTTTCACGATCCGAAACAAGAACTTTACGCGGCGTTCGATTTGAAGCGCGCGACGTTGTCACAGGTTTTTGGCTGGCAGGTTTGGCAACGCGGATGGGAAGCGTTTGCCAATGGCCACAGCGTAGGGATGCTGGCAGGGGATGGATTTCAGATGCCGGGCGTCTTTTTATTACAGCGCGGCGTGATCGTGCGTGAATTTCGCCATCAGACGGCTGCTGAGCGGCCTGATTATCTGGCATTGGCGCAAGTATGAAATCACTCGACAATTGTTTGATCGTTGGCGCGGGAATGGCGGGGTTGATGGCAGCGCATCGGCTGCAAGCCGAAGGCGTCAAGGTGACCTTGCTCGACAAAGGGCGCGGCGTCGGCGGACGACTGGCGACGCGTTGGGCTGACAGCGAAACCGGCGCTAAAGCCTACTTCGATCACGGCGCGCAGTTTTTCACCGTGCGCGACGCCCGCTTTCAGCGTTTTGTCAACGAATGGCGCAACGGCGGGTTGGTGCGCGAATGGTCGCGCGGTTTTCCCGCTGCGCTGCATTCGGCGAACGACGATGGGCATCCGCGTTATTGTGGCGTGGCGGGCATGAATGCGATTGCGCGTCATCTGGCGCAAGGCCTTGACGTGCGACTGAGCGCGCAAGTGAAGCGCCTCAGCCACGATGACGCACTCTGGCAAGCGGAACTCACGACCGGCGAAAAGGTTGCGGCGAACGCGCTGATTTTGACGCCGCCAGTGCCGCAAAGCCTGACGTTGTTGGATGACGTGCTGGCGCAATGGCCCGCAGCGACACGCGAGGCGCTGGCCGAAATCGCCTATGACCCTTGCTTCGCTGTTTTGGCTACGCTGGCAGGGCCAAGCGGATTGCCCGCGCCCGGCGCGTTGCAACTGCAGCGAGAACCTATCGCCTGGATCGCCGACAATCACCGCAAAGGCATTTCGCCGGATGTTCACACGCTGACAATTCACGCCGGACCTGAATTTACACGTACGCATTGGGAAACGCCGTATGACGAAGTGGCGCAGTTGTTACTTGATGCTGCGCGTGAGTGGACGCCCGCTCCTGTGCAAAGCTGGCAAGTTCATCGCTGGCGATACAGTCAGCCGCAACGATTGTATCCGGAACCTTGTTTGTTGATGACAGCGCCGCTTCCCGTCGCGTTGGCAGGCGATGGATTTGGCGCGGCGCGTGTCGAAGGCGCGGCGTTGTCTGGTTTGGCCGCCGCTGAGGCATTGCTCGCTTACGCCAACATATGATTGACCCAAACGTATGACGACTTCCTGGCACAAACTCATTCTGCTCGCCAACCTGGCGGCGACCCTGTATCTGGTCGGCCTGATCTGGTGCATTCAGGTTGTGCATTACCCGTTGTTTTCCCAGGTCGGACAAGCCGGATTTGCCGCGTATGAAATGGCGCATGCAAATCTGATCACGCTGATTGTCGGCCCGCCGATGCTGCTCGAAGCCGCAACCACGGCGCTCTTGTTGTTGCACCGTCCGGCGAGCGTTTCACTTGCGGCGGCATTATTTGGCGCGTTTTTGCTGGTGCTGATTTGGCTTTCGACGATGTTTTTGCAAGTGCCGCAACACAGCCGTCTGGCGACAGGCTTTGACGCCGACGCCCATCGCTTTCTGGTTGTTTCGAACTGGGTGCGCACCGTGGCCTGGAGTTTGCGCGGTGGTTTGCTGCTCTGGCTGACCGCCAAAACGATGTCATGAAAAAATCCGATTTGCCGACGAAAATTTGTCTGGT
>JAEUQO010000423.1 GCA_016789605.1 Acidobacteriota bacterium
GGTTCGTGGATTTACATCGGCAGTCAGGGAATCATCCAGGGCACGTTTGAGACGTTTGCGGCCGTCGGCGACAAACACTGTGGCGGTTCGCTCGCGGGCAAACTGGTCGTCTCTGGCGGCATGGGAGGCATGGGAGGCGCGCAACCGCTGGCGGCAACCATGAACGGCGCGAACTTCATCGGCATTGATGTTGACCCGGAACGCATCAAAAAACGGATCGCGACTGGATACTGCGACGAAATCACGTACAAACTCGACGAAGCGCTCAGTTTGGTAGCAGCCGCCCGCCGCAGCGGCAATACCATCTCTGTCGGCTTGGTGGGCAACTGTGCGGACGTGCTGCCTGAATTGCTCAAACGCGGAATCATCCCTGACGTACTGACCGATCAAACCAGCGCGCATGATGCGCTGAATGGTTACATCCCCAACGGAATGACGCTGGATGACGCGCTGACCTTGCGCCGGGAAAAACCAGACGAATATGTCAAACGCGCCCAGAAAACGATGGCTGATCACGTGCGCGCGATGCTGGAATTGAAACGACTTGGCGCAGTGACTTTCGATTACGGCAACAACATCCGCACCCAGGCCAAACAAATGGGCGTAGACAATGCGTTCGACATTCCCGGTTTTGTGCCGGAATACATTCGCCCGCTGTTTTGCGAAGGGCGCGGCCCGTTCCGCTGGGTAGCGTTGTCAGGCAATCCCGACGACATTCGTAAAACTGACGATCTGGCGCAAGAGCTTTTCCCTGACGATCCGATCCTGGGGCGTTGGCTGTCACTGGCGCGCGACAAAGTGCGATTTCAAGGCTTGCCTGCGCGCGTGTGCTGGCTTGGTTACGGCGACCGCGCAGAGTTCGGCGTCGCCATGAATGAACTGGTCAAAAAAGGGAAGGTTGATGCGCCCATCGTCATCGGGCGCGATCATCTCGACAGCGGCTCGGTGGCATCCCCTTACCGCGAAACCGAAGCCATGCGCGACGGTTCTGACGCAATTGGCGATTGGCCGCTGTTGAACGCCTTGGTCAACACTGCCGCCGGAGCTTCGTGGGTGTCCATTCACAACGGCGGCGGCGTGGGCATTGGCTATTCGCTGCACGCCGGAATGGTCGTGGTTGCCGATGGTACAGACGCTGCCGCCCGCAGATTGCAGCGCGTTCTGACCACCGACCCGGGAATGGGCGTCATTCGACACGTGGACGCGGGTTATGACGAAGCGCTGGCAGAAGCGCAGGAACACAAAATCAAAATTCCCATGCAGGCAAACGCGGACGAAGCGCAATGAGCCAACAACCGTTTGAAGACCCATTTTGGCCACGCGCGAGCGCCTGGCTGGCGGGCGAATTCGCCGAACAAAGTGAAACAGCCCAAGCGCGGCTGGCCATCGTGGGCGCGCCAGTGCGACGCGGTTCCATCACGCCCGGACGCTGTGATCTGACGCCGCAAGCGGTGCGCGCGCTGTTGCGCAAGTTCAGTTGCTATGACCTGGAAACCGCAGCTGATTTGCGCCGGCTTGCGGTAACCGATCCGGGCGATTTGCCGTTGGCCGAAGCGACGCTGGCAGAAGCTTTCGCTCCGTTGCGTGACGAAACAGCGCGCGCACTCAAAACCGGCGCGGACGCCATCGTCATTATTGGTGGCGACAATGGCGTAACACGTCCCGGCGTGCACGGAATGGCGGAAGCTTATGGCCTGCCCTTGACGGCTTGCGGTCTGATCACGCTCGACGCGCATTTTGATTTGCGCGACCTCGGACAAGGATTGACCAACGGCAATCCCGTGCGCGCCTTGCTGGCAGATGGTTTGCCCGGCAGCCACATTGCGCAAATCGGGTTGCAACCGTTTGCCAATTCGCAGGCTTATCACGCGGTCGCAATGGAAAACGGCATCAAGGTCATCAGCATGAGCCAAATTCGCCAGGGCGATTTTGCGTCGCTGCTCGGCGAAGCGTTGCAACAGCTTTCTGCGCGCGTTGAAGCCATTTATGTGGATTTTGACATTGACGTGCTTGACCGTAGCTTTGCGCCTGCCTGTCCCGGTTCACGTCCTGGCGGATTGACGCCCTGGGAACTGAAACGCGCCGCCTATCTGTGTGGCACACATCCGAAAGTCAAAGCCATTGATCTGGTCGAAGTTGATCCCAGCCAGGATGTCGCCGACACGACGGTGATGACCACGGCGGCCACGCTGCTGGCGTTTGCGGCTGGCGTGCTCAACCGCGAAAGGGTGCGCCAATGAGCCAAACGCTCGCAATCCTCAATTGCGCACAATTAGTCACGCTGGCAGGCCCGACGCGTCCGCGCACAGGTGAAGAGCTGCGCGAACTGTCGCTCATCCACGATGGCGCATTGCTCATCCGTGACGCGAAAATCGTCCGCGTGGGCACTCGCCAGGAAGTCGAACCACAGTTGCCCTCAGATTGCGACGTCGTTGATGCGGGTGGAAGAATCGTTCTGCCTGGTTTTGTAGACGCACATACGCATCCGGTTTTCGGCGGTCAACGCGCAGACGAATTTGAATTGCGCGCCGCTGGTGCAACCTACCAACAAATCGCCGCAGCAGGCGGCGGCATCAAATCCACCGTGCGCAAAACCCGCGCCGCCAGCGAAGACGAATTGGTTGCGACTGGCAAACGTTACGCTGACTGGTTCTTGCGTGGCGGGACAACCACGGTCGAGGCGAAATCCGGTTATGGCCTGACAACCGAAGACGAACTCAAGCTCTTACGCGCGATTCGGCGCTTGCACCACGAAACGCCGCTTCGCTACGTGCCGACGTTTTTGGGTGCGCATACCATCCCAAACGAATACAAAATCAACCGCGCAGCGTACGTGGAATTGCTGATCACAGAGATGCTGCCGCGCGTCACCCGGGAAAAGCTGGCGGAATTTTGCGATGTGTTTTGCGAAGCGGGTGCCTTTTCGGTGGAGGAAACGCGGCAGATTTTGTCGGCGGCCAAAGCATTGGGCTTGAAACTGCGCGTGCACGCAGACCAGCTTTCACTCAGTGGCGGCACTGCGCTCGCGGCAGAGCTGGGCGCAGTCACGGCGGACCATCTCGAACAAGCCGGTGAAGCCGAAATTGCCAGCTTGCGATCCGCAAACGTGCAACCGGTGTTGCTGCCCTGCTCTGTGCTGCTGATTGGCGCAACCCGTTACCCTGATGCGCGCGCAATGATCGAAGCCGGGTTGGCGGTGGTGCTGGCCACGGATTTCAATCCGGGTTCTTCGCCCACACCATCCATGCTGCTGGCCATGACCTTGGCCTGCACACAAATGAAAATGACGCCCGCCGAAGCGCTCACGGCGGCGACCATCAACGCAGCTTTTAGCCTGGGATTGGGTGGTGAGATCGGTTCACTGGAACCGGGCAAACGCGCGGACATCGTTATTCACGATTGCGCCGACTGGCGCGAATTGGCCTATTTCGCTGGCGTGGCGCATCCGTGGCAGGTTTATACAAACGGAAAGCTGGCGTGGACGCGCGAAACTAAAGGCCCTCTCCAATCTCGCGAATCGTCCGCCGCCAGCCAGGTAAATCATCTACGTTGACGGTGTTTTCTGCCTGAACGGTCAACACTTACACCACGTAAGCGCCTGCTTCCTGCCAGGCATCTTCCTGCACGATACGCCCGTCCAGCATCTTCACGCGCCGATCCGCCAAGTGCAAAAACCGCGCATCGTGCGTAACCAGACAAACCGTCGTGCCGTTGGCGTGTAATTGTTTGAGCAACCGCATGATCAATTCCCCGCTGGCTGAATCCAGATTGCCGGTCGGTTCATCCGCCAGCAACACGGTAGGCCGATTGGCCAGCGCACGCGCGATGGCAACCAATTGCTGTTGCCCACCCGAAAGCTGACTGGGACGCGACCGCGCGCGATCCGCGATGCCCACCATTTCCAGCACTTCGCTGACTCGCTCTTTGCGCTGCGAGGATTTCATGTTGGAGTAACTCAACGGCTGTTCGACGTTTTCAAACACCGACAAATCGCCAATCAGGTTGAAGCTCTGAAAGACGAATCCGATTTCCTGATTGCGAATGCGCGCGCGATCAGACAGTTTCAGGTCTTGCACGGGCTGGCCCGCAAAGCAGTACACGCCATTCGTCTGGGAATCGAGCAAGCCCATAATCGCCAGCAACGTGGATTTTCCGCAGCCAGAAGGCCCATGCACCACGACAAATTCACCACGGTGTATGTTCAGGTCAATGCCGTTCAACACACGCGTTTCCACTCCGCTCTGGCGAAAAACTTTCGTCATGTCTTCCATCATGATGATCGGCCAGGACATCGTCGCATTCGAGTTCATCGTCGTTCCTCAGTGAGTTTGTTCATCGTATTGGGAAATCTAAAGGTGT
>JAEUQO010000148.1 GCA_016789605.1 Acidobacteriota bacterium
AAACACCAGCAAGCGAGAACGAGATCACCGGATTTTGCCAACGTTGCAAGCCGGTGAATCTCCCCAAAAACTGGCCCTGATTCTCGCTGGAGTTCAGTCCAAAGCCAGCGCTTATATTTCTGAATCACCGCCGAACGATCACCGTCTCTGCCGATGACGAACGGGTTTCCCAACACGCCCGGTCGCCCGACGTAGATGCTCTCGCCGCACCAGTTCTTTCGATTGCTAATAGTAATCACAGCAAAAACTCCTTTCTGTTTTTGCCCGACTACCAACCGCCAATACCTGAAACGTTGACAGACTACTCACTACGAAAAAAAGGGATGCTTCCGCAAGCAGCAGAAGCATCCCCGAAGCGAGAAGTGACAATCAGTTTGGGCGTCGCTTCAGAACGGAATGTCGTCGTCGGTCTCATTCCCTGCAGCAGCCTCGACTCCGGCGTCATTCTCGGTCACGCCGTCTGTATTGCCACCGTCCCGCTTCGCCGTCGGCACGAACTCAAAGCTGCTCGCTACGAGAATCGTCGAAGTGCGCTGATTACCGTCACGATCCACGTACTTCTCGTTCTGCAATCGTCCGTTGAAAGCGAGCGCGCTGCCTTTTTTCGCGTACTGATTGATGATCTCAGCGTCCCGCCCGAAAATCGTCACCTTGAACCAGTCGGCGACCGATTCGCGCTTGTCGCCAACCTTGACGCTGCGATTGTTAGCGATGGAAAGATTGATGACCGGTGTGCCGCTGTTCGTGAACCGCAATTCCGGCTCAACGCCAAGACGCCCCGTGATAACCGCGTATGCTGACATGATGTTGTTCCTTTCTGGTGAAATGTGATTGATGAGTTGATTGCGAATCGCACGGCTTATCTCCCGCTTGATTCCTTCAGTTGTCTTTGTGAACGGGATGGCTTTTGACCTGCCTCACGCCGCCATTGGATAGGGGCTGGAAGGCTTGCTTTTGATGGCTTCCCAGACTCGTTCGACTTCCTGCGCCGATAGCTTGTGAACCGGATGCTGAGGTTGATTGTTCCCATACATTGCCCAGCGCAGAAACCGTAGCTTGCCGTCGCTCGCGGTTTCAATTTCCCTGAGCAGGTCAGCAGCAGTCTGGGACAGCGGCGCTGATTTCAGTCGCAGCCGTTGGAGCTGCGCTGCGGTGTTGAGCGTGGTGAAATGCTTGAGTGGCAAACTTCCAGTCTGCCGGGCTTCATACGCCTGCTTCATAATTTCGCCGATTTTCCGGGTATCGGTTGCCGCGCGGACGGCTTTGTGGAACTGGCGATAGGTTTTGCAAGTGCGAAAGGCGATGAGGTGAAAATCGGCCTGGCACTCAGCAAGGATCATTTCCAGTATCTCGCGCGTCAACTTTTGCCATTCACGGTTCGCGTGCGAGTAAAACCTGCCGCCGGTTGCGGTCTTCCCGCTGATCGGAAAGATCACATCAAGCTGCGCATTGATGTCTTCCCAGATGGCTTCAACGGACACGCCGTTGGCAAAAGCGCGACGCAGTTCCGAAGCGAGGTAGCGAGCGCGCTCCGGCATGTCTTCCTCAACAAATTCAGGGTCAACTTTGCCGCAAGCCGTCGTTCGTTCGTAGCTCGACATGACGATGATCGCGCCGCCTTCATCGTATTGATCCATCGCTTCCAACGTCTCGAAAGCAACGTCGAGTTCTTCAATGCTGGCGTCACTGGCTTCCAAATCGTTCACCCAATCAGCCAGATCATCGTGAGCGAATGTCGCGGCCTTTCTGCGACCGCGTGTCAGCCGCGTCATCGCTTCGACTTCCTGATCAAACAACGACCGTCTGTGCTCTTTTCGCTTGGCGGCGCGTTCGGCAAGAATCGCATTAGAGCTGCAACCATTGGCGTTGTAATTGAACGTCAGGACTTCTTCTTCGATCACATCCACAGCTTGATTGCTGAGTTGTCCAAGCTGCATCGCCAGCAGCGCCATTTCCTTGAGAACGATGCCGACGCCGCGCTCCACGATCTCGCGGTAATAATGCGAAGCAGTAGCCTGACGATAACGCGCGTCGCCCCCCTCGCAGATGGCGTTGAGACAGCGAATGAATTCACTCGCATCCAATTGGTTGCTCAGTTTTCTGAGTGCGTAGGCAAGCGTGCCGATGCGCGACTCTTCATCCTGCTGACTGGTTGGAGCCGTGTCTCCAGCAACCTTGAAGATCACCTCGCCTGCCACATCGAAATGCTCGAAATCGAGGCGCGCAAGTTGCCCCAGGCAGGAGATGTGATGGAACAGCCCATCGCGCGGTGACGCTGAATTGTCGGGAACGAAGATCGAATGGTTGGAACGTGTATTCACGAATTGCATGTTGATTCTCCTTTGTGATGTGAAATGTGAACAAGCCCGGGCAAACCGGGACCGAAATCACGTTTTTACCAACCGCTAATACCTGTTCTTTCTGAATCGAAGCCGACGGAGAATCGAGGGAGCTTGGTGAGCAGGCGATGGTTTGCCGACAAGCAGTTGCTTCAACATCGTCTGGCGTTT
>JAEUQO010000177.1 GCA_016789605.1 Acidobacteriota bacterium
AGAGGTTCGCTGGGGTAACCGAGTTCACGGCCAAAGCGGTAATACATAACGCCTGCGGTCACGTCGTAAATGAAATGCACCAACATCGGTGCGAGCAAAGAGCCAGACAGCCAGTACAGCCCTTGAAAAACCAAGGCAAACCCACCGATCACCAGCGCCGATTGCCAGCCTTGCACAATATGACTGATGCCGAAAACCGCCGCCGACAGCAGCGCCGCCGCGATGCCCGAACCGGTGCCACGCCATAACAAGACAAACATCACACAGCGATACGACAGTTCTTCGCCCACACCCGCCAGCAAGGAAATCAGCACCCACAAAACTCTGTCCTTGCCTTCGCCTGACATGAACAGGTACACGCGGCGTTCACGTTTTTCGACGGCTTTGCGCCAGCGCGGCAGCATCACAGCAATCAGGGCCAACAAAACACCGGCAGCCAAGGCAAACGACCAAAGATTCTCTGGCCAGGTAAAGACTCTGATCCACTCCACGCGCGCCACAAACAACGACAACAGCAAAAAGAAAACTTGTTGCCCGATGACAAACAAAAAGTATTTGCGGCGTGGTGGATAGGGATTTTCGCGCAACCGGCGCGCGGACTTGATGGCGCTCCAGGGCAAAAGCAGGCCGAAAAACGCCAGGTGGTACAACCCGGCAATGCCAATGGAAGACCAGTTCATTTCACGATCTCCGGCGGAGGCGCCTGTTCGGCGTCAGCGCTCGCCTGATAGAGCCGCTCGATGCGTTCTATCACGTGCGCACGGTCAAAGCGTTCGATCACATTCGCGCGCGCCAAATTACCGAGCTTTTCGCGCAGCGGTTTGTCGGTCAACAACCGCGAAATCGCCGCCAGCAAAGCCCACTCGTTACCGGGTTCGACAAACAATCCGGTCAGACCGTCTTCGACGATCTCGGCCATGCCGCCCACACGCGACGCAATCACGGCGCAACCGGCAGCCATTGCTTCGACCAGGGCCAGCGAAAACGCCTCGTTCTCAGACGGCACGGTCACAATATCGAGTGCAACCAAATGCGCGGGCAAATCTTCGACGTAGCCGGTGAAATGTACCTGTGCGCCCAACTTGAGCGTTTCAACTTGCGCGTGCAATTCGGCGGCATAGGCCTCATCGTTCGGGCCGGGTTCGCCGATGATCAAAAAATCCGCATCCGTCCAATGACGCTCTTTGATCAAATTGGCGGCGGCTTTGAGAAACAAATCTTGTCGTTTCAGCGGCGTGATCTGGCCCACGATACCAACGGCCAGACGGCGCGTCAGTCCCAGACGACGGCGGGCTTCTTCACGGCTCAATCGTTCCGTGGCGTTGGAATCAATCCAGTTTGGGATTTCGACGATGCGGTCGGCAAATTGCGGAAAGGCTGACACCAGTTTTTCGCGCACGCTGTTAGACACAGCGATCAAATTGCGCGCTTCGCCAATTGTCCAGGCATAAAGAGAATTCGATTTGATCGGATTGAAATGATGGCGAGTCAGGAAAAAACGAACCGGCTGGCCTTTTTTGCGTGCCATACGTGCGGCGATGCCGCAATAGGTATAATCGCGCGCCACGTGCGCGTGCAGCACGTCAATGCGTTCGCTGCGAATGACGGATGCCAGCGCGTGCGCACTGATGACGTCCAGCGCATTGCGCAATCCCAATTCGTACCAAGTCACCGGTTCACCGGCCAGCGCATCGAACAAGGGACTGTCTGGACGCACCGCCAGATGCAACTGATGACCGCGCGCAATGAGCGCCCGCGTCAAATCAATCACGTGCCGCTCACCGCCGCCCAAGCTTTCGGCTGAACAAACCTGTAGAATCTTCATCGGCGCTGTCATTATGAAGAGCGCGTTCCGAAACGCAAGCGCCGAACGAAGTTACGCGGGCACATCGCCCGCGAAGAAGAGGTAAGGATACGGACTGTGGATCAACTCGCTTTGCCTTTCGGCCTTTACGCCGTGTTTGCACTGGTGCTGGGGTTACTTATCGGCAGCTTTCTCAACGTTGTCATTCATCGCGTGCCGCGCGGCGCCTCTATCGTCTGGCCAGGATCGCATTGCCCGCATTGCAGCACAGCCTTGCGCGCGTGGGACAACATTCCCTTGCTCAGTTTTGCGCTTTTGCGCGGTCGCTGTCGTCATTGCGCGCAAGCGATTTCGTGGCGTTATCCGGCCATCGAATTGCTGACCGGGTTGCTCTTTCTGGCGCTGATTTGCAAAACCGGTCCTCATTGGGATGTGCTGCTGGAAATGACCTTTGCCAGCGCCTTGATCGCGCTGATTTTCATTGATGCCAAACACCACTTGCTGCCGAATGTAATCATCTATCCCGCGTTTGTGTTTGCGCTGGCGGCTGCCAC
>JAEUQO010000190.1 GCA_016789605.1 Acidobacteriota bacterium
ATCATCAAGCGGATTGAAGAACGCGTTGTTGCTTGCTCGGTGTGTGTGTCTGGCGCACTGCTGGCGAGTTCTTGCAGCCAATATGTTTGTTTGTGCTTCAGGCTCTCAAATTGGCGCAGCGCGGCTTTCGCCGCATCTTCCGTGGCGAATTCTTCGATCAAAAATCGCTGACCGTTATCATCCTGTCGCCAAAGCTGCCAGTTCATGCTCTTGCCGTCCTTTGCGCGTCACATTTTGCCCCAGAGCATCAATCCGCCAATGACGATAAATGCCACGGCGGCGGCTTTGTGCAGGTATTCGGCGTTGATGTAATTGGCCAGCACGCTGCCCAACGCCACGCCGATCAGCGACACCGCCGCCAACGCCAACGCCGAGCCAAAAAACACCGCCACCGGTTGTTTGGTTTGCGCGGCCATCGTGATGGCGGCCAATTGTGTTTTGTCGCCCATTTCCGCCAGGAAGATCAGGCCGAAGGTCGTCAGGAAAGTTTTGAAGTTCATTGCGTTCACTCGTTGGTCAATAGAGTTCCGGTTCACCCGGCGGACGTGTGCGCCAGCGGCGATGAATCCAGAGCCATTGGTCGGGATGGCGGCGGATGACGGCTTCCAGCACTTTGGTATAGCGCGCGGTGTTGGCCTGCACGTCTTCTTTTTGATTGCCGGTGTTGATGGTTTCGATGGCCGGTTCAAAATGCAGCCGGTGAATGCGCGCTGTTTCGTCCCAAATCAGGTAGCCGGGCAAAACGACTGCGCCGGTGCGCAGCGCCAACGTCGCCACGCCCGCAGTCGTGCACGCCTGCGCGCCGAAAAAATCCACGAAAACGCCTTCTTCGCGCGACGCGTTCAAATCCGCCAGAATACCGACCACGCCACCGGCTTTGAGCGTTTTGAGGACTTCGCGCACAGAGTTTTTCTTGTCAATGCTGCGATTGCCAAAGCGTGTGCGATAGCGTTCGGCCAGTCGTTCGACCAGCGGATTGTCCACGCGCCGCGCCAGAAACGACATCGGATAGCCGTAAATCGAATGGGCAAAAACGGACATCTCCCACGCGCCCAGATGCCCGGTCAGCAAAATCACGCCTCGACCCTGAGCCACGGCGTTCAGGTAATTTTGCAATCCTTCATAAACGACCAGCGAGCTGATGTTGTCACGATTGAGACGAGGAAACTGGCTGATTTCGCCAAGCAAGCGGCCCAGGTTGCGAAAGGTGCCACGGCAAATTTGCGCGCGCTCCTGCGCGCTCTTTTCGGGGAAGGCCAGGCGCAAATTGATTTCGGCGTGCCGACGCAAATGTGGCAAGACCCGATATGCCAGCGCAGCGACGGCTTTTCCGCCCAGCAAGGCCAACGGGCGCGGCAAAATGCTGACGCCGTGCAAGATCAGCCAGGCAATCGCGTATTCGACATAAGAACGCACGACGCCACGCGCTTTGATCGTTTGCCGTAACAGAGTTTGATTGTTTTCGATAGCCACTTGAGACAAGCACCGCGAAGCTAGCACGCACCGCGCGCGAGTGTCAATTTGCGCTTCGGCGGGCGGCTCGCGCAGAATAACGCGCCGCGCCAGACACGGCGAAAACCGTTGAGAAGGAGAAAGGAAATTTCAAATGGCTAAACTGATTCCTGTCGCCGCCAGCCGCAAATTGAAACCGGGGCAACCGGTTTGTCTGGCGTATCGCGGCGTGCCGTATTGTGTGATCAAGGTCAAAAACGACAAGCTGCGCGCTTTTGTCACCGTTTGTTCGCACAAAGACTTGGCGATGTATCCGCCTGACGTCAAAAAACAAACGCTGGTTTGTCCGTTCCACGAAGCCGCGTTTGATATGGCGACTGGCAAACTGGCCAAAAAGAGCCGCAAGAAAGCTGCGCGGTTGCCCAAAGTGAAGGTCAAAATC
The DNA here is from genome assembly GCA_016789605.1 of Acidobacteriota bacterium. Taxonomy (GTDB): domain Bacteria; phylum Acidobacteriota; class Blastocatellia; order RBC074; family RBC074; genus RBC074. The sequence continues at coordinate 1,895 of JAEUQO010000190.1, forward strand.
ATGGACGGCATCGTTCACCTCGCGGCGCGCAAAAAGCACCAGAAACTGCTGCCCAAAAGCGAACGCAAATGGGTGGCGCAAGAAGACAAAAAGCAGCAAAAGAAGCGCAAACGCGGCTAAGTGCAGTCGCCGTGCGAAAGCGGCTTGCTTGACCCGTCGCGGCTCGTTGGCTATCTTATCGCCTTTTCGCCAGAGGCCCTGGTGTCGTCTATCAATACCTTCAATAGCTGAGGAGAGCTTTTCCCATGGGAATCCAAGCAACACAGATTCGCAAAGGCATGGTGCTGTTGCATAACGGCACGCCGCACAAAGTCGTCGAATTTCACCACCACACGCCGGGGAATTTGCGCGCTATGGTGCAGACAAAAATGCGCAACCTGAAAACCGGCTCGACGACGGAACATCGCTTTCGTTCAACCGAAGACGTGGAACGCGTGACGCTGGACGATCACCAGATGACCTATCTTTATAACGATGGTTCCACGTATTACTTCATGAACACGGAAACCTACGAACAGATTGACCTGCGCGCCGAAGACCTGGGCGATATGGCCGGGTATTTGCTGCCGGAAACCGTGATTCAGGTGCAATTTTACGAAGGCTCGCCCATCGGTATCGAAATCCCCGCCACGGTGGATTTGCTGGTCGTCGAAACCGAACCGGAAATCAAAGGCGCGACCGTCAGCAACGTCGGCAAACCGGCGAAACTGGAAACCGGCATCACCATTCAGGTTCCTGCCTTTATCAAAGAAGGCGAAAAGATTCGTGTGGATACCACCGACGGCCGCTACATCGAACGCGCGAAGTAAATCAGACGCGCAATCATCTGGTGGCCGGTGGGTTGTGATCGGTAGCTGATGGTTCTGCCATCAACTGCCGTTCACCGATCCCCGGACGCCCCGCACCGATGATGCACTTTCTCTACAGCCTGCTGCTCACCCTCGCCTTTTTCGCGCTGCTGCCGGTTTTCGTTTATCAGGCTCTCTTTCGTCGCAAATATCTCGCTAACCTGCGCGAACGTTTAGGACGTTTGCCCGCCGCATTGCGTTCGGATGGCCGCCCGACGATCTGGTTACACGCGGTTTCGGTGGGCGAAACGCTTTCGGCGCTGGCGCTGATCAAAGCCATGCGCACGCGCTTTCCGCAACACCGGTTGCTCATTTCGACCACGACCATGACCGGACAAGCCATCGCACGTGAACGCGGAGTTGGCGCAGGCGGAGCTGACGGCGTTTGTTACTTTCCCTTTGATTGGCGGTTTTCCGTGCGCCGTGCGCTCGACACCATCCAGCCGCAATTGATCGTCCTGCTCGAATCCGAACTGTGGTGGAATTTCCTGAGCGAATGTCAGCAGCGCCGGATTCCCGTGGTGGTCGTCAATGGACGCATTTCGGATCGTTCGTTTCCGCGTTCGCAACGCTTTGGCTTTTTCATTCGTCGGCTGTACGGCTTGGTTACGTGTTTTCTGATGCAAAGCCCGCTCGATGCCGAGCGTGCGCGCGCTTTGGGCGCTCCGGCTGAACGCGTGCAAGTCAGTGGAAATCTGAAATACGACCTTGGTCAGGCGAATGAACCGGGACGTATGACGGACGCTGTGCAGCAACTGGCCGCGCGTTGGGCCTTGGCACAGACGCCGCTGATCGTGGCGGGCAGCATTTGCGAAGGCGAAGAAGACATCGTTTTGACGGCGTTTGCTCGTTTGCGCGCCACGCATCCCGACGTCAGATTGCTGATCGCGCCGCGTCATCCCGAACGGTTTGATGTGGTGGCGCGGTTACTTGAGTCCGCCGGGTTGCGTTTTGTGCGGCGTTCACAAACTGCTGATATTCCCGCTGCAACCGCGCCAGTGTTGTTACTGGATTCAGTCGGAGAATTGGCTGCGCTGTATCGGTTTGCCGCGCTGGTATTTGTCGGCGGCAGCTTGATCACCAAAGGTGGTCACAACATTCTCGAACCGGCGTTGTATGCCAAACCCATTGTCGTGGGACCGCACATGCACAACTTTCGCGAAATCACGCAGGAGTTTTTGCGCCGTGACGCCGTCGTGCAGTTGCAAGCGCGCGACGCTGCCGCGCTGAGCGAAGAGTTGTGCGGCGTCTGGCGACAGTTGCTGGAAGAGCAACGCCGGGCGCAAACGCTGGGCGAAAACGCCCGGCAAGCCATCGAAGAAAATCGCGGCGCGACCGAACGCACAGTGGCTGCGCTCGCCACGCTGCTGGAATCCTGATGATCCGTTCGCCGTTGTTACGTCTGCTGTTGTTTCCGCTGGCCTGGTTGTACTGGCTGTGCGTACGTTGTCGCAGCACAGCCTATGAGCGCGGTTGGTGCAAAACGCATCGCTTGCGGACGCCGGTTATCAGCGTGGGAAATCTGACGGTTGGCGGCACGGGCAAAACGCCCTGCGTGGCGTATCTGGCGCAGTTGCTGCGCGATGCGGGACACGAAGTCGCCATTTTGAGTCGCGGCTACAAACGCACCAGCAAAGGCCGCGTCGAAGTGTCGAACGGGCGCGAGATTCTTTGTTCGCCGCAAGAGGCTGGCGACGAACCGTATTTGCTGGCGCGTGTCTGTCCGGGCGTGCGCGTGATTGTGGATCAGGATCGGTATGCCGCCGGGCGCTGGTTGGAAGAGCACGCTTCTGTGTCGGTGTTTTTGCTGGATGACGGGTATCAGCATTTGCGGTTGGCGCGCGCGGTGAATGTGTTGCTCGTGGATGCCACCGATCCTTTGCAGACTGCGCAGATGGTGCCTTTCGGGCGTTTGCGCGAACCGCTCGCGGCGTTGCGGCGCGCTGATGTCGTGATCGTGACGCGCGCGGATCAACCCTATGATCACGCGGGGCTGAATGCGTTGCTGAAAGCGCATTCGTTTGCGGGCGGCGAAGCATATCAGTCCTGGTATGAAATCACCGGGCTGCGCCGTTTGGACGCTGACGAAACGCGGTCATTGTCGGCGCTGGCCGAACAACCCGTTGCCGCCTTTTGCGGCATTGCCAACCCGCACCAGTTTTTTCACACCGTCACACGCTTTGCGCCGCAGATTGTGTTGCGTCGCGATTTCGCGGATCATCACGCCTACACGCATACAGAACTGGCTGATGTCGTTGCCGCAGCGCGAGCCGCAGGAGCCGCGTTGTTGCTGACGACCGAAAAAGACGCGGTGAAATTGCCGTCAGAATTTCTTGCCGCGCCCGGCTTGCCGCTTTATGCCTTACAGATCGCCTTTGTCTGCGCGCAGGAAGAGCGGTTGAAAGAGCGGCTCTGGCAGGCGCTGCCAGCGCGTGACCCAAAGTAGTGCGGCTTTCGATTCCCAAACAGTTTGGAGACTGCAAATGAGATTTGAGCGCTTTCGGTTTCTCGGCGGGCTGACGCTTTTTGGCGTCATTGCGGCGGCAACGTGGTTGGGGTTCCGCGCGCAGGTTGTCTCGGCGTTTACGGCCAAAGACTTTGATCTGGTCATTCTCAATGGCCGCGTGATTGACCCTGAATCGAAGCTCGACGCCATACGGCATCTGGGCATCAGCAACGGCAAAATTGCCGCCGTTTCGGCCAAACCGCTGACTGGTCGCCAAACGGTAGACGCCAAAGGGTTGGTCGTCGCGCCGGGATTCATTGATCTGCACGAACACGGGCAAATTCCTGAAAATTACCGCGCGCAAGCGATGGACGGTGTGACCAGTTCGTTTGAACTCGAAGTCGGCACGGCGGACGTAGATCGTTGGTACAGCGAACGAGAAGGGAAGTCGCTGGTCAATTTCGGCGTCAGCATCGGGCACATTCCCGTGCGCATGGTCGTGATGGGAGACAAAGGCGATTGGCTGCCGAGCGGCGAAGCCATTTCGCGCGTGGCCAGCGAAACGGAATTGGCAGACCTGAAAAAGCGCATTGAGCACGGGCTGAATCGCGGTGCGGTGGCGGTGGGCTTCGGGCCGGCATATACGCCTGCGGCGACGGCCTGGGAAATTCAGGAGATGTTTCGTGTGGCGGCCAAATACAACGCTTCGTGCCACGTGCATATGCGCGAAGCGCGCGAACCCGCCGTCGGCGCGCTCAGCGAAGTGCTGGCTGCGGCGCTGGTTTCCGGCGCTCCGTTGCATATCGTTCACATCAACAGCACCGGCACGAACATCACGCAAAAACTTTTGCAAAACATTCAGGACGCACGTCAGCACGGATTGGACGTCACGACGGAATGTTACCCCTATACCGCCGGAATGACGCGGCTGGAATCGGCGCTCTTTGACGAAGGCTTTCAGCAACGCCTGGGTGTGGATTACAAGGATTTGCAATGGCCCGAAACCGGTGAGCGTTTGACGCCTGAAACATTCGCCCGCTACCGCAAACAGGGCGGCGGCATCATTGTTCACTCCAATACGGAAGAGATGGTGCGTTTGGCGGTGTTGAGTCCGCTGACGATGATCGCCAGCGACGGCATCCAGTTCGTCAACGGCAAAGGCCACCCGCGCGCTGCTGGCACGTATGCGCGCATCCTGGCGCAATACGTGCGCAAGGAAAAAGCGCTTTCCTTGTCGCAGGCCATCAACAAGATGTCGTTGATGCCCGCACAGCGTCTGGAAAAACGCACGCCTGCCATGAAAAACAAAGGCCGCATTCGCGTGGGCGCAGACGCCGACGTTGTCGTGTTTGACCCGGAGCGTGTGACTGACCGTGCCACGTATGATCAGCCGACCGCCTATTCCGAAGGCTTCAAGCTGGTACTGGTCAACGGTGTGGCGGTGGTCAATGAGGGCAAACTCGACGAACGCGCTTTGCCTGGCAAACCCGTGCGCGCCCCCATCCGCTGATTCACACTTGAAACGGTGTGGTATGATCGTCAGCTGACGGCTGTTACGATTTAGGATTTTTGAGAGAGAAAAGAATCCGGAGTCGCTGATGCAGAAATACCTGGACGATTTTATTCAGCACCTGAAATACGAACGCAACGCTTCGGCGCATACCTTGCGCAATTACGACAGCGATTTGCAGCAGTTTTACGATTATCTGGCGCCTGCCGACAAAGATGGTCAGCGTCGCGAGGTCAATATGCGTGACATTGATCACCTGACCATTCGCGAATACATGGCGGCGCTGTACGACAAGAAGAAAAAGAAAAGCTCCATTCATCGCAAAGTCGCCAGTTTGCGCACCTTTTTCCGGTATCTGTGCCGTGAAGGCGTGCTCGAGGTAAATCCCGCCAAGCTGGTGTCCAGTCCGCGCGTTGAACGCACCTTGCCGAATCACCTGACCATTGAGCAAATGATCAAGTTCATCGAAACGCCCGACACCGACACGGTGTTGGGCAAACGCGATCGCGCGATTTTGGAATTGCTCTATGCCAGCGGTTTGCGCGTGTCAGAGCTGGTCAATTTGAATTTGCCTGATGTGGATTTCGACAATCAATCGCTGCGCGTTAAAGGCAAGGGGCGCAAGGAACGCGTGGTTCCGTTTGGCGAACACGCAAAACAGGCCTTGCAAGCGTATCTGGCCGTCCGCCACGAATTGCTGCTCGAAGCCGATTTGGAAAAACGCGACCCGGCGGCGGTTTTCATGAATTATCAGGGCACGCGTATTACCACCCGCTCTGTAGGCCGCATGGTAGACAAATACGTCAAACACTGTGCCGATATTCACCACATCAGCCCGCACAGTTTGCGGCATTCCTGCGCGACGCATTTGCTCGACAACGGCGCTGATCTGCGCGTGATTCAGGAATTGTTGGGGCATGCGCGCCTGACGACAACGCAGCAATACACGCACGTTTCCATGGATAAACTGATGCAGGTATATGATCAGGCGCATCCGAAGGCTTGACGGCTGACCGAGAGTCGGGCGGAAAAATAAAAACAGGCCACGGAGCACTATCGCTCCGTGGCCTGTTTTGGGGAATAGGGAAAGTCGTTTAGTTCGGTTGTCCAGCCAGCAGCGCTGCACCAATGACGCCGCCTTCGGCGCCGATTTCCGCGGCGACGATTTGGCAATCAGAAAAGGTTTCGGGCGCGGCGCGGTGCGCGGCTTCGGCGGCGATGGCTTTGACCAGGAAGGGACGCCCGCCTGGCGCGCCACCGATGGCGATCATCCCCAAATTCAGCAAACTGATGATGTTGCCGATGGCCATGCCGATGAATAGACCTGTACGTTCCAACATCAATTTGGCCAGATCGTCTCCGCCGTGTGCGGCGTCAATGATGTCTTCGTAGGTGAATCCGCCCATCGCGCCCAGTCGCGACAGCGAAGACGTGCGGTCGCGTTGCAACCGGTCACGTGTGCGCCGGACGATGTTATCAGCAGACACCATCGCTTCGAGGGCCACGGCGTCGCCAGCGCGTTCCGGGTCAATGGTCATTTGACCGATTGCGCCCGCCAAACCGGATTTGCCGCGTTGTAATTGACCGCCGAGCACCAGACCGGCACTGACATTCGCGCCGATGTGCAGGTACAACCAGTCAGCCACACCGCGTGCAACACCCAGCGTCATTTCGGCAAACGCCGCCGCATTGGCATTACTGTCGAAATGCACCGGCACGCCAAACATCGAATGAATTTCCTGGTGCAGGTAGAGTTCCGTCAGGTTGGGCAAGTGGCGCAGCGAAAGCAGCCGTTGCGTGTCTTGATGCACCAAACCGGGGAAGGCCACGCCGATGGCCCCTATGGGAGCGCTGGCGCTTTGTTCTTCGACCGCCTGTTTGATGACGGAGACCAATTGGTCGGCCAGAATGGCAGGACTGGTTTCCGCGCGCTCTGCATACGGTTCGCGGCGGAAAGTCAGCAACTTGCCCTGCCGATCAACGCAGCCCAGGCGGATATGATTGCGGCCCAGGTCTACGCCCAGCAGGACGGAATTTGGAGAGGCGTCGTTGGGGGATTGCTTTATTGCCATAACGTTCACCCGGCGCGGGACTATAACAACGGCTCAGAGGGCTGTCAATTTTTGTCTTTGCAATCGGTTCCGGGGAAGTTGTCGGGGACAGGGAACCACCAAAGGACTGCTTGCGATGTAACAGGGCATCAAGTATCTTACCCGCGCTCAAATGGACGGAAAGCGGGCATCCTCACCGTTCGTTGAGTTCATCGTTGGTGCCAATGCGCGCAGACCACGTATCTCGCCGCGCTGCAAACGAAGCCGAAATCGCAATGTATCCGCTAATGAAACACAGGCTGAGCGCCCAATGGAACCCCGCTGGAAGAGCCTATCTCCTCGGGGCATTTGGTGTTTCGCCTCGGGCGTGATCGTCATCCTTGATCAATGGTAATCGAAGATTTGATCAGAGAATATGGCTTGTGGGCGGTCTTCTTCGGCGTGATGATCGAGGGCGACCTGACGCTCCTGTTTGCGGGCGTGCTGGCGCATTATGGCCTGTTCAGTTTTAGCGAAGCATTGCTGACCAGCATTGCGGGCGGATTCATCGGCGATTCGATCAGCTATCTGATTGGCTATCGTGGCAAAGAGTGGATTAAAACCAGCCACCTATACCAAAGCGCCCAACCACGATTGGAAAAGATGTGTGCGCGTTTTGGGCTGTATTCGATTTTCCTGGTCAAGTACGTTTACGGTTTGCGAACGGCCAGCGCGATTTTGTGGGGCTTTGCTCACATGCGATTTCGCCGCTTTGGCCCGTTGACGTTGGTCAGTTGCGCCGCCTGGGCTTTGATTCTGATCGGCCTGGGATACTCTTTTAGCGGTGCCATTGGCGTGATCATTGGCCGTGTGCAACGCGCAGGCATTGTCTTATTAATTGGCATCATTATCGCTTGCGCGATTGCCTTGGGGTTGTATTTGCTGGAACGATACGTGGTCGCTCGCCGCGTGCCAGAAATGGAACCGCCCCTGATTCACGAAACATTGCACGACGCGTTTCAAGAAGCGTTGCACGAAACATTGCACGAGCGGTATGAGAAAAAAGAGCTGGTTTCGGTACCGGCTCCGTTGGCTGACCCGCTCCCCGAATCTTTAGACGAAAAACCCAGAAGTTTGAAAGCGGACGGGAAACGATAACGCCGCGTTTGTGGCAAGCGACCCTGCTCAAGTCCGCGCAAGGAGGCTCACGTTTGATCATTGAAGCAAAAGCGCCAACTCGTATTGATCTGGCTGGCGGCACCATTGACCTTTGGCCGCTGTATTTGTTCCACGACCGGGCGCAAACTATCAACTTCGCCATTGACCAATATGCGAAATGCCGTGTCGAAACGCGCACGGACGGCAAATACATCGTCGAATCAAAGGATCGCGGCGCGCGCGTGGAAGTCAATTCTCTCGAAGAGTTGCGCGGCGACGACGAACTCTCGCTGATTTCCAAGCTCATCTATTTCTTTTTGCAGCCACAGGCAGGTACGCAAACCGGCTTGCAGATCACGACGGATTGCATGGCTCCGGCAGGAGCCGGTCTGGCCGGGTCTTCGGCCTTGAACATTGCGGTGTGTGGTGCGCTCAATCACTTGACTGGCTCGCGTTATCCGGTGGAACGGTTGCCGTTCATCGCCATCAACGTCGAAACGCAGGTGTTGAAAGTTCCGGCAGGTTATCAGGACTATTTCCCGGCAGTGTATGGCGGTGTGTCACGCATCAAGTTGGAAATCGAAGGCATCTTCCGCGAAGCTGTCGAGACTGACCTGGACGAATTGGAAAGCCGCGTCGCGTTGTGTTTCACCGGCGCGCCGCGCAATTCGGGCATCAACAACTGGGAAATGTACAAACGTCACATTGACGCCGCGCCTGGGATTTTTGAGCGCTTCGAAAAAATCCGCGATACGGCGTTGAGCATTGATGAGGCGTTGTCGGCGCGTGCGTTTGACCGTATCGGAGCGATCTTTGCCGAAGAATGGGCCAGCCGTCGCGAACTCGCGCCTGGCATCACCACACCATTCATTGACGAATTGATTGACATCGCTCGCCGCAACGGCGCCGAAGCCGCCAAGGTCTGTGGCGCAGGCGGTGGCGGATGCGTGGCGTTTTATTGCCAACCTGATCGCAAAGCCGATGTCGAAGCGGCGCTGCAACAGGCTGGCGGCAAAATCATCCCGTATCGCATTGCGCGCGCTGGTGTACAGATTGCCGAAGTCTAAAGACAGAAAGGGCGTGAATCACAGATTCACGCCCTTTCTGTCTTTATGCGAAGTTTGGCTGGCTAGCTTTTCTTCGTGGATTTGGTTGTTTTGGCAGTTTTCGCCGTTTTGCCGGGTTTCGGCTCGTTTGCGGTTTTGCGCGGACGGCGCGGTTTGATCGGTTCCGTAATTTCTTCGATCACTTCCGAAATCACATTGGAAGCACGCTGCGCAACCTGTTCGACGCTGGCCACGATGCCTTGCGCCAATTCGCCCGCGCTGGCAGCCAAATCGGACGTCGCATCCTGATTCAGCCATTTGTACCAGCGGTGATGACGCGATGCTGGCGCGCCGTTCTTGGCATAATCTACCAACATTTTGGCCACCGTTTCTGTCACCCAGTTGTGATACGGCTCGGTGACGGACCAGATGTCGGCATCCGGCGCGGGGTTGGTAAAGTCAATCGCATACGGAATGCCGTCTTTGATCGCAAATTCAACCGTGTTCAGGTCATAGCCCAAAGCTTCGTTGATGAGGATGGTGTCGCGCAGGATGCGGTCCATCAGTTCGGGCGCGTAATGTGACAGGGATTCCTGGGGCAGGTAGCGACGGTTTTTCGGGTCATAGGGCATCACCAACACGTCTTTTTTGCCAACGCAATAGCAGCGCACGTAGTCGGTGAAATCAATGAATTCTTGCAAGGTCATCGCCAGCGTGCCGGTTTGGTCGTAGCTTTGCCACAATTCTTCTTTGGTGTTGACCTTATAAACATCACGCCAGCCGCCGCCGTCATGGGGTTTGAGAATTGCGGGCAAACCGACGTGTTCGATGATGCCATCCCAATCGAGCGGGAATTCGAGATTGCGCAAGCTGGCATCGGTTACGCCTTTAATGTAGCCCTTTTGCGGCAGCAACACCGTTTTGGGAACGGCCAGGCCCAGTTTGGTGGCCAGTGAATAGCCGAAAAATTTCTCGTCGGCAGACCACCAGAAAGGATTGTTGACGACAATGGTGCCGTTGAGCACGGCATTTTTCAGGAACGATCGGTAGAACGGGATTTCGTGGGAAATGCGGTCAAAGATCAACCGGTATTCCGTCGGCTCTGCCATCTTTACGCCGCCGATTTTGATGTATTCCGCCGTGATACCTTCGCCCATGCTGTTGATTTTCTCAATAAGGGCCGGCGGGAACGTATTTTCCATGCCTACTAAGATTCCGATTTTCATCGCTGACTCCTTCTTTTGTTTGCAGTTTTTTCTCCGTACTGAAATCGCTTGAGCAAGATTTTGATTTCAGCCGTTCAAAATGAGGACAAAAATATGAAAGATAGATTTGCTGCGCGTGCGGCATCGGTACGGCTTGAGGCCAGGCGCTTCCCCCTCTTCAGCGCCGGGGGCTAGCGATAGTCACCGACAGTGGGTTATGATGCTGCCAAATGAAACAGCAGAGTGTAGTTTCCAGGCTAGAGGGTGTCAACTCAAATGACTTTTAAGCATTTTGTCAGTTTGCAGACACGAGTGGTTGTGCTGTGCGCGACGCTCGTATTTACAGGGCTTTGGGCTGCGCCCCTGACCCCGGTTCGTGCGGATAAACCGCCGCGCGTCGAAGATATTGTCGAACGTGTGATCGCCGTTTATGGCAGTCGTGCCGCGATTTATGCAGTTCAGCGCAATGGGACTTTGCGCGCCTTGGTTAAATTCGTGGCTCCTAACAGCAGCGCACGGGAAGGCAAATCCGTCACCAAGTTCATCCGCAAACCGAAACTCGAAAACGATTTGCAAATGATCGAGCTGGAGCTGCCCGGAACGAAATACACCATCGGGTACGACGGCAAAGACACTTGGGCAATTCACGACGGAGAAGTGCAGGAGCCGGGCAAAGAAGCTGTTCGCGCTTTTCATTCCGCACATGAACACAGCTATGAAGCGCTGCTCCGGTACAAGGAAAACGAAGGCAAATTGGAATATGTGGGCAGCACCAAGCTGGGCACCCTGGAAATGGATATCGTGGATTTGATTCTGCCTTCAGGCGCACGCACGCGTTACGAAATCAGCCGCAAATCCGGCCACATTCTCTATGCCAACTATGAAGAGAAGGCCACACCCGAAGCCGAACCGGTGAAATACCGGCTCTATTTCAAAGGCTTCCGGTATACGCAAAACACCCTGGTGCCATATGAAATCCAGGTTTTTCAAGATGGAAAACTGGTCGAGGAACGAAAACTCGTCGAAGTCATTTTCAACGTTCAACTCGAAGAGAAAAATTTCAAGGCTGAAAACGCCAACAAACCCGCAGAAGCTGCCGTCCGCTAGCGACCGCTAAATTCTTTATAGGCGGCTTGTTTGAGCAGAGCAACAAGCCGCCTACCAGACAACGAAAAGCGATTCCCCCCTCACCTCACGCCATGTGTCAACATTTTTTGACAGTCTTCTGACCTTAGGTGTAGCATTACGGCTCTCTGCTTGTGCCCCGAAGTTTCGACGAAGTTCAGCACGAACCCGAGTTATCACCTGAAGATATGGCAATCCGCGCAAAGCTGGTCATCATTTTTTTCGCCTTCATTATTGTCCCGATGTTTTTGCTGTGGGCGCGCTGGCAAGACACAGCAATTGGCAGCATCAAATCGGTTTTGCGGCAGGGGTTGGCAGAACGCTCGCGCGAAATTTCTGATCAGCTCACCACGTTGCTGCAAAATCACCGCGCGCAGGTGCTGGATTTAGCCAACCAATCGGCGCTCAAAGCCTATGCGCGCACTGCCGCACAAAGCAATCAGGTCCTGCCGGACAAAAATCTGCAAATTGATCTGTCAGCTTTCTTGTTGGCACACCAACCGATTTACTCTGCGTTGGTTGGCGTGAATCGGCAGGGGAACCCGCTGTTCAAAATCGAAGCTCGTTCGGAACCCAGCGGCGTTGTTCGTCCTTTTATTGTGGACAAATATTTCCCCAGCGACGATATCGTGCGGTTGCCTGACAATTTTGCCGAAGCCGCCGCTGATTACGTCCATATCACTGAGCTGCAACAAGATAACAACGGTTTACACCTGAATCTGATCGTTCCTTTGCGCGACGATGCGGGCACAACGACAGCCGGACTGGTGGTGAAATTACGCGCCGAGCAGTTGCTGTCTGATGCCGCCGGACCCAGACCCTCTTCTCAGGCTGGAGAACCGATACCAACACGGCCAGAGGCAATCATCCTCAGTCCGCAAGGCACCGTGCTCTATGCCACGGATCAGGCAAAACAGTGGCGTCCTTACAATGAAGCCTTTCGGAATTTTGCGACCCAGCTTAGCGAGTTGCGGCGCGAAAAAGACAAAGACCTGGATTGGCAACCGTGGCTGATTCGCCATCGGTTGCGCGAAACCAGCCCGCAGCTTTCCATCTTCCTGGTCGAAAACTATAGCGATGCCGTCAGCAAACTCGAATTTGACAGCTATGTGCTGCTGTTGTTGACCATGTTGCTGGTCGTGGTCGCGATGTTGACGCTGTATTACCTGATCAGCGGCATCACCGATTCGATCCGACGCGTCACAATTGGCGCACGCGCCATTGCGACAGGCAATTTGGGATATCAGATCAAAGTTCGCGCCAAGGACGAAACGCGTGTGTTGGCCGAAGCTTTTAATCGTATGGCGTCGCGCCTGCGCGAGATGATTCGCAAAGAAGGCGAACAGAAGCAGTTTGAATCGTTCGCGCGGTTGTCGGCGGTGTTGACCCACGACCTGAAAAACCAAATTCTGTCGCTTTCGCTGTTGGTCAACAACATGGAGCGCAAGTTCCATCGCGAAGGTTTTCGCGAAGACGCGATGCGCACGCTTTCTGACACGGTGAACAATTTGCAAAATCTGGTCGCGAAACTTTCTGATCCGCGTACGCCGACCAAACGCATTCGCGACAAATCAAACGTCACGCATCTGGTCGAACGCGTGTTGCAGCGCACGGCGGCACAGGCTGCCAACAAATACAGCGTCTCGACGCAATTGATGCCCGACCTGTTTGCGGTCGTAGATGGCAAGGCCATCGAACGTGTGATCGAAAACCTGGTCATCAACGCGCTGGAAGCCATGCCTGATGGCGGTTCTTTGCGCGTTGCAACCCTGACAGAAAACAATCATGCAGTCATTTCTGTGGCTGACACCGGCAAAGGCATGACCGAGGATTTCATTCGTGAACGGTTGTTTCATCCCTTTGCTACCACGAAAAAGAAAGGCATCGGCCTGGGTTTGTATTCGTGTCGCGACATTATCGAACAGCACAGCGGGCGCATTGATGTGACCAGCAAAGTGGACGCGGGCACCGAATTCAAAATCGTTCTGCCGTTGCAAATCGAAGAAGAAGCAAAACCGACGGAAGCACAAGCAGCAACCGCCTGATCAGCGCGCCCGACAGAAAAAGTTCAAGCATCGGAGAACTGAGTTTGTCGGCGCACGTTATTTCCGACCCCTATCGTTATGCCAGAGGAATTGAAACAAACCGTGCTCGTGGTGGATGACCACGACTCCGTACGCAAACAACTTTATTGGGCGCTGGAAGAGAATTACCGCGTGCTCGAAGCCGATTCGCGGCTCTCTGCGCTGGCGAAGCTGGAAAAAGAGCCGGTGGATGTCGTGCTCTGTGATTTGCGCATGCCGCCCGTCGAATCAGACATCACCGAAGGACTGGCGTTGCTCGAAGCCGTTCGCGTCTCACATCCGTTGTTGCCGGTGATTGTTATCACCGGTGACGAAGACCGCGAAACCGCGCTCAAGGTTGTGCAACGGGGCGCATACGATCTGTTTTACAAACCGTTCAAGGTGGACGAAGTCGAGATCATCGTCCGCCGCGCCGCGCAACATTACCTGCTGGAAAAAGACAATCTCACCTTGCGCGACGAACTGCGCAAAAGTGGCGGTTGGCAGGAAGGCATTGTCGGCTCCAGCCCTGTTTTGCGGCGGATCATTGATCAGGCGCGCGCTGTTGCCGAAACCAGTGCGACGGTTTTGATCACGGGCGAATCCGGCACCGGCAAAGAGATGATGGCGCGTTTCATTCACAACACCAGCCCGCGCGCTCGTGCGCCGTTCATCGCTTGTAACATCGCTGCCTTGCCTGAAAGTCTGGTCGAATCAGAGCTTTTCGGACACGAAAAGGGCGCTTTCACCGGAGCCGCGACACGTCGCCAGGGACGCTTTGAACTGGCTGACACCGGCACATTGTTTCTGGATGAAATCGGCGAAATGTCGCCCGCGATGCAGGTCAAATTGTTGCGCGTGTTGCAAGAACGCGAATTTGAGCGCTTGGGCGGGCAGCAAAAAATCACCGTGGACATTCGCGTGGTCGCCGCGACCAACCGCAATCTGGAACAGATGATCGAAGCCGGGCAGTTCCGCGAAGACCTTTATTACCGGTTGAACATCGTCAATCTGGAATTGCCGCCGTTGCGCGAACGCCCGGACGATATTCCGATTCTCGCCAATCACTTTGCCGCCAAAGCCGCCGCCAAACACGGCAAACAACCGCCCGCGCCCACGCAAGGATTCATTGACCGGCTGGTCGCGTATCGTTGGCCAGGGAACATTCGCGAACTCGAAAACGTCATCGAACGCGCCGTCGTCATCAGTCCCAGAGCCGTGCTGGATGACACGCTGTTGCCCGCCAAAGTGTTGGCACAGGAAAACACCGTGCAAAACGCGCCGAAACAAACGGCCGTGCCGCAATTGGAATTGGTCAATGGGTTATTACCGCCTGACCTTTCCTTTGAAACGGCGGTGCAGAAATTCAAAGGGCAACTGATCCGTCAGGCCCTGCGCGAATGCAACGGCTCGCGTTCTGAAGCGGCCTTGCGCCTGAAAATCAGCCGACAATACATTCACCGATTGATCAACGAATTAAATGTGGAAGGCTGACACGGGCGTTGACGCCCGTGTCGCTTTTAGATCGGTTAGCGCAAACGCACCAAACGCCCAGGTCGTTCATCGGTGATTTGCCCGTTGCGCGTCACCGCGCGGCCCGACACGATGGTTGCCAGATAACCGCGCGCTTGTTGCAAAAAGCGTTTACCGCCCGCAGGCAAATCGCGCACGAGTTCCGGTTTGGTCAGTTGCAAATTCCCGTAATCAATCACATTCACGTCCGCTTTCATGCCAACCTGTAACAAACCGCGATCCGTCAAGCCAAGATGTCGGGCATTGCGCGAAGTCAGCATTTCAACCGCGCGTTCAAGTGACAACTGACCGCCACGCTTTCGGTCGCGCGTCCAAAACGCCAGCATCGAAGTGGGAAAACTGGCGTCGCACACCGTGCCGACGTGTGCGCCAGCGTCGCTCAAACTGGCCAGCGCCAGCGGATGATTCAGCATCTGGTAAACCACTTCGAGCGAATTCGGGCCGTAGTTGAAAATCGGAAAGTAGATCAGGTTGCCGCCGTCGCCCGCCGCCAGATAGTCATAAATAACTTCGAGCGGACGCACGCCGCGCATTTTTGCCTGCGCGAGAAACGAACGGCCAAGCTCCGGTTCGTAATCTAGTTCTTCACCCAGCGGAAACATGCGCGCGGCCAGCAAATCAATCTGCGCCAGCAAAATATCCACCAGCGGCGGAATCGAAGTGCCATCACCCGCCAACCGCTCAGACTTCTCTGACAGAATGCGTGCTTTGATTTCCGGTTCGCGCAGCTTGGCAGCGCGTTCAGCGAGCGGCAGTTGCGAAATCGTTTTGTAGGTCGGAAAGCCGATGAACGGGTGAAAGCTGGCGTCTAATCCGTTGATGACGCCGATGCCGCGCGCGGCGGTTTGCAAGCGCGTGGACAAACCTTTGGCATTGGCTTGTTCGGCGCGCGCTTGAATCAGTTTCCACTGTTCCGCGCCGGGATCGCGTTGCAACCACGTCAACGAAAGCGGACGCCCGGCAGAGGCCGCCAGGCCTTCGAGCAAATCAAACTCGGCGTCGAAACGTTCCGGCGCACGCAACAGATCAAAATCCGAAACGGCTTGTAATACGCCGTGCCGCATACCGCGAAAGGCTTCGGCCAGGCCGTTGAGTTCGCGCGCATCGGCTTCTGACGAAGGCGTCCATTTGCCTTCGGCGGTGCGGTGATTGTCGGTGCGACCGAGGGAAAACCCTGCGGCTCCGGCTTCCAGTGCTTCGCGGATGAGCGCGCGCATGGCTGCGATGTCGTCTTCGGTGGCTGCCTCGTTGGCTTCGGCGCGCGCGCCCATGACGAACATGCGAATCGGGTCGTGCGGCGCTTGCACCAAAAAATCCAACGAGTGCGGCATACGATCGAGCGCGTCCATATATTCCGGCAAGCTGGACCACGCCCAACGAATGCCTTCTGCCAGGGCCGAGCCGGGAATGTCTTCGACGCCTTCCATCAAATTGATCAAC
>JAEUQO010000289.1 GCA_016789605.1 Acidobacteriota bacterium
GGTCAATTTATTGCCGCCGTTTGCTTGCGAGCACAGGGCTGAATTTCAGCCAAAGCTTCAGCGATAAACCACAAAAAAGTCGTTGTCGAGAAAATCGTATTTCTCGATCTGTTTGAAGCCCGCGGCTTTCATCCAGCCGTCTAGGTCTGCGAGTTTGTAGATCATCTTTTCGTGACCGGCGGGCCAGGTTTTGGTGAAATCAATCAACGCGATGCGGCCACCGTTGCGCAGGTATTTTTTCAAGCCTTTCAAATAGGTCGGCTGGTTGGCGATGTGGTGCAAGGTGTCAATGATGACGATCAGGTCTACTTTTTCGGGCAGCTTCGGATCGGCTTCGCCGCCCATAATGGTTTTGATGTTGGTCAGGTTTTGTTCGGCGGCGGTCTTTTCGACGTATTTGATCAATTCGGGATCAATGTCTACGGCATAGACGACGCCTTTGTTGCCGAGTTGTTTGGCCAGCGGACGGGTGAACAAGCCCGATCCCGAACCGATGTCGGCGACGCGTTGGCCGGGTTTGACCTTGAGCGTTTCGATGACTTTGGCGACCTGCAATTCTGACTGGCGGCGTTCAGATTCGAGCAGTTTGATGTAATCGTCGGCAGTGCGATTGCCGCGCGATTGGCCGGGCGGCGTTTGCGCTTTGGCCAGGCTCAGCAACAGGGCAAAGCTGCACACAAACAGGGACAGCGAACGAATGAGCGTGCGAAAATTCATGATGGCTCCTTAGGAAGTGCGCGGCGTGCTGGTTTCGTCGTGCAACCAGCCAAACGCGCGCGAAACATAAAAGATGACGATGCCGACCGCAATGGTCAGCAGGGCGGCAAACGTCGGCCAGAAATTGCTTTTCAATCCTTGAATGAACACGGTGACTTCGACCAGCAGGAACAGCGCGGGCGTCACCGGATAGCCCGGCGTGCGAAAGATGTTCGGGCCGTTGGTTTTTTGCCGTCGCGAAACGATCCAGACGCCCGCGACGGTCAACGCCGCCATCAACGATAACGCCGAGCCGATGTATGTCAGCAAATTGCCGAACTCGCCGGTCAGCACCAGCAAAATGGCGACGATGGATTGCGCCAGAATCGAAGCGGTCGGCGCGCCGCCTTCGCGACCCAGGCGACGAAAGATGGACGGGGCGAGTCCGTCGCCCGCCATCGCGTAATAGACTCTGGGCCCGGCGGTGGTCATTGCGCTGACCGAACCCAAAATCGTCAGCGTGATGATGCTGCTGACAATCGTCGCGCCGGTTTGTCCAAACAGCAGTTCTGCCGCCTGTTTGCCGATGGCGACATCGGGTTTCCAGGCGTCGGCGGGAATCGCATACAGAAACAGGATGTTCAAGGCCAGATAAAGAAACGTCACGATCAACGTGCCGCCAACCAGCGCGCGCGGCAAGGTGTGACGCGGGTCTTTGACTTCACCGGCCAGATACGACGCCGCGTTCCAACCGCTGTAGGCAAAGCTGACCTGAATCAGCGCCACCCACCACAACCCCGAAGAAGTAGAGCTTTGCGTGATGCCGTGGACGTCGCCGCGTCCGGTGGCAAACCCGGCCAGCACCAGCAGGATGATTGCGCCAACCACCAACGCGGCAATCGTCGTTTGCAATTTGCCGCTGTGGCGAATGCCGGTGGAGTGAAAATAGGCCAGCGCCGCAATCAACAATGCGGCGGCGACTGAGCCTTTGGTAATGCCGACGCCGGGCAGGACCAGCGCGCGGGCATCCCAATGGAAAACTTCGGCGGCGTATGACGCCGCCGCCAGCGACGAAGCGGCAATCGCGGCGGAAAAGCCCACCAGAAACGAAATCCAGCCGCTGACGAATCCCCACAGCTTGCCGTAAATGTGCGACAGGTATTGGTATTCGCCGCCTGCGTCCGGCATGCGCGTCGCGAGTTCGGCGTAACAGAGCGCGCCGGACAACGCGATCAATCCGCCCAAGGCCCACACGCCCAGCGTCGCCAAGCCATTGCCGGTGGCGGTGCGTACAAAGGCAGGCACGGTGAAAATCCCTGTGCCAATCATGTTGGTCACGACAAACGCCGCCGCTGCCCACACACCCAACGCGCGGCGCAAGCCGAGCCTGCCTGTCTTCGACTCGTTTTCCGTCATTTTGCTCCTTTGCTTGCAGACGTATTTCTCAAATCAACCTGGGCAAGGCTGAGAAATTGTTCGCCACAGAGGCGCAGCGACACTACGTGGAAGATGAAGAGCAGAGGACAAGACGTTTACCAGTCTTATCCCTGTGCTTCTGCGCCTCTGTGGCGGTTCCCGAATCTCAGTCTTGCTTGCCCGGCTATTCGCCAATCAGTTTGTGATAGCGCCCCATCCAGTATGGCAACAGGAAGTATGCGCCGTCGTCTTCGCTGCGTCCGCCGTTGCCGCCGTCAATGCGGTACGGATTTCCGTTCCACTTCGTCATTGGCAATTCGTCGTACGGTAAGACGATCAATGCCTGTTTTCGGTTAAAGCGATCCGCCAGCAAATCCATGGGGACGTCGAGCCGGTGCGAATTGGTCACCGTCCATTCGATCAAATCCATGGGGATTTCCTGCAAGGTGCGCACGGCTTCAGCGCGGTCAAATTCTTTGGCGCCGCTGCACGCTGCGTAAATGAAATTCCAGAGCGGGCCGCGTTCCGGGCGTTCGACTTGCCACGCACGATCCAGACTGTCGAGGTAGACTGCGCGCAACTTGGCGTCTTTTTCATAAATCAGCAGCGGGTAATACGACAAAAAGGCCAGTTCATCGTCCGAGTGATTGACGTGACCGGGATAGTTGATCTTTTGATTGCGCAGCAACAGGTGATAACGATGTTTGGTGATCAATTCCTGATATGCCTGTTCGTAGCGCGGATTGCCCGTGATGTGATGCGCCGTGCGCAGATGCGCCAGCATGTGCAGCGCGCGCAAACCGGTTTCGTCCGGGTCTTCCCAAATGTCTTCGGGAGCCCACCAACCCCAACGTGTGCGTTTGCCGTCGGTGTCAATCAGTTGGTAATTGTTGTTCAGAATGTGGTCGGTCATGCGCGTGACAACGCCGCGAATCTTTTCTTTCTCGGTTGCGTCGGCGACCAGATCGTAATAGACGGCGTAGCCGAAATAATGCCCGACAATCTCATCCGAACTGGTGTCGCCTTTCCAGCGCCACTGGCCATCGGCGGTGGTGTGCCATTCGCCGTCCTTGGGTTGGATGTCTTCGCCGATTTTGATGATCGAACGCGCGTGAAAGCCGGAAATGCCCGTGATCTGTTCCAGCCGCAACATAGCTGCCAGACCGACTTTGGCGTTGGCGCGCGCATCGGCTTCCTGGGTGACGGCATAACGAAAGGCTTCGGCGGCGATATACATTTGCGTCCACAAGCCGTCGTTGTCCGAAGACACCATTTTGTTGGTGGACAGATCGCCGGGCGTTTGCAATATCGAATCCGACGTCATTCCCCAACGCACGTGGCGTTTCTGAACTCGCTCGACGAAGGCTTTGGATTTGTCGGCCAGCGTCATTTCCTTGAATTCGATGCGGCTGAAACCGTTGGGCGTTTCTACCCAAATGACATTGGCCTTGATTGGAGGCTCAAGACCAATGCCCGTGACGTGATCGTCTGGCAGCCAGCGTTTGCCTGACCAATACGCGCGAACGTTGTTGGTCATCGTGTTGAAGGAAATCAACCCTCGTTTGGTGCCGATCAAAACGACAGCGGGTTGGTCATCAGCCAGAACCGTAATTTCGTTCCACGGGAGTTGGACTCCGACAGGGAATGGTCGCACGGAACCATCGGGAAGCTTTTTCAGGATGCCGTCATCCGTGCCTTGCAATTGAGTTAAGGTCGTCGTTTTGCCGCGCTGAATTTTGACTTGGCCTTTGGTCAGGCGATTGAACTCTTCGGCTGAATGAAACGTGCGGGTGGGTTGGCTGTATTTCGTCTGGGTCGTTGTTTGTGCGTTTGAAGCAGTTGAGCTTGCAAAAACGCATAGGCAGAGCAAGGCCATTGTTGGTGCAGAGAATGAGCTAAAAACTGTACGTGACATTCAGGTTCTCCGAGTCTGTTTAGGTATGAAGTCCGCCGTTGGGGCTGATCGTTTGACCGATGACATAGCTGGATTCGTCTGACGCCAGGAACAGCGCGACGGCGGCGATTTCTTCGGGTTTGCCGATTCTGCCGAGCGGCGTGTTGGCGACCATCAGCGGGCGAATCTGGTCAGGCAGGTTTTCCAGAATCGGTGTTTCGACCCAACCCGGCGCGATGCAATTCACGCGAATGCCTTGTGCGGCATATTCCTGCGCGACGCCTTTGGTAAAAGAAATGATGCCGCCTTTGGCTGCGGTGTAAGACGATCCGCCGGGAAGTCCGCGCAAACCCGCGACAGAACCGAGATTGATGACTGCGCCGCCGCGACCTTGGGCCAACATGCGCTTGATGGCTTCGCGTGTACAATAAAACGTGCCGCTCAGGTGAACGTGCACCACGCCGTGCCATTGTTCGTCGGTCATTTGATGCACGGGCGTCAATTGTCCGGCGTTGCCCGCGTTGTTGACCAAAATGTCTACCGGCCAGCCGCGATCGTCGAGCGCCTGAAAGAGGCTGGTGACCGCCGCCGAATTGCTGACGTCTGTCGGCACGGCAAACGCTTCGACGCCTGTGGCCTGCACTTCACGCAGAACTTCTTCGCCTTTGGCTTCGTTGAGTTCGGCGATGACGATGCGCGCGCCTTCAGCGGCAAAGCGCAAGGCGATGGCGCGGCCTAAACCAGAGCCTGCGCCGGTGATGACTGCAACTTTATCTTTGAGCTTCATCGGTTTTTGCTTGTCCTTTATCAACCACCTCAACCGCGCCACGCGCTGGCAGGTTGGGTTGAGGCGGAACAGATTGTGGTTTGTGTTGAAAGACGGAATGCGTGCGCATCATAGCACGGCACAGCGACCGGCAGGTTGCAGGCGCAGGAGAACAAATGGCCCGCTTGCAATTCAAGCATGGGCTGCTTAAGATGCCCACCGCCTGGACGTCAGAGAACCTTACTGTCTCGCTCACGAAAGAAGAGACTGGCGAACATACGAAGCTCCCCGTGCTTCCATTTCCTGACGCAAAGCAGTGTTCGACATTGCATCCCTCACCCTGTGGCCGATGTGGCGCACCCTCACGCGATCAAAATCGTGGGACGATCGCCGGTGTGACACAAAGCCCGGAATGCTGCTGCCGCCTTCAGGCATTCATATGCTTTTACATCGTGAATTGCAGAGCAAAATGCGTGCGACGCTGTGTTGTGTCGTCAGGACTGGAACGCGCCAACCGTTGATGGCGGTGAGCCCTGCTGTCTGGCGTCGGTAATTTGCGATTGCGATGGGATTTTTCGGGTTGAGGACGTTTGCGCATGCGACCCACGGTCAAACAGAGCAAGCTCATCGCCGGTTTGGCGGTGTTATTTAGCCTTGCCTATGGCGTTTGGCGGTACGTTGAGCACCGCCAGTCTATTCCTGCCTCCCCGTCCAAGATTTCTGTTTCTGCGCCTGCAAGCCAGCAGCAGCCTGCCGAGAAAACGACTCCATCTGCAGAACCAAGCACCACCACGACTGATTCCGCAGCGCGTGAATCTGACATAGCGGTCAGTCTGTCCCGCAAGACCCGCGCTGTTTTTCGGCCCGTGGATCAACCCCTGTACCAATTGGATGACAAGGAACGAGAAGAGCAAGAAGAACGCGCGCGAGAACACGGCAGAGGGGACGACAAGGACGCATACGATGAGCCGGAAATCGCCGCGCGCGAATACAAGCAACGTCGGCTGGCCGAAGGCGAAACCGACATTTCCATCGAACGATATTTGAACGCGTTGGAGTTGATGCGGGATTTGCCGCGTTATGCCACGCGAACGCGGACGTATCTGCCTTCGTTGCGACAGGCGCTGAGCAATGGTGAAAGCTCCGCCGCGCTGAAAGCTGCGCCCGATGCCCTGAGCACGTGGCGGTTGCTGGGGCCGACCAATATCGCAGGCCGCACGCGCGCGTTGCTGGTTCATCCGCGCACGCCTGAGGTGTTGTATGCGGCGGCGGCTTCGGGCGGGGTATGGAAATCCGTTGATGGTGGACAGAACTGGATTCCCTTGGCCGACCTGTTGCCCAACCTGGCCTTCAATGCCCTGGCGTTTGATCCGGTGAATCCTGAAACGATTTATGCCGGAACCGGAGAAGGCTATTTCAACGAAGACGCGCGGCGCGGCGCAGGCATCTTTCGCACGTTTGATGGCGGAGCCAGTTGGCAACGGTTGTCGGGCACCAACACGCCTGACTTTTACTTCGTCAATGACATTGTCGTCAGTCCGACCAATCGCAATCGTTTGTATGCGGCAACGCGCCAGGGGGTTTTCCGTTCGCTGGACGGCGGCGTGACGTGGACGCGTGTGCTCGATCCGGCGGTGAATGGCGGCTGTCTGGATTTGGCGATGCGCACGGATCGGCCTACCGACGTCGTCTTTGCCGCGTGCGGCTCTGCTGTCAGCACGTCCAACCCGACCAGCGTACAGGCTTCGATTTACCGCAATCTGAATGCGGGTGCTTTGGGCACCTGGGAAGAAGTTTATAGCGAAGGCGGCATGGCGCGCACCAGTTTGGCGATTTCTCCGTCGAACCAGAACGTGATTTACGCTGCGTCGGCGGAAAGCGGGGCAACCGGCGCGCCGCATTCTTTGCACGCGGTGTTTCGTTCGGTTGATGGGGGCGACACCTGGAATGCGCGCGTGCGGGGCGATGATCCGCGCAAACTCAACACGATGTTGTTCACCAATCCGGCCTATGCGTTGAACAACGAATGCAATGGGAATCCAAATCAGACTCAGATCATTCATCAAGGCTGGTACAACAACGTGATTGCTGTTGACCCGCTCAATGAAAACATCGTTTGGGTGGGCGGCGTTGATTGGTTCCGTTCGGAAGACGGCGGTGCAAATTGGGGCATGGCGTCGTTTTGGCATATTCTGCAGCGCGAGCGTCAATACGTGCACGCGGATCAACACGCGCTGGTGTTCCATCCGCAATATGACGGCGCTGGCAATCAGATCATGTTTGTTTCCAATGACGGCGGCGTGTTTCGCACTGACACCGCGCGTGGGCAAACAGCCAAAGGCGACCGCGCGCCCTGTACCTGGACGACCAGTGGCATCTTTTGGAAGCCGGTCAACAACGGATACGCCACCACGCAGTTCTATCACGGTGCGGTATTTCCCGGCGGACGAGCCTATTTAGGCGGCGCACAAGACAATGGCGTGCTGATCGGGTCGGATGAGCGTGGTCCGAACGGCTGGACGGAGATTTTGTCGGGGGACGGCGGTAATGTCGAAGTGGACCCCAACAATGCCAATGTGATTTATGCGGAGACTTCCTGGTTGTCGCTAAAAAAATCTGTGGACGGCGGAAAAGTTTTCAAAGATGCCAAAAGCGGTATTAACCTGGGCAGCTTCAAATTCATTACGCCGTTTGTGCTTGACCAACAGGATGCGCGGCGGTTGTGGCTGGGCGGTACGTACTTGTGGCGTTCGACAAACGGCGCAACGACCTGGGGCCAGGCCAGTTCAGCACTCAACGGCATTACGACTGCGCTGGCAACGTCCAGCGCCAACGGCAACTTTGTGCTTGCCGGAACTGACACCGGCTACATTTACCGCACGACGACCGGGCTGAATACGGATGGCGATACCGCGTGGTTGTCAGTGCGACCGCGCACGGGGACGGTTTCCTGGTTGGCGTTTGAGCCGGGAAATACGGATGTCGCTTATGCCACATATTCCAATTTCGGCGGCAATCACGTGTACCGCAGCCAGAATGGCGGTGCGAACTGGGTCCAGATTGATGGCACGGGAGCCGGTAAATTGCCGGACGTCCCGGTGAATTGTCTGGTTGTTGACCCGACCAATCTGCAGCGGCTCTATATTGGCACGGATGTGGGCGTGTTTACTTCGCCTGATGGCGGTGTGACCTGGTTGATCGAAAATACCGGGTTTGCCAACGTGCCGGTGGAGTCTTTGACCATCGGCCACGTGGGCGGGATTGCCCATCTGTTTGCGTTTACACACGGACGTGGTGTCTGGCGTGTGCCGCTCGGCGAATCGTGTTTCGTCACGGTCTCTAGTTTGGGACAGACATTTGGCTCTGCAGGCGGTGACGGGCGATTGAGTGTCACGATGAGCAACACCGGGTGCAATTGGACAAGCGAAAGCAGCGTTGATTGGATCAGCATTATGGGCAGTCCGTTTGGGCAGGGAACTGCGACGCTGACCTTTAATGTGAAACGCAATGTCAGCGTGAAACCGCGCAAAGGGATGATCACCGTCGCGGGCCAACAAGTTTCAGTTACGCAAGACGGTCAGGTGGTCAATGTGTCTGCGGCGACGCTGTTAGAGGGGAAACTCGCACCAGAGTCTATTGCTACGGTGTATGGCGCGGGCTTTGCCAAAGTCGTGCAATCAGGTTCGGGGGCGACGCTGCCCACAGAAATCGCCGGAACGGTGGTGACCGTCACCGATAGCGCAAAGGTTGCGCGCCGTGCGCCGTTGTTTTTTGTCTCGCCAGATCAAATCAACTATTTGATTCCCCGTGAAACCGCGACTGGCCTGGCGCAAATTCGCGTGACCAACAGCGCCGGAGACGGCTTTGACAGCATGGTACAGATTGCGCCGGTCGCGCCGGGCTTTTTTACGGCTTCGGCCAGTGGCAGCGGATTGGCCGTCGGACAGGTCTTGCGTGTGAAAGCCAATGGCAATCAGGTATATGAACCGCTGGTGAAATGGAGCAGCGAACTGAATAGCCTGATTCCTGTGCCGATTGATCTGGGGCCAGATTTGGGCGCGAGCTCTGACCGTGTGTTTTTGATTCTGTATGGCACAGGGTTACGTTTCAGCCGCACTGGCGCCGATGTACGCGTTCGTTTGGGCGCCAGCTTCTTGCCTGTTTTGTTCAATGGCGCGCAAGGAAGCTTTGCCGGACTGGATCAGGTAAATATTCAATTGACACGAGAATACGCTGGTCGCGGCGACGTTGAACTGGTGTTATTGATAGATGATCAGGTTTCAAACACGGTGCGCGTCAGCATTAAGTAACCCTGGCCTTGGCACTGCGCAAACAAACTTCACCTTGTGGACTGCCTCTCTTTTTCTCTTTTCCAGTGATACACTTATTGGCTTGGTATGTGCGTGTTCAGGTCGCCTTACGCGTACCGCTGCGGGCATTCAAACACTATTCATTTCACCGGAGTCGTTCAGATGAAAGCAAATCTGCGAATTGCGCTGCTAATGGTGGGCGTGGTGTGTGTCACCACGCTCTCGTTGCTTCCCACCAGCCGTGCGGACGAGGGCATGTGGACTTTCGACAATCCGCCGCTCAAACAGTGGAAAGAGAAATACAACTTCGAACCGACCTCAGCCTGGCTGGAACATATACGCTTGGCCACGGTGCGCTTGAGCGAGGCTTCGGGCGGTGGTGCGACAGGCTCTTTTGTGTCGGCGGATGGACTGATCTTTACCAATCAGCACGTTGGCGCCGGGCAAGTGGCGAAGCTTTCCAGCGCCAGCGCCAACTATACCCGTGACGGTTTTTACGCGCGCACACGTGCGGAAGAATTGAAATGCCCGGATATGGAAGCCAACGTGCTGGTTTCCTACGAGGACGTCACCGCTCGCGTACAAGGCGCAGCGAAATCCGCTTCATCGGAAAAAGAAGCTGCTGCACAACGCAAAGCGATCATGGCCGCCATCGAAAAAGAAGACGCGGCCAAAACCGGTTTGAAGTCCGAAGTCGTGACGCTTTACAACGGTGGCGAATACTGGCTCTATCGCTTCAAACGCTACACGGATGTTCGTCTGGTGTTTGCGCCAGAAGAACAAATTGCCTACTTCGGCGGCGACTATGACAATTTCACTTTTCCGCGCTATGACCTGGACATCACCTTTTTGCGCGTTTACGAAAACGGCCAACCCGCCAAAATCCAGCATTACCTGAAATGGGCCGAAAAAGATGTCGCCGAAAACGAATTGGTGATTGTGCCCGGTTTTCCCGGTTCGACGGCGCGACTGCTGACCGCCGCGCAATTGCGCTATCACCGCGATACGGGAAATCCATTGCAAAAGCTGGTTTGGACTTCGCGCAGTGAAGCCTTGAAACGCTATGGCACACAGGGGGAAGAACAACGTCGTCAGGCTGCGCCGACCATTCGCGGTTTGGAAAACTCGCTCAAACGGTTGGTGGGTCAGCAAGCCGGACTGGAAAATCCGCGCATCTTCCAAAAGAAAGAGGATGAAGACGCGGCGTTGCGGAAAGCTGTCGCCGCGAACCCGGAATGGCAGCTTGCTTATGGCGACGGGTGGTCGCAATTGGAAAAGGCATATGCTGAATTGCCTGTGCAGGCCAAACGGCTGGCATTTTCCACTTTGGCGGCCTCAAGGCTGGGAATGCTGGCTTCCAATTTTGTGCGCTACGCGGAAGAAGTGCGCAAACCCAACGAACAACGCTACGAAGAATTTCGTGACAACCGGCTCGAAGCGATGAAGCTGGCGTTGCTTTCGCCCGCGCCGCTTTATCCAGAGATGGAAGCCGCGATCCTGGCGGCCTGGTTGGAGGAAGGGAAGCGGGCTTTGGGAGCGGAAGACCCTTTCATTCGCGCCGCGCTTGGTCAGGCGATGCCCGCAGAGGTGGTGAGCAATGCTGTGCGTAATAGCAAGTTACAGGACTTGGCGTTTCGCCAGTCGTTGTTTACTGCTGGGGCGGATGCGATTCAAAAATCGTCAGACCCATTGCTGGTGCTGGCGCGCAAGGTAGAGCCGATCATTCGCGAATTGCGCGCCTGGAATGAAGACAAGATTCTGAGCATTGAAGTGGCTGCGGGAGAAAAGATCGCCAAAGCGCGCTTCGCCGTCTATGGCAAATCTGTTTACCCTGACGCAAATTTCAATTTGCGGATTCAATACGGCACCGTTGCCGGTTACGAAGAAGACACAACGCTGGTGCCGTTCAAAACCACATTTTATGGTTTGTATGATCGCGCCAACAGCTTCAACGAAAAGCCGCCCTATCACTTGCCTGCGCGTTGGCAGAACGCCAAATCCGTGCTTGAGCTTGCTACGCCGTTCAACTTTGTTTATTCGGCTGACACCATCGGCGGCAATTCCGGCAGTCCGGTCATCAACCGCAATGCGGAAGTGGTCGGCATCAACTTTGACAGCAATGTACAAAAACTGCCGAATCGGTACTTGTATATTGATGAACGCGAAGGGGCACGCGCCGTTGGTGTGCACGCCGCTGCCGTTGTGGAAGCGCTGCAAAAACTATATGGCGCAGGAGATTTGGTTAAGGAGATAAAAGGACGATGAGTCAACCTGAGTCGAAAACCTATGACGCCAAAGAACTGGCGTTTCTTTATGACTTGTATGTCGTGCCGCAATGGCGCGAAACATTTGACCGTTTGGTGGATGAAGAACTGACCTTGCCGGAAAAGGGAAAATGGCTTGAGGTGGAATGTGGAACCGGCGGTTATGCCGTAGACCTGGCGCTCAAAGGCGGTACAAAAGTCGAAGTTGTTGGTGTGGACAGCAGCGCCGAGCGTCTCGCGCTGGCACGCGGCAAAGCGGAAGTCAAAAAAGCTGAACGCGTGACCTTTCAAACCGGCGTGCCAACGGCATTGGACTTTCCCTCAGAGTCGTTTGATTTGGTGTTTGCCGATGCTTCGTTGTTGCCAGCCGCCAGTGTTGGCGAGATTCTCGTTGAACTGACACGTGTGGCAAAGAAAGGCGCAACAGTGTTACTCAAGCTGGCTTCGCGCGGCAGTTTCGACGAATTCTTCTCATTGTATTGGGAAGCGCTCTATAACTTGGGGCTGCTGGAATATGTGCCGCAGATGGAGGCGCTGATTACCGAGCGTTTGTTACTAAGCGACGCAGAGCAATTGGCAAAAGATGCCGGCTTGAAGCGTGTTCATAATGTGACGCGCAAAGAGCGCTTCGATTTTGCTGATGGGCAGACTTTTATTTCAGCGCCATTGATCGAAACCTTCTTTCTTGGCGAATGGCTGGCAGCGCTTCCTGACGCCGCTACGCGAGAGAGTGTGAAGCGAGAGTTGATTTCGCTGATTGAGCGTGAACGTCAGGAACGGGATTTTGACGTTTCTATCAAGGCAACGTTGCTCGTCGGACAAAAGTAACAGCTCACAAAAGCGTGACAGAACAGGTAAGCACTGGGGCGAAATGTCCCAGTGCTTTTTTGTTACCTAATCCTAAAAATAAAAAAGAGAAGATGGAAATCCGAAAATCTGAACGCGCTCTCCAGTTTTTCGCACATATTGCAAGTTAGCTGCCGATTTCCTTGATCTAACTTTTGTTGAATCAAGGTTCTCACATTTATTGGCTTCACTCGCTTGTGATGGAACACCATTTGCCAAGCGGAAGACCGGTGCTTAATTCCAAAAAATTAGTTTCTTACAAATTGAAATTAAGAAATTGAGCGAAGTTTGTACGTGGATGTCATCTCTCATCTGAGCCACAAGCTGTAACAGGCAATAAATATATTCTTCGTGTCATATGCTTCATTGATCTGAAGCTCCCGAACCGACTGAAAAGGGCACCAAATATCCAACAGGAGGAAGTCATGAGAAGTTCAGTACGATTTGTCGCCCTGCTTTGCGCACTACTGATCAGTGCGCATTTGCATGGGGTTGCACAATCAACATCAGGAACCATCGCCGGACAAGTCGCAGACGCGCAACAAGCCGTCGTTGCCAATGCGACCGTGGCGGTACGTAACGTCGGAACCAACGAAACTCGCACCACCACCACCAACAGCGAAGGCCGTTATCGTGTTCCCAACCTGCCCATCGGCAATTACGAAGTCAGCGTTCAGGCAAATGGATTTGCCAAAGTGGTTCGTTCTGGCATTGAGCTATTGCTCAACCAGGAAGCCGTCATTGATTTTTCGTTGAAGCCCAGTTCGGTGGAAGAAGTCATCACCGTGGCCGAAAACGCGTCATTGCTTAATACCTCCAACGCCGAAGTCAGCACTCGCTTTGATTCCAAGCGCTTGTCTGAATTACCGCTCGCGCCCAATCGCAACGTGTTGAACATTGCGCTGTCTGCTGCTGGTGTCAGCCAGTTGGGCAGCGGCCAGACCGGGTTTGCGCAAGGCTTGAATTTCTCGGTGAACGGTATGCGTCTGCGCTCGAACAATTTCATGATTGACGGGCAAGACAGCAACGATCCGAGCGTTTCCGGTTCACAGCAGCCCATCAACAACCCTGACGTGGTGCAGGAATTCCGGTTGGTGACCAACCAATTCGCGGCTGAGTATGGCCGCGCTGCTGGTTCGGTGGTCAACATCGTCAGCAAATCGGGATCGAACAACCTGCACGGTTCCGGGTTTTTCTTTAACAACAACGAAGTTTTCAACGCGCGCAGCAATCTGGACAAAGCTGCCGGGTTCAAAGACGCGCCGCGCCGCAATGAAGCGCAATACGGCGGAACGCTGGGCGGGCCGATCGTGAAAGACAAAACTTTCTTTTTCGGTTCGTATCAACGTTGGACTGATCGCCAGCTCGGTTCTGGTGCGACCATCAACGGCGTGCCGACCGAAGCCGGTCGGCAGATTTTGCAACAGCAAGCCGGCACGCGTCCGCAAGTTGCCGCGCTGTTGAAATTCCTGCCTGCGGCGCAAACGCCGAACAACACCACGGCAAATTTCACGGTTAACAACCAAACGTTTTCTGTTCCGCTCGGTTCATTGACCGGGGCGAACTCGATTGCGTTCAACAATCATCAGTGGAGCGGTCGCGTTGACCATCGCTTCAGCGAAAAACACCAGATCAACGGCCGTTATTTCTTCAATGACGAAAACAGCAACGGTACGGGGCAAGCGACGCCGACCGGGTTGGCAAACAGCGTGACCACGCGTAACCAGTCGGCGAACGTTGGATTCACCAGCGTGTTGTCGAATTCGCTCGTCAACGAAGCGCGCATCGCGTATCAGCGCTTTGGCTCGGTGACCAATGCATCTGATCCTTCGTCGGAAACGATTCCGTCCATCGAAATCAACCAGCTTGGTTTGATTGGTTTCAACGCGGCGGGCACACGTACCGCAATCGGCCTGGCAGTCAACCTGCCGCAATTCCGTTATAACAACACCTACCAAATTCTCGACAACCTTTCGTGGACGAAAGGCAGCCACGCGATGAAATTCGGCTTCGATTTCCGTCGTGTGCAGGTCAAGAGCTTCTTCTTCCCGACGATTCGTGGTCGGCTGGCTTACGCCACGCTCGATAGCTTTGTGAATGACGTGGCCATCGCTTCGGCAATCAACAAGCCGGTGCCGGGCGGCTCGGAAATTCAGTACTACAACTGGTACGACTACTTTTTCTATGCGCAGGATGAATGGAAGGTTCGCCCGAACTTCACCTTGAGCTATGGTCTGCGTTACGAAACGCCAGGCAATTCCATCGGTTCGTTGCAACCGTTCAATGATGCGATTTTGGCGGCCAACGGCAACAACCCTGTGTTCCGTTTCCGCAATCCGAATCGTGACACCAATAACTTGCAACCGCGTTTTGGCTTCAACTGGCGTCCGAATTTCGGCGACAGCGGTATTGCCAGCTTGTTGTTTGGCGGCGATAAAACTGTCATCCGCGGCGGCTATTCGCGCACGAACGATTACGGGTTTATCAATATCAACCTGAACATCGCCAGCGCGTTCCCGTTTGTGTTCGCGCTCAATCCTTCGTTGAACAACGCCTACTCCAACTTGCTGAGCGCAACCGCGCCGCCGACAGCGAACCTGCCGTTCATCACGCAAACGACCGTGGGCGAAGATTTCCGTGCGCCGTCGGCAGATCAGTTCAGCTTGGAAGTCTCGCGTGAATTGTCGAAAGACGTTGTCTTGCGTGTTGGCTATGTCGGCACCAAAGGCAACGGTCTGTTCCAAACCGTGGACGGCAACCCGGTGGTGAGAGAGCGTACAAATCGCAACGATGCGGCGTTCTTGTACAACCCTGCCGGCACGACGCTGACCAATCAGCCGCGCCGCGTTGATCTGACGCGCGGTGTCGAACGGTTGCGCTGCAACTGCGCGCAATCCATCTATCATTCGCTGCAAGTCAGCTTGGACAAACGTCTGAGCAAGAACTTCAGCGCGGGCGTGCACTACACCTGGAGCACCTTCATTGACACGGCGTCAGAAATCTTCAACCCGCAACCGCAGGGTGAAGTCGCCACGCCGCAAGACCCGTTCAACCGCAATGCTGACCGGGCTCGTTCCAGCTATGACCGTCCGCATCGCGTGACGGGCAACATGGTGTATGAGTTACCGTTCTACCGCGAACAATCCAGCGCCCTGGGTCGTTTCCTGGGTGGCTGGCAAGCTAATGCGTTTATCACGTTGCAAAGCGGTACGCCGTTCACCATTCTGAATGGCGCCGATCCGGCGGGTGTGCTGCAAGGCATTGACGCGCTGGTGGGCAATGCGGTTCGCCCGAACCTGAACACGACGCTCGATCTGTCCAGCATGAACCTGATCGAGATTCGTGCGGCGGGAGGCGCGAATCTGTTCCGCGCGCTGCAGACCGGCGAACGTGTGGGCAACATTGGACGCAACACGATTCGCGGCGACGGTATTGCCAACCTGGACTTCGGTATTTTCAAGAACACGAGAATTATCGAAGGCCACAACCTGCAATTCCGTGCCGAATTCTTCAATGCGACCAACACGCGGAACTTCGGTACGCCGAACACTGCGATCAACTCCGGTGCGAACTTCTTGAACCAATGGGCCACCAATGGCGGCAACCGCCGCATCTTGATGGGCTTGCGGTATACGTTCTAAACCTGAGTTTTAATCGGTAGCCAAACGAGGGCTGGGACCACGCGTCCTCAGCCCTCGTTTTATTTTGCTGGTGGTGTTTGTTGTCGTGCCGCCTGGAATTTTTTGAGCAATAGCTTGGCCAGATCAGGCTCAATTTCTCCACCCAGTGAGCTGGCACGATCACTGGCGACGACCCGATTGGTTTGCGTATCAACCAGCGAGAATGTGAAACGTGTGGTGAAAATCTTGCGATTGATCTTGATGATCAGATCCGCTTTCTTTTCATCGCGGGTTAACGCCAAACCCAGTTCGTCAAATTCCTTCCGTTTGAGCAATTCACGCTCGAAACTTTCCCGGTTAAACCACGCGGATTCGCACTGCACATACAGCACGTGTGCTTCGCGCAATACCTCTGCCGCTGAGACGGCTCTGGTTTGTGGGCTTATTACTGATGCGTGTGACGTTTCGTGAATTGAGGTGGAGATATCCGCGACAACGCCGCCCACCAGGAAAAATGCGCACAAGCTGAGCGCAACAACTCTTGCCTTCATAGTTATCCCTTTCGTGAAGTTTGAGGATTGGAAACAGGCGGAGTGTATGGTTAGTAGCAGAAGGCAGGCCGTAAACCTGTGACGGTTTTTGCAACCGTCATAACAGTGATGGGCTACGCGATTATGACAACAAACTGGCAGCCGCTTCATCTACCAGCCACAGCAGCGAGCCTGTGTTTGGTGCGATCAATTGGCTGGGATAGGTTTCAGGCTGATACGCGCCGATGAGCACTTCTTTGAGCGGGGCGGATTTGTCTGGGCCTGCGATCAGGAAGATGACGTGTTCCGCGCGGTTGATAGTTTCGGCTGTTAAGGTGATGCGATGCGCTTGCAGCTTGGGAACGTAATTGGCGACCGCGATTCGTCCTGTCGCGTGCAATGCCGCCGTTTGGGGAAACAGGGAGGCTGTATGTCCGTCCGCGCCCATGCCGAGAAACACCAAATCGAAGCGCGGTGGCTCGTTTGATTGGAAAAACAGTTTGAGCGCGGTTTCGTAATTCAGGGCAGCCAGATCGTGATCGTTATCTTCAGCAGGAATGCGAAAGACGTTTTCGTTGGGGATGGGGACTTTTGACAGCAGCGTTTCTCGCGTCATGTGGTAGTTGCTGTCGGGGTGATCCGGGGGCACGCAACGTTCATCGCCCCAAAACAGGAAAATGGAGGACCACGGCAATGTGTCGGCAAATGGGGCTTCTGCCAGCAAGGAGAACAGGGCTTTGGGCGTAGAACCACCAGAAAGCGCCACCGTGAATTGGCCTGATTGCTTCACGTGTTGAGTTGCCAATTCGGCGAAGTGGCGCGCAGCTCCACGCGCCAACTCCGCCGCATCAGCAAACACTTCCAATTGGTGTTGGTTCAGTGTCAGTCGTCTCATTGCGTTTGTGTACGGCTGAGCGGAAGGGCGGATTGCACGATGCCCAGGATCGTTTGCAATCCGGTAGCAATGTTCGCTCCCAGGTGAATGCGAATGGCGCGCCGGTTGCGGCTGGCCAGTGACGCAAAATCACCCAACGCCTGTGCCTGTTTCAACACGCCAAAGGTGAAGGTTTCGCCCGGCAAGGGGATGTCTTGCACGTCATCAGCCGTCAATTGCAAAAACACGCCGCTATCATCGCCGCCTTTGTGCAATTGTCCGGTCGAGTGTAAAAAGCGCGGGCCATATCCTGTGGTTGTGGCAACGTGCAACGCGTCACGCAGATGCGTACGAATGGCTTGCAACAACACATCGTGGAGGTCAGTTTCCTGTATGTAGCCCAACAACGCGATGTAATCACCTGCCTGGGTCTGTTTCAGATGCGCTGTGAGGAACGCTTCAACTGACGAACCCGCGCCCAATTGCGCGAGCGTGGCATCGGTGCAGCGAATCGTTAGCCCGTGGCCTTCGGCGGCAACCGTCTGTTCGCTCAGCTTGCCGTTTTGTTTGAATTCTTCCAGCAAACGCACTGTGTTGTCTTTCGATTCCTGCACGTTCGGCTGGTCAAACGGATTGATGCCGGTCAGCGCCCCCGCGATCGCAGTGGCGACTTCCCACACATAGAACTCTTCACCCAGGTCGAGCGTGTCGTTCAGCACACGGCGTACGACGGGATGGCCAGCGGCTTCCAGCGCGCGTAACCGGTTTTCGACTTCCGGTTCGATCATGCCTACCGCAATGTGCACAAAGACGCGATCCTGACCATACACTGCGGGCACGCTCAACGGTTCTCCCGCAACAGGCAAAATGCCTTTGCCTTCTTTGCCGGTGCTTTCCGCCACAAGCTGTTCGATCCACAGTCCCAGCGACGCAATCGCCGGATCACTGGTGAGCGTCAGTTTGTTGCGTCCTGCGTTGGCCAACGTGCCAATGATCGCGCCCAACCGCACTGCCGGATTGTCTGTCGCCGGAACAGGCGGTGCACAGGCGTGCATTGCGCGTTCTGCACGGTCAAGCAATGTGCGAAAATCGAAACCTTGTAGGGCGGCAGGGACCATGCCGAAGAACGACAGCGCCGAATAACGACCGCCGATATCGGCCGGATTCAAAAAGATACGGCGGAAATGGTCATCTTTGGCCATTTGCTCCATCTTGGTGCCGGGGTCGGTGATTGCGACGAAGTTTTCGCCCGCTTTGTCGCCTTTGATTTCGCGCACGCGGTTGAAGAAATACTTGTAGAACATCAACGGTTCGACCGTGCTGCCGGATTTGCTGGCGACGACGAACAAGGTATGGGCCAGATCAACGCTTGCTTCAAACGCGGCCACAGTTGCCGGGTCAGTGCTATCGAGTACGTGCAATTCCGGGAAGCCAGGTTGTTTGCCAAACGTGCGCCGGAAGACTTCCGGGCAGAGGCTGCTGCCACCCATACCGAGCAGCATTACGTGTTTGAAACCTTCGTTGCGAATGCGTGCGCTGAACGCCGCCAACTCTTCTGCCGCATCCACCAACTGATCCGGCACCGTAACCCACCCAAGCGCATTCTTGATCAGTTTCTGGTGGGCTTCGTCGCTCTTCCACAATGCGGCGTCTTTGCGCCAAATCTTGCGCGTCCATTGTTCGGTTTCGGCACGCTTGATGGCATCGTTCACGGCGGATTCGTATGCGCCCAAACTGGCCTCCGTACGATCCAGCAAGCCGCTGGTCAGGGTGGCCTGTTTCGAGGTGATGCTGGCCATCAAACTGTCAAATGAATCGGCAAACGCCTTGACGCCTTCGTCCTGCAATTGCTGGCAAACCTGTTGCAGGCTAACGCCATTGGCTGCTAGTTGTTCCAACGCGCTGATTGATTCGGCTAGGTTTTCTTCCAGGCT
Organism: Acidobacteriota bacterium; assembly: GCA_016789605.1. Taxonomy (GTDB): domain Bacteria; phylum Acidobacteriota; class Blastocatellia; order RBC074; family RBC074; genus RBC074. Next base: position 19,151 of record JAEUQO010000289.1, read on the forward strand.
CGGACGAACTTTGCCGTGATCACGAAAGGCCGTGTACGTTGCGGGCGGAACCGTATTGACGGTATCGGCGCCGATCAGCTCTTCGACATAGAGCACGTCGCTGTATTTGGGATTTTTGGTGCCGGTCGAAGCCCAAAGCGGACGTTGGACGCGTGCGCCTTGTGCGCGCAGCTTTTCAAAACGTTCGTTGGCGAAAATTTCCTTGAAGCGTTGGTATTGCACCTTGGCGTTGGCGATGGCGGCTTTGCCGAGCAAGGCCGTGAGCGTCGCTTTTTCGTTTTCGTCGGCGGAATGACGGATGCGAGATTCCAGTTGGTTATCAATCGAAGTGTCTATGCGGCTGACGAATACGCTGGCGACCGAGGCGACGTGCGCCACTGATTGCCCGGCGGCGGCGCGCTCTTCCAAGCCTGCGATGTAGGCTTCGGCGACTTGTTCGTAATTGTCGAGCGCGAAAATCATCGTCACATTGATATTGATGCCAGCGGCAATGGCGGCTTTGATGGCGGGAATGCCGGCGGGCGTGGCCGGAATCTTGATCATTACGTTGGGGCGATTCAACGTAGCCCACAAACGCTTCGCTTCGGTGATTGTTCCGTCAGTGTCGTGCGCCAGCAAGGGAGAAACTTCCAGGCTGACGTAGCCATCCAGCCCGTTGGTGCGTTCATAGACCGGCTTGAACAAATCGGCGGCGCGTTGAATGTCTTCGATGGCCAGCGCTTCGTAAATTTCGGTGACGCTTTTGCCTTCGGCGATCAGTTTGCGGATCGCGTCGTTGTAATCCGTGCTGCCGGTGATGGCTTTTTCAAAGATGGTTGGATTGGACGTGATGCCGCGCAAATCATCGTTGGCGATTTTGCCGGCGATGTCGCCGTTATCAATCAGCGCCCGGCGGATGTTGTCATACCAAATGCTTTGACCGTGCTTTTGTAATTCGACTAAGGGGTTCATTGCTTACTCCTGAGATTAAATGTCCACCAGGGCACACGCTGCGTATCGAAGGCTAGTTTCGCATACATGGTGGGGCCACATCGTGGGAAGAGTTCATTGGTTTACAATCAACGTTTCGTAAAGTCGTTCCTGTCGGGCACGCGCTTTCAGATAGCGTTCGTGATTTTCTGTCTCTGGCATAAACGTATCGCCCAAGGGCGTCGGCACCGCGCTTAGGCTTTCGATCAGACCGAAAGCCTCCATTGCCAACAGCGCCGCGCCGCGACTGGATGCTTCAGCGACTTCTGACGTGGCGACCGGAACGCCGATTACATCAGAGAGCATTTGCGTCCACACGCGCGAATGCAAAATGCCGCCGCCAGATGCGATGATGCGCGCATCGCTCGCGACTTCAGTTTTCAAACGCTCATAAATCGCAGCGAAACGATAGCATACAGCTTCGAGCGACGCGCGTAAAATTTCGATTGGCTGCGTGCTCAGACTTAAGCCGGAGATCGTTGCGCGGGCATCAGAATGCCAGCCGGTGCTGCGTTCGCCGGAAAAAAACGGCAACACGGTCAGCCCGTGTTCGTCGGGAATTTGCGCCGCCAATTGCGTTTCAATTTCGGCATCGGCCAGTTTCAATCGTTCACGACACCAGGCATAAACGTCTCCGGCGTTTGAGAGCGCGCCGCCGATCAAGGCATAGCGGCGATTGGCGCGATAGCACCACAACCCCGACGGAATCGTTACACGCTCCACAGGCCAGCAAACACGCATCGCACCAGACGTGCCAACGTTGATGGCTATGCGGTTTTTGGCGGAACAGCCAGAACCGATGTTGCTGGTGGCTCCGTCGCCGATGGCGGGCAACCAACGCGCATTTCGTAAAGCTGGCCAGCGCGCTGCAAACTCCGCACGCATGCCTGCCAAACCTTCGTTTTCGGCTGCCAGTGGCGCCAGTGGCGAAAGCTGTTCACGCGACACACTGATTGCAGCCAGCATTTCGTCAGACCAATCGTTGGCGTTTGGGTCAAAGAGTCCTGTGCCCGCTGCCATTCCCACGCCGCAAACAAAACGCCCAAAGACCTGATGATAAAAATATTCGCCAATCGAAACCCAGCGCGCGACACGCGCCGCCAGTTGCGGATTTGTGCGCCGCAACCAGGTGATTTTCGCCGGGTAGTAGCTGGCGTGTGGCACGACGCCCGTCCGTTGATGAATCCAGGCGCGCCCAAGTCGTTCACCCAGGGCTTTGGCATCATCTGCGCTGCGGGTGTCGCTCCAGTTATAAAGCGGCGTCACGGCGCGTCCTTCGGCATCCACTCCCAACATCGCGTGCCAGAAATTGCTATAACCGACGGCGGCGATTTCAATTGGCCCGGCTTTGGCCAAACATTGATCCAGCGTCTGGCAGATGAATCCGACCAACTTGTCGGCTTCGATTTCGACGCCGCCATCGTGCGTCGCCGTCATTTGATAATGCGTGCGGCCTTCGCTGCCTTCGATGGGGTGCGCCTGACTGTCAAACAGGACTGCGCGCACGGAAGAGGTGCCCACATCCAGGGCGAGCGTGATTGGGTGCGCCGATTGTTGAAGCGGAGTGTTAGTCATTTCGTTTCGGGAAACCGTCTCGGTTTGAGATGAAGAAGTTTAGCGGCGGATTGTAATGAACAGATTGCCGCTTGTCACGAAAACGGCGCAACAGCCTGTCAAATCTTGCCTGAATGAACTGGCTGCCGTTACTCTGCACGTATCTATGTCACTGATTTCACCAAGGCAACCACTTACTTTGACTCGTAAGGAGCAGGCAATGAAAAGAACCCGATTGATTGGTTGGGGGCAAGCGTTTTGTTTGGCGCTGGCGCTCGTGACTGTCGCGCTGGCGCAAGAGACCGGTGGCGTGAATGCGCGCTACACCAAATACGAATATCAGGTTCCCATGCGCGACGGGGTGAAGCTTTTCACCTCGGTATACGTTCCCAAAGACACGTCGCAAAAATACCCGATGATCATGCAGCGTACGCCGTATAGCGTCGCACCGTATGGGCCGACGGTCTATCGCGCGCAGTTGGGGCCATCGCAGTTGTTTCAGCAGGAAGGCTTCATCTTTGTCTATCAGGATGTCCGCGGGCGCAATATGTCCGAAGGCGACTTTATGTGGATGAAGCCATACAAACCCCAAAAGACCAACGCGAAGGACACGGACGAATCCACCGATACGTGGGACACAATTGAATGGCTGTTGAAAAACATCCCGAATAACAACGGCCGAGTCGGCATGTGGGGGATTTCCTATCCCGGACACTATGCCGCGCAAGCGCTGATTGATCCGCATCCGGCGCTGAAAGCGGTTTCGCCGCAGGCGCCGATGGCGGACAACTGGTTGGGCGATGACATGCACCACAACGGCGCATTCTTTTTGCCGCATGCGTTCAACTTCATCATCAACTTCGGACGCCCGCGCACGGGACCGAGCGTGCAACAAGGACCACGGTTTGATCACGGCACCAATGACGGATACCAGTTCTTCCTTGAAATGGGATCGTTGGCCAACGCGCAAAAGTACATGAAGAACGAGATCAAGCTGTGGAACGAATGGATGGAGCACGGCGATTATGACGCTTACTGGCAAGCGCAAAATGTACCGCAGCATTTGAAAAAGGTTACACCTGCCGTGATGACTGTCGGCGGTTGGTTTGATGCCGAAGACGTGCAAGGGCCGTTGTGGATTTACCGCGAAATTGAAAAGAACAATCCGAAAGCCTGGAACGTACTGGTCGAAGGGCCTTGGTGTCACGGTTGTTGGTCGCGCGGCACAGGCGAAAAACTGGGGGGCATCGGTTTTGATTCTGCCACGTCACAGTTTTACCGCGAGAACATAGAGTTTCCGTTTTTCATGTATTTCCTGAAAGACAAGGGCGAGCTGAAATTGCCAGAGGCGTATGTCTTTGAAACCGGCTCGAACGTCTGGAAAACCTATGCGAGTTGGCCGCCGAAAAATGTCGAAAGCAAGAGTTTGTATTTGCACGCCAACGGCAAGCTGGCGTTTACACCGCCGACCGACGCTGGCAAGAATGCCTACGACGAATACGTCAGCGACCCGAACAAGCCGGTGCCGTTCCTGAAAGACCCCAGCATTGGCATGCGGTACGAATATATGACCGATGACCAGCGGTTTTCGGCATCACGGCCTGACGTGCTGGTGTATCGAAGCGAGGTGCTGACCGAAGACGTCACACTGTCCGGCGCGCTCAATGCCGAGTTGTTTGTTTCGACCACCGGCACGGATTCAGATTTCATCGTGAAGCTCGTTGACGAATTTCCTGACGGGCGAGATGCGCTGGATAGCTATCAGATGCTGGTGCGTGGCGAGCCGATGCGGGCCAAGTATCGCAACAGTTGGGCAAAGCCTGAACCGCTCAAACCCAACGAAGTGACGCGTGTGGCGTTTGCCTTGCCCGATATCAACCACACGTTCAAGAAAGGACATCGCATAATGATCCACGTGCAGAGTTCGTGGTTCCCGCTGGTGGATCGCAATCCGCAGAAGTTTCTGAACATTTACGCCGCCAAGGATGAAGATTTTCAGAAAGCGACACAGCGAGTTTACCACTCTGCGAAATTCGCTTCGCAGCTCAAGATCAATGTCCTGAAATAGGGAAGTAGACACCCCGAAAGCGAAAAGCCCGCAAGAGACATTCTCTTGCGGGCTTTTCTGTTAGCGAAGGACAAACCGGTTAGGGTTTCTTCTTGGCGGGAGCGCCTTTGCCTTTGGTCGGTTCTGATTTCGGCGGTTGCAGATTGTTGCCGACAATCAAGTCTTTGATCACGCTCTTGGCTTCAGCCACGCGCTGATCGGTGGCCGGAGCTTTATCCACAAACTTTTGCAGCGTGTTGGCCGATTCCTGGAATTTGCCCACGCCCGCATAAGCCAATCCGAGGTTGTACAACGCTTCGACGTTTTCCGGATCGCTTTCAAGAATCTTGTTGTAAGCCGTGACGGCCTCTTCCGATTTGCCCGCGTCGAAATAAACCTTGGCGGCTTTCAGCGGATAATCTTTCTTTTTGGCGGGATCATCCGTCAGTTCAGCCAGCAGCGTGTAATCTTTGACGGCGGCATCCACTTGGGTCAGATCGCCGAATTTGGTGGCCAGGATGGCTTCCGATTCCGCTCGCACGACGTGATAGGTCGTGCGCGTGCGTCTGTTTTGCAGCGGATCGTTGGTCATCTTGGTGTCTTTTTCCTGCGACTCAAGACCGCTCAACGCTTTCTGGGTGGCCGCGATCGAATCGAGAAAATCCTGTTTCGCCGCATCACGGTTGCCCGCGTTGAACTGGCCGACGCCGCGTTTTTGCAACGCGATGGCCAGGTTGCCCTGTGAAATGTGGATGTCCGGATTCAATTTGACGGCTTCCTGAAATTGGCCGATTGCGCCATTCAGGTCGTTCTTGGTCAACATATCGTTGCCGGCTTTGAGGAAGACGTTGATCTGGCCGATGGCCGCATTGTATTTCTCGGCTTCGTCACGATCTTTTTTGGCCTTTTCGTATTCTTCCTTGGCCTTTTTCATTTCTTCTTCGCTCATCTTCGGCGGGGCAGGAGCGCCGCCGGGACTGGCTTTGGCTACGCCACCGGCTTTTTTGACGTCTTCCATCGTCAATTTGCGGCCATCACCGGCGCGCAATTCGATCTTGAGCGGTTCGTTGTTGTTGATGACGCGAATGCCCGACAGGAACGTCGGTTCGCACCCCGGCGCTGAAACCAGCACCGTATACGTGCCGGTGAGCGGCACGCCTGCGTGCAGGAAGTGGCCCTTTTTGTCGGTTTTGACCGGATAGGTGCCTTTGATATCGGTGCGTTCAATAACGACTTCCGCGCCGACGATCGGCTCTTTAGAGCCTTCTTTAACCACGTCGCCTTCGAGGCGGCCCACTTGTGCCCACGCGCTGACCGACATCAGTGTCAGTAACGCGCATCCTGCCAGGGCCGACCAAAGAGTTTTGCTCTTCATTAGTTGTCCTCCGTGTGATGCTGTCACGATTCAAACTGCTTGCAACTGCTTGGGAGCGCGCTTTAGATGCGAAGCTGACGGTGACGTTGCTCAGTGCTTTAGACACTCTTCACACGCTTACGCCTGCAGTCCTTCTGCTGCGCCGCACGCTTCAGTTGCCGATGTTGCTACACAAATTCGTTTGGGTTGAGTGAATACGAAAAATCTGTGAATCAGACCAAGGGCAATTCTAGCTGCCACATGCTCAGATTTCAATTGCGTACGGTAGGGGATCGCGTACGCCTGCTTCACGAAAGCCGCGCAAGCGCAACGCGCAACTGTCACAAACGCCGCACGCCAGCGATTCGCCCTGATAACACGACCAGCTCAGTTGTAGTGGCGCGCCCAGCGCCAAGCCGCGTTGCACGATTTCACTTTTGCGCAAGGCGATGACCGGCGTGATGATTTCAATCTGCGTTTCAGGTTTGGTGCCGACAGAAATCGCTTGTTGAAACGCCTGATAAAACTCCGGGCGACAGTCCGGATAACCCGAGCTGTCTTCGGCGACCGCGCCGATGTAAATGCGTCCGGCGCTGATGACCTCAGCCCAACTGGTGGCAATGGCCAACAAATGCGCATTGCGAAAGGGCACATACGAAGTCGGGATTTCCGTCGTTTCCAAATTCGCCGGGCTGATTTCAATTGTGCGATCCGTTAGCGACGAGCCGCCAATTTGCGCCAGATGCGCAATGTTGGTGACCAGCCGCTGTTCAACTTGATAGAAATCAGCAATGTCGTTGAACGCTTTCAGTTCGCGCGCTTGCGTTCTTTGCCCGTAACTGACGTGCAAGAGCGCAATTTTCTGACATTCACGCGCCGCGATGGCAGTCGTCACACAACTGTCCATTCCGCCACTTGTTAAGACCACGCCGAGCATCGGTTGGTTTCAAACTCCTTTCGCGTCCGGCCCCCAAATAAATTTATGAAGTTGCAACTGCATACGGGCGTGCAAGCCGGATTGCAACACCCATTCAGCCAGTTCCTGGAAGGCGACTGCGCCCCAAACCGGCGAAAACAACAGGGCGGGCTTTCGTTCGTGCAGGCGATATTTTTGAATCACCTCGCGGGCGAACTCGAAATCCGCTCGGTCTTTGATCACAAATTTGATTTCATCGTGCGGGTTGAGGCATTCCAGATTGGCCCAGACGTTTCGTTCAGATTCGCCGCTGCCGGGGCATTTCACATCGAGAATCTTGATGACGCGCGGGTCAAGAATGCTGGCGTCCAGGCCGCCGCCGGTTTCGATGAGCACGGTGTAGTTTTCGTCGCACAGCCGTCGTGCCAATTCGGTGCATTCACGTTTTTGCACCAACGGCTCACCGCCTGTGATTTCAACCAGGCGGCAATCATAGCCGCGCACCTGAGCCAGCACGTCTTCAAGGCTCATTTCCGTCCCGCCCGTAAAGGTGTATTCGCTGTCGCACCAGGAACAACGCAAATTGCACCAGGTCAGCCGCACAAACACACACGGCAGCCCTGCAAACGAAGATTCTCCCTGGATGGAGTAAAAAATTTCGGTGATACGCATAAACAAAAACGCGGCAGCAAACAGAAGCGGGAACGCGACCGACTTTGGCAACGGTCGTGGTTTCCGCGCTTCGCATTCGCGCCGCGTGCATCGTAGCCTACAGAGGCGGGGTTAGAAAAGTTTCTCTGCCGGTGGCTTGACGCCTTTCAAGCGCAGATAAATCGTCGTTTGCCCGCGATGGTGCGTTTGGTGTTCAAACGCTTTGGCCAAGGCCACGCCGCGCGTGGTGTCACGGCCAAACAGCTTGATGGCTTCGCCCAGTTTTTTCGGGTCCATCGCCTTGACCGAAGCAATGGCGAAGTCGTAGCTGTCGTTCACTGCTTTTCGCAACGCGGCTTTGGTTTTCAACTCTTCGCTTTTTTCCAGATTCTTGCCTTGCATCGGGTTGTTTGCGCCTGTGGCCGCCGAGGCAAACATGTAGTTGGCATTGGCCAGGTGCAGGAACTGTTCGGCGAAGGAACGAATATCCGGCGCCGCTTTGAAATTGGTGCCGTCTTCCGGCATTGCGTCCAAATATTCGTTGGTGTAATCGCGCGCGCGTGTCCAATCGGCAACCATCATGGCGATGTGATCAGGGGCTTCGGCTTTCGCAGCCGACATGGCGGGTTTTGCGGCAGCGGTTTGTGCAAAACAAACCAAACCTAAGGCCAAGCTGATGGCCAGCGAGCTGACGAGATAACGCAAAGCGACGATTGTCTGCTTCATAGAGTCTCCTTCGTACGTGGTTGATGTCTTTGTGATTGTTGGTGATGAATGCCAGTCGCATTTTGCGTATGGCACAAAATCAGGGTGCAATTCCGCACCGCCAGCGGTCAACGCGTTTTCTGTAAAATCTTGTAAAACGATTTTGCTGACAGAGCTTAGCTCACCTTGATAGTACATGCTAGACTGCTAACACTGTAACTTGTATGACAGAGACAGCCGTTTGCGGGCGACGGCGCAGCAATCCAATACCAACAAAAGGTGAAGCACGAATGGAAGGAATCTTCGGGCGCAATGGTCTGATTGCGCGCTATCATCCTGATTATGAATATCGTCCCGGGCAAGTCGCCATGGCCGAAGCTGTCGCTACCGCGTTGGAACAGCGACATCATTTGCTGGTCGAAGCCGGCACTGGCACCGGGAAAACTCTGGCATATCTGGTGCCCGCCATCGCCACCGGTCGTCGTGTGATCGTCAGCACCGGCACCAAAAACCTGCAGGAACAGCTTTTTTTCAAAGACGTCCCGTTTTTACAAAAAATCCTGCCCAAGAAGTTCAAAGCGACCGTACTCAAAGGCCGTTCAAATTATGTTTGTTTGCATCGGCTCAAGCGCGCAGAGCAAGCGCCTGTGCTCGAAGGCTTGGCCGAAGCGGACTATTTCAACGAAATCAACCACTGGGCGTATCAAAGCGAGAGCGGCGACCGCGCTGAATTGACGACCTTGCCGGAATATCTGTCGTTTTGGCGGCACATTGATGCCCGTTCGGACATTTGTCTGGGCCAGAAATGCCCCAGCTTCGATCAGTGTTTCATTACCAAAGCCCGCCAAAGCGCGCTGGAATCGGACATCGTGATCGTCAATCACCATCTCTTTTTTGCCGATCTGGCGTTGCGCGACAAAGAATGGGGCCAGGTGTTGCCCGATTACAGCGCGGTGATTTTTGATGAAGCGCATCAGATCGAAGACATCGCCATGCAATATTTCGGCGCGACGACCTCAAACTTTCAGGTGGATGATTTGCTCGGTGATATTTCGCGGCTGATGATCAACGATGTCGAAGCCGCGCGCGAGATTACCAAAGCCGTCGCGCGCACGGCGCGCATGGCTGAGAATTTCTGGCTGAATTTCACCGGCACGGATGCGCGCACTTCTATGACGACGCTGGGCGGCGAAGGGCGCTTTGTGATTCGCCCGCAAATGTTTGCACGTCGCCGTCGCGACGGCACTGTCGAAGCCACGCCGCCCGGTGAACGCTACCTGAATCTGAAAGCGGCGCTGGATCGGCTGGTTGCTTCGTTACAGGTGGTCAAAGAACCGCCCGCCGAAATGGATGCCATTTTGCGCCGCGTCGAACAGTTGCGCTTCGATCTGGATTTCATTCTTTTTGAAGACAATGAGTTGTTTGTGACCTGGTGCGAACGGCGCGGGCGCGGCGTCTTTTTGCAAGCGACCCCCATTGACGCGTCAGAGATTCTGAACGACCGGTTGTTTTCCCAGGTGGAAACTTGTGTCTTGACGTCGGCGACACTGACCAGCGCGGATTCTTTCAGCTTCATTCGCGCGCGGCTGGGCATCGAGCAGGCTGACGAAATGATCGCCGACTCGAATTACGATTACGAAAACCAGTCGCTGTTGTATTTGCCGCCCAAAATGCCTGATCCGCGCGACAGTGGGTTCACACAGGCGGCGGCTGACGAAATCGTCAGGCTTCTCAACGCCAGTCAGGGGCGCGCCTTTGTTTTGTGCACGGCCAGTTCCCAGATGCAAACCTTGCGCGAATTGGTCGAACCGCACATAGATTTTCCCGTGCTGATGCAAGGCGAAGGTTCACGCTCTGGGTTGCTCGAACGCTTTCGCTCCACGCCGCATTGCGTGCTGTTTGCGACCGCCAGTTTTTGGCAAGGCGTGGATGTGCGCGGCGAAGCCTTGTCGTGTGTGATCATTGATAAGCTGCCATTTGCGGTGCCTTCTGATCCGGTGGTTGCCGCCCGGCAGCGTTACATTGATCAGCATGGCGGAGACAGCTTCGGGCAATATTCCGTGCCTTCGGCGGTGATTACGCTGAAACAAGGTGTGGGCCGTTTGATTCGCAGCGCGACGGATCGCGGCGTGATTTCGGTGCTTGATCCGCGGCTAGTGACGAAAAAATACGGCCAGCAATTTTTGCGCAGCCTGCCGCCGTCACGCATCACACGCAAGATCGAAGACGTTGAGGCCTTCTTTGCCGACAGCGACGAAGACAATTGATGCGCGCGTTGTTATCTTGTGAGCGCGAAAGCTGACCGCTATCATTGCGCGCCTTTACCTGTGCATTGCCTATCTAAATTCACGGAGAACCTGTTTATGTACGTTTTGCGCCGTATTGTTCTGGCCGGGCTGGTGGTTTTGTTGGCGACAGCCAACGGTTGGACATTGGCTTACCCCAGAAACAATGGCATCAAGTGGGAAGAAGTGCAGCGCGAGGCGCTGGAGCTTTTCATCCAATATCTCAAGCTGGATACGACCAATCCGCCCGGCAATGAAATTCGTGCGGCGCGGTTTTTTGCCGAGATTTGCCAGCGCGAAGGCATCGAGCACAAGGTCTTCGAACCGTTCCCCGGACGCGGCACTTTGTGGGCGCGGCTGAAAGGTGACGGCTCGCAACGCCCACTCATTCTGCTCAATCACACAGACGTCGTGCCGCACAGCAAGGAATACTGGTCGGTAGAGGCGTTCAGCGGTGCGCAAAAAGACGGCTTCATTTACGGACGTGGCGCGCAAGACATGAAATCCGTCGGCATGGCGCAATTTGTCACGATGTTGACGCTCAAGCGTGCGCGCATACCGCTCAAACGAGACATCATTTTTTTGGCGACCGCGGATGAAGAAGCAGGGGGGCAACTAGGCGCGGGGTGGTTTGTCAAAACGCATCCGGAATTGTTGGGCAACGCGGAATTTCTTTTCAACGAAGGCGGTAACAACATCACGGATCAGTATGGTCATGTGTTGGCCGTTGGGGTTGGCCCGGCGGAAAAAACGCCTGCCTGGTTGCGTTTGACCGCAACGGGCGAGCCCGGCCACGCTTCGGTGCCGAGGCCGGATTCAGCGGTCAATCGGTTGTTGCGTGCGCTCAACCGATTGTTGGAATACACGCCACCGATCAAATTGACGCCTGCGGTCGAACAGGCGTTTCGCTCGCTAGCACCGCTGATGCCGGCTGCGCGCAGCGGGAAGTTTCAAAACCTGCGCGAAGCTTTGAAAGACCCGGAATTCGCTCGTCAGTTTGATCTGGACCCGATGGCGCGTGCGCTGGTGCGCAACACGATTTCGATCACGATGTTGCAAGGCAGCACGAAGATCAACGTGATTCCGCCAGTCGCCGTTGCTGAGGTTGATACGCGGTTGGTGCCGGGCGAAAAGCTGGAGCGCTGGATTGCGGAATTGCGCGGCGTGTTGGGAGATGATTCTATCAAGATCGAACCTGTGCTGGCGTTTGAAGCGAACGATTCGCCGATTGATTCTGACCTGGTCAAGACAGTCGCCAAAGTCACCAAACAGCGTTATCCCGAGGCGATCATCACGCATCCGGTGTTGGCCGGATTTACCGATAGTCACTTTTTCCGTGATCTGGGTGTGATGAGCTATGGCTTTTCGCCATTTGTGGCGCCGCCGCGTGAATTGGGCGGCGGCTTTCACGGCAACGACGAGCGCATCGGCCAGAAAGCGTATGTCGAAGGCGTTCGTTTCTTTTACGAGATCGTCGAGCAATTGGCCAGGTGAGGAGTTCAGGGGCAATGCGATCCATTGAATTAACGCGGCGCATTCGTTGGGCTGATGCTGACGCGGCGGGCAGATTGCACTATCCGCGCATTTTCGAATACTTCGAAGAAGGCGAAATGGAATTGCTGCGGGCGGGCGGCTATCAGCTTTTTAGCGACGACCAACATGACTTTCCGCGCAAGCACGTCGAAGCCGTGTTTCACCAGGTCTTGCCGCTGGATGCGCAGTTTGTGATGCGTGTTACCATTGGCAAATTGGGAACGACTTCGATTCGCTATGATTTTCATATTTTTGCCGACGAAGCCTGTACGCAACTAACGCTTGAAGGTTCGATGACGGTTGTCGTGGTAAAAGACGGCAAGCCAGCGCCCATTCCTGAACGATTGCGTGCCGCGCTTTCCTGAACGGCGCATATTTTGAATCGCTTGATTGAGAGGAGATTTGATGAAAGCCATTGTTTTGCGTGAACTCGGCAGTGTAGACAATCTGAAGCTGGAAGAGGTTCCTGACCCGCAACCAGGGCCTGGAGAAGTCGTTGTCCGGCTCCACGCCGCCGCGCTGAATCATCGCGATGTATTTATCGTCCAGAAGCTTTACCCGAACATCAAGCTGCCTGCAATCTTAGGTAGTGACGGTGCTGGCGTTGTCAGCGCGGTGGGGGAAGGTGTCAGCGCGGAACTGCTCGGACAGGAAGTCGTCGTCAATCCCAGTTTGGAGTGGGGGGACGACGAACGTACACAAGGACCGAAGTACCGCATTCTGGGCATGCCTGAAGAGGGAACGTTTGCCGAATTCATCAAAGTTCCGGCTGAGAACGTAAACCCGAAACCGGCGCATTTGTCGTTTGCTGAAGCGGCAGCATTGCCATTGGCAGGGCTGACTGCGTATCGCGCGGTTGTGACGCGTGCCCAGGTGAAAACGGGCGAAACCGTTTTGGTGACGGGCATCGGCGGCGGTGTGGCGACCTTTGCGCTGCAAATTGCCAAGGCTTTGGGCGCACGCGTGTTTGTGACTTCGGGCAGCGACGAAAAGCTGGCGCGGGCGCAGTCACTGGGGGCAGACGGCGGCGTGAATTACAAAACTGCTGATTGGGGCAAACAACTGGTTGCGCTGACGGGAGGCGGCCCCGATGTCGTAATTGACAGCGCAGGCGGGGACGCGCTCGAAACTTCAGCGCGCATTCTGAAACAGGCTGGTCGGATTGTGTTTTATGGCGCTACCACCGGACTGGCGAAAAACCTGGATTTGTATCGGTTGTTTTTCAAACAGGCGACGCTGATGGGATCAACCATGGGCAGCCCGCGCGAATTTGCGGCGTTGCTGGATTTGTATGCGAAAGAGCAAATTCATCCGGTGGTGGATCAGGTCTTTCCACTGGCAGAGGCTGCGGCTGCGCACCGACATATGGAAGAAGCCGGGCAATGCGGCAAGATCGTCTTGCAAATTGCCTGACGTTATTTGGGGCGATAGGAAGTAAAGATAGGGAAGAGAGAAGACAGGAACGAAACGTAAGGCTGCCCGTCAACGATCTAAATCGTAACAGCCGTCATCAGAACACGCGGCGCTTAAACATTCCGATGAATATTGGCGTCCTGATTTTGTCGTGTGCCAATGTCGTGTGTTCTGATTTCGCGACGCTGACGGGCAGTCTGTTTATCGCAGTCACAAACGCGGGCCTGTTTGGACAAACACAAACGAATCAGCGCGGCGACGAACGGTTTCCCATTCCAGAACCTGGCGGGCGCGACGATTTTCATACGCGCCACTCAACGCACTGAGCAAATCATCCTCGCCAGAATCGGTGCGCACGATTCTGGTTCTTTTCGTTTCCAGACGCACAAGATAATCAAGCACGTCTTCGACTTCGCTGTCGGTTAGGTGGTTGAGTTGAGACAGTAATTGTTCGCGGTCAGTGAGTCGCTTGCTCATCGCTACCTCCTTGCTAGGTCCGTCGAGCAAGCGGCCAGATGAGGCTGGATTAACTTGCTCGCTGGTTGTTTACGCGCCGTAGACGCGCTGTCAGCTTGAACATATCTGGCAAAAATCCTCAAACGGGGATTGGTAAATTGTTTTCGGAGCGAGATTGGTTCGAGACATGGCCATCATAGTACAAAGGCTTTGCGGCGTGCAAGTTACGATCACTGAGCAGTTTCGCAACTTTGCCCTGACGCGGGATTGACGCGTTTGCCTGAGCGTTTTACTCTACCTGCACCCTCGTGAGCTGTGCGCTTACCGCCAAGCGTCCAGAACAGTGCCCGTAATCAAGCGAATCAACGCGGAGACATCAGAGGAGAAAAAAGACAATGAAGTTGAAACTGTTGGTTGTCACCCTTTTTGCTGTTGCCTGTTTGTGGACTGGAACCACGCAGTTGTTTTCAACACCTGCTGCGGCGCAAGGGCAAAAACTTCCCGGAGATGACGTCATCATTCCCTCCGTTGACGAGAAATGGGGACAAGTAAAGTTCACACACGCGAAACACTTTGGCTATTCAGATTGTGTGTTTTGCCATCATACGAACAACGCTTCGATGACGGCAGAGAGTTTCAAAGCGGGCAAAGATGGGAAAGTGCCGCTCTGTGCCGAATGCCACGTGCGCAAAGAAGGTGATCCCAAAACCCCTAAAGGCTCTGACGGCACTGAACTGTGGAGTAAAGAAGCTTACCACTTCAACTGTATCGAATGTCATAAAGGCGAGATTTCCCATAAGCCCAAAGCGGGCGGCGCAATCAAAAAGCAGGGCGAAGGCCCCGGCAAATGCGCGGAATGCCACGAACGGAAAGAGTAATGGATGGAGAGAGCGTCAGCGATTGGCGGGCGCTCTCTTGACACGCGAATGAACAAAGAAAATACACTGTACGGAATTATCGGATTATTGATCGGCGTGCTGGTCGGTTATGCCGGCACAAACTATCTGAATGGCGCTCCGCCGACACCCGCTGCCGCAACGGCGAGCAGCGGGCAATTGCCGCCGGGACATCCGCCGACATCAGAAAATGCGCCAACCGGCAACGCTTCGGAAGGGGCGGAAGGCGGGCCGCAAAACGATGTGACGGCTGCCATTCAACAGGCGCGCAGCGAGCCGTCGAATTTTGCGGCACAGATGAAGGCCGCCAGCCTGTTCAGTCAAATCAACCGGCCCGAAGGCGCGCTGGAGTTTTATCAGGCGGCATATAAGGTCAAACCGGATGACCCCGAATTGCTGACCTCGCTGGGAAATACCAATTTCGATCTGAGCCGTTACGAGGAGGCTGAGAAGTGGTATGCACAGTCTTTGAAAGTGAAACCCGGCGATGCCACCGTGCGCATGGATTTGGGCTTGACGTTTTACCTGCGTACGCCGCGCAATCTGGACCGCGCCATCAGCGAATATCAGGCGGCGCTGAAAATTGATCCGCGCCACGAAAAAACGCTGCAAAATTTGACGCGCGCCCTGCTTGAAAAAGGAGACAAAGCAGCGGCGTCTGCGACACTGAAGCAACTGGAAGCCGTGAATTCGCAGAATACGGCAATCTCACAATTTCGCTCGCAATTGCAGTAGTGAAGTTCAAAATCGTACCGAGTACCCGCGATGGCCGGCAGCAATTGCTGACGACCTATTTGATCAACGATACGCTGGCGATTGACGCTGGCGCGATCGCAATTGGCCTGACGGTCGCGGAACAAAAACGCATTCGCTCCGTGGTCATCACCCACGCCCACCTGGATCACGTCATCTCGCTGCCCTTATTCATCACCGACCTGTTTGATGAATTGCGAGAACCGATCAAGGTTTACGCCACCCCGGCGGATTTTGACGCGCTGCAACAATACATCTTCACCCCGCGCGTTTGGATTGGGCTGGATACGATGAAGAACGAACACACCGAATTGATCGCCCATTACCCGATCAAAGCTGGCGAAACGTTTATGGCCGAAGGCTTGCGCCTGACGCCCGTTCCGGTCACACATACCATCCTGACTCACGGCTTGTTGGTGGAAGACGATGATTGTGCATTGCTCTTTACCTCAGACACGGCCGCAACCGAACGTTTGTGGGAAGTCGTCGCAGGATGCGACAAGTTGCGTGCGATTTTTATTGATGTGTCGTTTCCCCAGGCGCTGACAGAGCTCGCGCATGTTTCCGGGCATCATTCCAGCGCGACGGTATTAGACGAATTGTCTCGTATGCCCAAGGAAGTGCCCGTTTATGCTGTGCACCTGAAACCGGCGTATCGCGCGCAGGTAGAGGCCGAAATTGCTGCGTTGAATCATCCACGATTGCAGGTGGCGGAAGTCGGACGAGAATACGAATTTTGAGCGGGATAGGTCCCAAGACGAATCATGCCGAATCTTTACGTACAAGCACCGGGAATCAGAAGTTATACATACGAGCTGAATAAGCCTGAAATCACCATCGGGCGCGAACTGCGCAACGATTTGATTCTCGACGATCCGCGCGTGTCGCGTATGCATGCTGTCCTGCGGCAAACTGACGCGGGATACACATTGTGCGACCTCGGCAGCGGCAATGGAACGTTCGTCAATGGTCACCGCATCACAGCCAATGTGGAGTTCAAGCTCGCCGACAAGGATGAAGTTAAAGTCGGTTCCAGTTCGCTGACCTACCAGCAATACGATCCCTTGCGCACGCAAGTACCGGATGATTCCTTCCGGGAAATTCTGCAAAAGACGCCACAAGATTTGGTCTCGCAATCTGCCTTGCACGAATTCCGCACTTCGCAAGAAGTGCCGGTTGCGGTGTATCGGCAGGAACTGGAAAAGAAAGAACGCATTTTGCGGTTGTTCTATGACCTGAGCTACAAGCTCAGCTCGATCTTTTCGCTGGAAGACATTTACGAACAGGTCTTTGAGATTTTGCTTTCGGTGACGCCTGCGTCGCGCTGTTTTATCTTTCGCAAAAACGAACAAGGCGAGTTTGTGCAAACAGCGGCCCGCACGCGCGAAACCGGCGACATCGGCGAACCGTTGCCGATCAGCCAGACGATTTTTGCCAAAGTCGCTGCTGAACGCGTTTCGGTGTTGCTTGATGATTCCCAACGCGACAACCCCGCGTTTACGTCCAAGAGCATTCTCTATCACCAGATTCAGTCGGTGATGGCTGCGCCGGTGTTGGGGCCGCGCGGATTGCTGGGCATCATCTATGTTGATCGCCAAGACCCAATGGAGAGCTTTGCGCCTGACGATCTGGATGTGCTCAACACCGTTGCTGTGCATACCGGCATTGCGATTAACACCGTCATCACCTATGAGCGATTGCAGCGCCAGGCACAGGCGCGTTCCAACTTCGAGCGCTTTTTGCCGCGCCAGGTCGTGGAACAGATTCTGCGCTCGCCGGATGCCATTCGCCTGGGCGGTGTGCGGCAAATGGTGACAGCGCTGTTTGCTGATGTGCGCAACTTCACCACCTTGTCAGAAACCAGCACGCCGGAACTGATTCTGAATCTGCTCAATCAGTATTTTTCGATGGTCAGCGAGATCATCTTCCGGCACGGCGGGACGTTGGATAAATACATCGGCGATGGGTTGATGGCGCTCTTTGGCGCACCGTACGTGGGCGAACTTGATCCGATTCAAGCCGTGCGCGCCGCCATCGAAATGCAGCGCGCAATGCTCAACTTCAACGAACGCATGCAAGCGGAAGGGCTGCCTAATATCTCTATCGGCATTGGCATCAACACCGGCCCGGCGATTGTGGGCTACATCGGTTCTGAAACCCGCCTTGATTACACTGCCATCGGCGACACCATCAACACTGCCGCACGGCTGGAAAGCATTTCGCAACCCGGTCAGATTGTCGTCAGTGAAAATACGATGCAACGCCTGGACGAAAGCTTCATCTTGCGCGCGCTGGGCACGGAAAAGCTGAAAGGCAAAAACGTCAATTTACGCATCGCTGAAGTCGTCTGGTCATAGTCCTTACCCACCACAATCAGCCCGCTTTTACTGCCACGCCGAGGTAACCCATTATCGTGTGGCGCACAAAACGAAAGCGGAAATCATCGCCGACCACTCCTGTTGCCAGCATCCGCCAAAATGCACGATTGATGACCGGGCTGAAGCCATGCAGCTCTCGCACGCGCAGGTCATTTGCCTGACACATGGCGCGCATCTCAGCAGGTTTGATGAATAGGCTTAGCTCGTGCATACGAGGCGGCGTATTTTTGACGAACCATTCCACGCCTTTAATGCCAATCAACCAACTGATGAAATTGCGATTGAAGGTGGCAAAGAAAAACAAGCCACCAGGGCGAAGCACGCGCGCCGCTTCGGCGACGACGATGGCGGGTGCCTCGACGTGCTCGAGAAAGTCCATGGCGCAGACGGCTTGAAACGTTTCCGCGTCGTAGGGCAGGTGATAAGCATTTCCTTCGACATAGCACGCGCTGCTTGTTGCGTCATATCGTTGCGCGATCCGCAAGCTTCCCGCAGAAGCATCCAATCCCATAACGCGAAATCCTGCTTGCGCCAGATGGTTTGAAAGAAAACCTCCGCCACAACCGATATCCAAAATGGGAGTGTCGTTGGCCGTGAAGTGTTGGCGGATAAGGTCCGCCACCCAGGGATTGCGCGTGCGCGATTCAGCGCGTAAAAGCGCCACCGGATCGTCTTGTGCGGTGTACCAACGTTCGCCTAGTTGGTGGTAGAGCTCGTTGTTAATCTGACTTGTTGGGGAGGCGTTGCCGATGACCATATGAAGTTCCAATAGATAAATTGATAGCCGCCAAACGCAAGCGTCAGCAGCGCATTGCCCAGCAGGAATTTGCCCTCAAATCCCGTGTAACGGATGAACGCGAGTGATTGCCCGTGCCAGGCAGGCCACAATAGTCCCGCACTGAGTAACGCCAGCGGATGCAGGATAAACAGCAGCGTGTGCAACCAACATTCAGCCGGACCGCAATAGCGGTTGTGCACCCATTCGTCTTTGGTGATGAACAGTGAAGAAAAGACGGACAACCCGGCATAAACCGTTATGGACAACGTGCTGGGAGGAGTAAAGAAGAGCCAGGCATAACAGGCGACCACAGTCAGCGTATCGAGTGGATGCCCCAATCGTTCCCAACGCGGCAACCCGCGTTGACGATGGAAATGCAATTCGTCCACCGCCATGCAAAGTGTTTGCAAGACGAAAGGCAGCAGCAGAAAGAGTGGGTTGAGCATGGATAAAGTATGCCAGTCTGGCGTTGCTGCTTTTGCCAACAGAGAGGCAAAGCAAATTTCGCCAGCGATTACCCGTTGTGACGGATGATGATGGGTTCAGGCAGTGCGTTTAATGCGGGAAGCTACTTTACCACATGCCGCTTTCGGCCAAGGTGATTTGGTATTCGTTTGAGCGTTGCGTGCGAGAAAAAATACGCACTGCAACTGGGCCGGGATCAAGGCCGGGCGGAACGGGTGTGTTGATTTGCCATTCGTCAGCAGGCGCGTCGCCGCCCCATTTGCCGACAAAAACCGGATTGATACCGTATCCGCCGACTTCGATGCGCAAGTCATTGAGCGAGACGTCTTCAGGCAAGCCTTTGACCGAAAGCGCCAGCATTGCGCGGCGGCCTCTGCGCGGGAAATGATGCTGGAAGGTGATGCTGTTGACGATGTTGACGATTTGCAGCGACGGCGCGCTTTCCTGCGGCAGGTCATCCCAACGGCGAAACGCTTTGACGACGGCGCGCGTCGGTTCGCGGCGCAACACTTCGCAACGGGCGAAACCCGCCGTGCGCAACATGCGCACCAGGCATTCGACATTCGGTCCCCACCAGTTGTCATACTGACCGCCCAGTTCGTGCAGTTCGTAAAACTCCATGACGGGCAGCGGCAGTTCCACGAAATCATCCATCACGTGCGTTTCGACGATGAGGACGTCGCGCGCGACTTCGCAGATTTGTTCCAGCGCCAACAACGGATGTTTGAGGTGATAGAGCACACCGAGGAAGAAAATCACATCAAACGCGCCCAGCTCTTCGCGCGTGATTTCGTGGACGCTCAGCTCCTTGAACTCCACTTGCGAGTTGCGCGCCTGCTTGGCTTTGAAAAAGTTGTCAGGAGTCCAGCAATCAATCGCCTGCACTTGCGCGCCACGCCGTTCGGCTTCAAAGCTGTAATAGCCATCCCAACACCCGATGTCCAGCACGCGCTTGCCCGACAAATTTTCGGGCAAGTTAAACCGGCGAATGTTTTCCGCCAGCTCTTCCGCCGTGTGAACGCCGCGCGTGACATAGCCATCGCCCAGATCAATGCTGTGCCACCACGAACCGGCCAGCATTTCGGCTTTGTACGTGGCGGTGTATTGATCAACGTCCTTCCGACGGTCTGGTTGTGTGACGGGGCGCGGGTCTGATTGGCTCAAGCGGAACTGGCTCCTGAAAAACGAGCGCAGGCGGATTGACCTGCGCTCGCGGGTTAGGGTTTACGGGGTTTGCGGACAGGCGGTTTTTCTGGTTGCGGCGTCGGCGGAGCCAGCAGTTCCGGAGCCATTTCCTGTAACTGTTGGGTCGCGAGCGTCGCTTCCTTGCTGGTCGGGTAAGCCTTGGTGATGGCCAGCATCTGTTGCAACGCTTCGTCCTTGCGATTGAGCTCCAGCAGAATCAACGCGCGTTTATAGAGCGCCAGCGAAGTCTTGTCGCCGTTGGCATTAACCGTCGCGACCTTTTCGAGTTCTGCGATGGCTTCGGGCAGCTTTTTCTGCGTGTAGAGAATTTCGCCGATCCAATATTGTGCGTTGTCGGCCAGTTCAGAACTGCCGTAAATCTCGACGTACTGTTTGAATTCCGAAAGCGCCAGATCGTAATTGCCGCGCGAATAATCGCTGTAGGCTGCCGCAAAAAGCTGTTCGGCGTTGCCGGGCGTGATCTGTGTGAAGGTCGGCAGTTTGGGAATGTCTTCAATCAATTTGCGCAACTGGGCGAATTGTTCCGACAAGCGTTCCATCCGCGAATTGGTGGCCGTGATGCGTTCGCCCATTGCGGAAACCTGTGTGACGGTGTCGCCACTGTTGGTCGAAATGGACGATTGCGCACGGCGGATGGCGGCGATGTTGTCGCTCATTTGCACGATCAGGGTGTTCAACTCGCCCGTGGTTTTGTTGAACGTGTCCTGCATCGTTTGCGTCTGGCGTTGCAGCAAGGTCAGCTCGGTTTTCATTTCTTCGAGCTTGATCGCCATTTGATCAATCTTGTCTTTGACGTCTTTGCTTTGCGCGGTGGCGAGTTGGGGCAGAGCCAGCAGCGCCGTGAGCAGTAGCGTAAGTGTCAGTATGCGGAACTTCATAGTCTATCCAAAGGAATGGGGAGAGCGTTTGCCGCTCAAGGGCAAGCGCTCTCCAGGTGAAATTATGGACGGTCGCCGCCGCGCACGTAGATGAAATCTGCACGACGATCGTGTGCCCACGAGGGCGCATTGGCCGGAGAGCCTTCGTCCGCGCCTTGCGCCTTTTCGGAACCGTAGCTGACGATTTCGATGCGGCTGGGATCAACGCCCAAACTGATCAGGAAATCCTTGGCCGCGCGTGCGCGCCGGTCGCCCAATCCCAGGTTGTATTCCGACGTGCCGCGCGGATCGCAGTTGCCCTCAATGCGGAAGACGATGGAACGATTCCGCTCTTGATTCAGCCAATCCGCCAAACGGCGCAATTTGTCTTGTTCGGAAGCCTTGACGTCGGATTTGTCGTAATCGTAAAAGACCGGTTGCATCACGCGCAGGAATTCGTCTGCGACGGGCGGCGCTTTCGGTTCCGGCGCTTTTTCGACGGTGCGCGGACGTTCGGCAGTCGGCGGCGGCGGCGGATCAGACACCGTCACGCGCGTGCTGGCCGTGGCGTTGCCACCATCACCCAGCGCTGTCGCGGTGTAAGTCGTTGATACGCGCGGGCTGATTTCGCGTTGTCCTGATGCCGGAACTTCGCCCAACCCGGAGATGGTCACGATCTTGGCGTTGTCCGCAGACCAACGAAGCGAGGTGTTTTGACCGCGTTCAATTGCGCCTGGTTCAGCCCGCAGGGTGACGGTCGGCGCTGGCGCTTTGGTTTTGTTGACGGTCACCGAAGCGCTGTCACGCGCTTCTTTCTTGCCGCGTTTAGCGACGATTTCAAACTTGGTGGTGTCGGCAGGGATAACGCTCTTGCCGCCGACTTTGTCTACCTTTTCGCCGTTGAGCATGACCTCTTTGGCGTTCTTGGTTTCCCACTTGACGGTTACGGGTTCGCCTGCTTTGACGTCGTTGCGCGAAACGCTCAGTTTCGCGGTCGGCGGAGCGCACGCCGAAAACAACACGGCGAGTGCGGTAACCGACAACAGCAAAGAAAGCTGTGTGAACTTGCGAGTCATTGTCTGTTCCTCTCCTTTGGAAGTAATAACTGCACTGGCGATAACAGAAGTTGTTGGGTGAAGGGCACGAAAAAACAGTGCACGGACATTGTGTCGTATAACGCCTACTTTGACCAAGAAGGCGAGCGGCCTCCGGTGCGGGTCAACTGACGCGGTTCGCTGCCATCAATATGCATGGCCCAGATTTCCCAGCGGCCGGTGCGGTTCGATTGAAACGCGATGTGTCGGCTGTCGGGCGACCAGGTTGGATTTTCATTGCGGCCTTCGCGCGTCAAACGTAACACCTGGCCTGACGCGACATCGGCCAGATAGATGTGAAATCCGCCGCCGCCGCCATCCCAGGTGAAGGCCAAAAAACGACCATCAGGCGACCACGCGGGCGAATCCATGTGTCCGCCTAAACTCAGCAGCGGGCGTTCGTTCGCGCCTTCGGCATCAATCAAATAGACCTGCGGCAGCCCGCCGCGATCAGAAATGAATGCGATTTCGCGGCCCGTTTTGGGATTCCAACGCGGCGAAATGTTGACGGCATTGCGCGTGCGTGTCAGGCGGCGTGCGCCAGAGCCATCGCTTTCGGCGACATAGATTTCCATCGCAGCGCCGTCTTTGGAAGAGGCAAAGGCGATGCGTCCATCCGGCGCAACCGACGGCGACGTGGTGGTGCCTTTGAATTGCGTGGCGCCGATCAACAAACCGTCTTCGCCGCGAATGACGATGTTCGGATGTCCGCTGCGGTATGAAACATAGGCCAGCCGTTTGCCATCCGGCGACAACGCCGGGAACAGCGCAATCGAACCGTCACGTGAAAATTGCCGCGCGCCAAACCCGTCGTAATCCATCAACTGAACTTCGCGATTGTTGATGTATGCGATCTTGGATTGTGCGATGCCGTCCTGGCCGGTCAACAGCTTGGTGATTTGATCGGCGAATTGATGCGCCATATCGCGCGCATCACCGCTCAAGCTGGCGGTCAGCAATTGCGCTTGCGTTTTGACGTCATAAAGAAAGCCTTGCGCGGTGTTGGCGCCGGTCAAGCTGCCAAACGCGACATAATCCGATTTGACCGGATCGTTGGCCCACTCTTCGTAACGCAAGGTCGCCGGGTCGGCAAGCTTAGTTTTGGGATACAGGCTTTTGCCGACGAGGTTGGCGACGCCGGCAAATTTCAAATCCGCCCACAACGTCTCGTTGAAGGTCGCCAGCGTTGACTCGCTGCCTGCTGCGCGCAATTGGAAATCGGCGACTGCCAGTGATGGGCCGCTGCCCGGAGTGACGATAATCGTGCCGATTTGCTGTTTCAGCGGGTCTTGCGCTTGCTGTGCGCCGACTGGTTGCAACTGCCACCAGATCATGGCCGCAAAGGCCAAAACTCCAACACTCAGGAAAACTCTCTTCATTCCTTCTCCACAATTAGCTGACGGGGTTGCGTGCACCGGGCCACGGCCCCACAGGTTCTGCGGGCAATTCGACATCCGCGACTTCTTCCTTAAACAGGCGAAATCCGCGCGCTTGATAATTGGCCAATGCGTGCGGACCATCCAGCGAACAGGTGTGCACCCACACGCGTGTGGCATCCATCGCCCAGGCGCGTCTGATGGTTTCCGTTAACAGCGCGCCGCCCAGGCCGCGTCCGACAAATTGCGGCAACAACCCGAAATAGACAATTTCGACATTGCCTTCCGATTGTTTTTCCAACTCGAAATAGCCCGCGGGAGTGCCCGCCACATAACCGATCCAGGTTTCAACTTCCGGGCGCTGCAAATACGCCAGCCAACGGTCATAGCTCCAACCAAGTCGGTCAATCCAGTACCAATCGCCGCCGACTGACGCATACAGAAAGCGGTTCAACTCAGGGCAGGGAATGGCGGCCTGTTGCACCAGCAATTCAGCGGCGCGCTGGGATGTGGGGAGCAACTGCGCCGGGTCTGTCATTTCCAGATGATAAGTCGTGACCTGCGTTTTCATTTGCTCGTTTACTTTGGATAGCGAAACCAGATTTCAGCGACAGCTTCTTGCGCGCTCAACAGAAAACCATTCGGAAAAGGCGGCAAGCCCGTTGCGGCAGCAGCCAGAATGGCGCGCTCTGCTGCGTTGTTGACCAGCTCGTTCGTGCTGCGTCGTTTGAAATAGTTTGTGGCCACGCGGCCATTCACGACGGACAAGATGCGCCCATCGCGCGCAATGCGCAGTTGCACGATCACGTATTGCGGGCTGGTCACATCAGCCGTCACCGGCGGATTGTAATTGCGGCTCAGAATCATCTGGATTCGCCGTCCGTATTCTGATCCGCCGGGGACGCCGCTTGCCCCCAGGTTTGCGCCGGAACCCACGCCCACGCCGCTGGTGTATTGCGCTGGCGCAGGCGAACCGAAACTGCGTCCTACCTCGACATTGGTGTTAGTCGAACTGCCGCGCAACGGCTCTTTCGCATAGGCTTGGGCCGTTTGATTGGCGGTCGGACGATCCGTTGCTTTTAGCTCTTCCTTGGTTTTCGGCGTTGCCTTGGTGCTGGGCAGAACTTCTGCCTCCGGCGTTGTTTTCGGCGCTTCGGTCTCTACCAGTTCATTGTTGGCGGTGTTCTTTTCTTCACCGAGAAACGATACCGAACGCGGTTGCGTGAATCCCAATTGACTGGCCGAAATCGTGCCGACTTCGATGACGCCCTCGCCACTGCCTTGGCCTTCGCCTGCGGCGACGATGGTGGTTGTCAGCGGATTGCGAAAGAGCCAGACATACACCAGCAGCAACACAGCGTGCATCACGATTGACAGGATGGTTCCGGTGCGCTGATCGAGTTTCACGGTTTACTTCTTGGTCGGTTCGGTTACGAGACTGACATTGGCCTGTGCCCGTTTTGCCTGATCCAACACATAGGCGATCACGCGATAGGGCGTATCGCCGTCTCCGCGCAGATACACGCGGCGGTCTTTGGCATTGGCCAGACGCTCTGTCAGCAGTTGCGGCAGATCATTGATATTGACCGCCTGCCGTTCGTTCTTGCCGCTCAAATAGACGGAGCCTTCTTTGTCCACGGAGAGGATCAACGCCTCAGGCGTGGCTTCGTTGCTTTGGGCTTCGCGGGTTTTGGGCAGATTGACCTGAATGCCGGTTTGCAGAATCGGCGCTGTAACCATGAAGATCACCAATAAGACCAGCATCACGTCTACCAGCGGCGTGACGTTGATTTCCGCCAGCGCGGTTTGGGTTCTTCCACTTCGATTGGTAAAAGCCATAGCTCAGAAATCAAAAGTCAAAAGGCAAGAAGTAAAAGGCGAAACCTGGAGCCGAAATGCGTACAGACCGATTTATTTTTGCCTTTTGTTTTCGCCTTTTACTGCCCCGATTCGCGTTCGATGAAATTCAGCAGTCGCAGCGTGAAGCTGTCCATTTCTGCTGCCAGCAATTTGATGCGGTTCAGATAGTGGTTATAGGCGAGCACCGCCGGGACCGCCGCCGCGATGCCAGCCGCCGTGGCAATCAAGGCTTCTGCAATGCCTGGCGCAACGGCTTGAATGGAAGCCGTGCTTGCCTGGCTCAAACCTTGAAACGCGATAATGATACCGACCACAGTGCCAAACAAGCCGATGAAGGGGGCCGCGCTCGCTGTTGACGCCAACCAGCCCAGGCTTTGTTCCAGTTTGGTCGTTTCGCGGATGGCGACGCTTTGCATGACGCGTTGCACGGCGTCCAGATTGAGCTGGCGTTGTTTTTGCAGCTCGTCATTGGCGGCTTGAAAGATCGCGACCAGCGGACTGTCTTTGAAATTTACGCTGCCCGTATGCAGTTCTGCCCAGCGCGTTGCCTGGTCAAAGAGTTGCAGGAATTGCGCTGATTTCTGTTGGGCCAGTTTGGTGGCGCGCTCTTTGGTGAAGATGATCGCCCACGAGGCAATCGAAAAGAGCAACAGAATGAGCAGCACAAATTTGGCGATGGGGCTGGCACGCAGAATTAAATCCAACAAGCTGCTGTGTTGGGCAGTTTGTTCCTGCCACAACCAGAAAGCGGGCCAAAAAACGGGCGAGCAAGCAGACGAAGCTTCGACTACGATCAACCTAAACTCCCTTATGAAGGATTTACGGCAAACTCACAATGCGTTTGCCAAACTGTTGATTAGGGCCAAACTCTCTATTGATCAGGAGTGATGAAAGACTTTGTCTATTAAGCAAGTATGCTAACATGCGGCCTGACAGAGGTTCAAGAAAGCCTTATTGCCAAACGAGTTTCAGGCCTCGGGAATTCGTTTTCCGCCGTCTGAAAACCGCCAACTCCGCCGCCAGCTTCAGCCGTACAGCGCAGGGTGATAGTGCGTAGAACAGCAGTAACACTGTTTCTTTCCAAAGGAGCGTGACTTATGAACCGTGCCACGAAAGTTATCTTGACTCTCGTTGTGGTTGGAGGTTTTGCCCTTGGTACAACGTACACCCAAACCAGCAACGCCACCAGCTTATCTGTAGACTCCATCAACCAACAACACACACAAGCGCATTCAGGGCCTGTCTTGCGGGAATATCGCGGCATCAAACTTCAGATGAAACGCGATGAAGTGCAGGCCGCGCTTGGCAAGCCGGAAAACTCAAGCGACGCCAGCGATGATTTCAAATTGAACGGAGATGACACCATGACCGTTCATTACGACAACGGCGTCGTCAAAGCGATTCAGCTTGCGTTTCTCGATGCCAAGAATGCGCCCGCCTGGAAAGACGTGGTGGGAGATGCCGAAGTGGAGGACATGGCCAACGGGGCCAAAGCCGCCCGCAAAACCGTCGCGGCGGAAAAATTCTGGGTTTCGATTTACCAGAACAAAGACGCTTCGATCACACGCATCACGATCAGTCGGATGAACTAGCGCTTACAGGCAAAAGGGGAAAAGAAAGCGGACTTTCTTTTCCCCTTTTGGTTATGGATTCGGCGATCCGGCTTAGCCTTTGTCGGCCAACTGAATGCGGATCAGGGCGCGTTGCAGTTTCAATTCGGCGCGCTGGAAATCCGTGTCTTCGCCACGCGAAGAGAGCCGCTTTTCTGCCCGCTCTCTGGCGCGCTGAGCCCGTTCTGCGTCAATTTCTTCGGGCTTTTCCGCCACATCGGAAAGCACTGACACGCGATCGGGGCCGACTTCGGCAAAGCCGCCGCTTACGTGCATTTGCTGCCGTTCTGCGCCTTTGCGATAAACCAGAATGCCGGTTTGCAATTGCGAAATCAGCGGCGTGTGCTCAGGCAAAATGCCTAATTCACCACCGAGACCCGGAATGACGACTTCGTCTACCGCTTCGCGCAACACCAACCGCTCGGGCGTGATGACTTCAAGATTGAGTTTGTCTGCCATATTCAGGTTTCAGAATTCAGGGCTCACGATTCAGAGCGGCACAGGCCGCCCTGAACCCGATGGCCCACGTTACATCTTCTTCGCCGCTTCGACGACTTCCTCGATGGTGCCTTTCATGTAGAAAGCTTGTTCGGGGATGCTGTCGTGTTTGCCGTCCACGATTTCGCGGAAGCCGCGGATGGTGTCTTCGATTTTCACCAACGCGCCCGGAATGCCGGTGAACTGTTCGGCGACGTGGAAGGGTTGCGACAAGAAACGCTGAATCTTACGCGCGCGCGCCACCGTCAGCTTGTCTTCTTCCGACAATTCATCAATGCCCAGAATGGCGATGATGTCTTGCAAGTCTTTGTACCGTTGCAAGATACGCTTCACGTCCTGAGCGCAATTGTAATGGTCTTCGCCGACGATGCGCGGATCGAGAATGCGCGAAGAGGATTCGAGCGGGCTGACTGCCGGGTAAATGCCGAGTTCGGCGATCTGACGCGAAAGCACCGTCGTCGCGTCCAAGTGCGCAAACGCCGTCGCAGGCGCCGGGTCGGTCAAGTCGTCGGCAGGCACATAAATGGCTTGCACGGACGTGATCGAACCGCGTTTGGTTGACGTGATGCGTTCTTGCAATTCGCCCATTTCGGTCGCCAGGTTCGGTTGGTATCCCACGGCGGAGGGCATACGGCCCAGCAGCGCGGACACTTCAGAACCGGCTTGGGTAAAGCGGAAGATGTTGTCCACAAACAGCAACACGTCCTGGCCTTGATCGCGGAAGTATTCGGCCACGGTCAGACCCGACAACGCCACGCGCAAACGCGCTCCGGGAGGTTCCGTCATCTGGCCGTAAACCAGCGCCACTTTGGATTTGGTCAGGTCATCGTCATCAATGACCTTGCCTTCGCGCATTTCCAGCCACAAGTCATTGCCTTCGCGGGTGCGTTCGCCGACGCCGGCAAACACCGAAAAACCACCGTGGGCTTTGGCGACGTTGTTGATCAATTCCATGATCGTCACGGTCTTGCCCACGCCCGCACCGCCAAACAGACCGATCTTGCCGCCTTTCAAAAACGGCTGGATCAAGTCAATGACCTTAATACCGGTCACGAGCATTTCTTGGTTGGTGGATTGTTCTTCGAAGGTGGGAGCGTGACGGTGAATCGGGTAATAGTCGGTTGCCTTGACAGGGCCGCGTTCGTCCACGGGCGTACCGATGACGTTGATGATGCGACCGAGCGTACCATTGCCGACAGGTACCTTGATGGGACCGCCGGTGTCTACAGCACTCATACCACGCACCATACCGTCAGTCGGCAACATGGACACGGTACGCACGCGGCCTTCACCCAGGTGTTGTTGCACTTCACAGATCACGTCCACTTTGGTCGGGACGTCAAACCCTTCGCTGGTGACGCGCAACGCCTGATAAATCGGCGGCAGTTGATTTTCCGAAAATTCCACGTCTATCACCGGGCCGATGATTTGCACTACTTTCCCGGTCGCTCCGGCCGTGCCATTGCCGTTTGTCGTAGCCATACAGTTTGGTTGCTCCTTAGGTGTTAGGTGATGGCGCAACGGTTTCCGAGGAAGGATTGAGCCGGGCCTGAAAATGGCATTCGCAGCTCTGCCTTTCGCCGAACATACCCTACGGCATCACAGATGAATTATGAATGCTCGAATTAAAGGTGCGGAGTGTAGCACGCGGATCGCCGTTTGGCTAGGCAGCGACGAATCTCACGCTGAATCAGCCAGGCGGTTTTTTCTCAGGTAATCCAAGTTCGGTCGGTTTGCTGTTCCAGTCCGCAACTGTAAACCACTGTTGTCTGGGCGTCAGCCATCGCATAAGCGCGTTTTATTTGTTTAACGGTAGTGAATAGGGAATGTGACCAGATAAGGTTGGCCGGGGTTCGGTCTCACCTTGAATATGGTCAGTGGTAGGGGATCGTGTTGCGTGAGCGAATGGTTATCTTCCATCGCTTTCCTCTCCTCCTCTGTCCACAGCTTTCCAATTTGAGCTTGATCTTCCAAGCGGGAGGCAGTGGTTTTCCATTTCTTTTCCCATTCTTGAAAGAGCTCTTTTTTGATAGTTGTGATTTGATCTGTCAACGGAATTTCTTGTAGTTTTGTGGGAGATACAATGATCGTCAACATTTCTCCCCGCAGGTTAGGGCCTGCATTGAGAACGGAAAAATACGGGATCGCGTCTTGGGGGCTTGGGATATTTACAATTTGACCAGCGGAAATGCGATTGTCTCCGCCGCGCGTGGTGGTTAGCGGAAAAATCAAATATGGCTCGCTGAGTGAACCGTCTGCGTTTATTTCGCGATCAATGATGTACAGGTAGGCATCATCCACACTTGGAATTTCGAAGGAGAGCCGGGCAAGGTCTTTTTGACTCAGAGCTTTGTCTATAGAGGCGCGTTCTGCGATCAGCTTGCCTTTTTGACTGATGATGCGTTGCTCGACGGGGGCTACTGGCTCGCGGAAAAGCCACAAGGTCACTCCCAATAAATGCGTGTCGGTATTAGACCATTCGGAGTTGGCGCCAGCAGAGAAAGACGTCTCTGGTTCTGAATTGGGGGGCTTGTTTGTTGGGGAAGCGCTTGAGGCCGATTCCGAGGTGTCTTTGAGCGGCAAGCGAGCTGAAGATTTTGGATTAGATGGTGCCTCAGAAGCGATAGCTGTTTGCGCCGCACTCACCGGAGGCGGAGAGGGCTTGCCTGCGGTAGGGAGAGCTTCTGTCTTGGGTTGGGATCGTGCAGTTCGCGTTTGTTTTTTCTGGCGAGCTAATTGGAATATCTGGTTGTACGCCGGGCGTGAATCCGGAACGGGTTGGGGAACCTGGGGCTGCGCTTGAACAGAAACAAGCGCCAGCCCAATGAGGCTCAGTAACAATATCGGGTGATAGGTCATTATGAATCGCCGTGTATTGTGATGACACATGAAAACACCTCTCTAATTGTTATTACCATTCGCCCTGTAATGTGAAGCCCGCCCAATAATATGGGTCTTGGCGTCGCGGGTCTTTTGCCAGGGCCAATTGGGCTAAGCGAAATGCCGCCGCCGGTTTCAGGCCTTCTTTGAACATTTGTTCGTAAAACTTTTCCATAAGTTCTGCTGTTGCACTATCGCTAACACTCCAAAGACTGACGAGCACTCGTTTGGCTCCTGCGTACATCATTCCGCGCGTCAACCCGACAATGCCTTCTCCCCGAACTTCCTTGCCCAGAGCTGTTTCGCAGGCACTCAAGACCACCAACTCAGCAGGGAATTTTAGGCTGAATAACTCCGTGGAAAGCAGGAAGCCGTCCTGCGCTTGCCCTTGCGGGGTGACCAGAGACAACACCAGACCTGAGAGCTCAGGGCGAAAGGCATTGAGGAATCCGTGCGTTGCGAAATGGACGATACGGTATTCGCCGAGTTGCGGGTTGGTGGCAATCGCGCGGCTGGCGTCAAAATCCAGCCATTGACGAGATGGTGGCGACGCAAGCTTGAAGATTCGCTCAGCTTCCTGTCTAGTGAAGGGGAGGCGCGCCAGCGATGGCGCGCCAAAGCTATTGGCTGCTTGTGCCAACACGCGGCTACGATTGCTTGGCTGCGGCGATGGATTGTTACCGGAAGCGGCTCTGGCTGATGTCTTGATCCGTGAGTCGCGCGGATCAAACACTGCGTCTGCGATGAGGGCTATGTTGCGGGGCGCAGGCACACGTTTAGCAAGTTCTCTGCGTAATGAGACCAGCGTAGTCGCAGACGGCAAGGTGATTATTTCGTGCCCGGCAATTAACGGTGTAATTGCGCGGGATGGTGATTTCCCGTCTCTTAATTCCGGCAACGCTGCGAACGGCAGGTAATGCAACGCGCCGTCGGGCACGATTAGCAGCCGCTTGCCTGCTAGATGCGCTGCCGCAGGAGCTAACAGTAACTTGCTGAGCAAAAGGCCATGTTGTAACAATTCGTCTTGCCGATGTTGCAACATCTCTGATGAAATCGGTTGCGGCTGTGAGGCTTGTCCAAATACCTGTCCAGGTCTTGTTTTTGTCGGATCACTTGCCAGAAGGCCGTGAAAATTCCTGGCTAATTGTTCGATTTCTGTGCGTGCCGGTAAGGGGTAAGAGAAAATATTGTTGTGGGTGAGAACCCACAGATAACTTCGCTCTGCTCCGAGTGCGTATTCAAGCAGCACTGTATCGGCGTCCAGCGCTTCTTGCTGTATCTCATGCACCGAGACAGGCTGTGGCTGAGTTAGTGCAGCATAGCGCGGACTGGTCCGGCGAATTTCCGTGCGTAATCTTTGCTGTTGAGTCACAAGCTCATCCAGCTCTTGTCTTAAACGCAACGCTTGTTGGTCATCGCTTCGATCAAGCGCCAACAATTGCCGTCCCAACGTAGCATTGATCCGCGATTGCAGGCGGCGCTCTTCGACCAGCAGGTCGGGGGAGGCGTTGCCTCGCAGGTCGGCGCGCGCTTCTTGCAACATTTCAAGTAGTACGCGTGCGCGTGCGCGTTCGCTGGCTTGCAACCCCGCTCCCTGATTTTCGCGCCGCTTTCCTGCCGCCATCAGTAAATCAACATAAAATTCATAATACTCCTGTACCGAAGCAAGGTAAGACGCACGGAGCTCTTGCATTTCCAGTTTTTGGCGATTGGATTCAATGAGCGCCAGCGACTGTTCAATATGTTTACGCGCATCTGCCGAATTTCCCGCCTGATGTTCGATGCGGGCCAAGGCGTGTAGTGCAAGCGCCTGACTGTTGCGGTCGCCAGCGGCTTGGGCTAATGGTAATGCTTTTTCCAGCGTGTTTAACGCCGATTGCATTTCTCCCGTCGCCAAACGTATCAAGCCTAGATTGAGTAAGGTTGCCGCAGTTTCGCGCCGTCGCCCGCTTTTTTTACGTAATGCGAGTGCTTGTTCCAAATACGTCAGCGCGCGCTGGTGATTTCCTAATTCACTTTCGGTGACGCCAAGATTGTTTAAGGCGAGTGCTTCCCCGGCTGTGTCTGACTGTCCACGCCACTTTTCCCGCGCTAGTTTGAAATCTTGTAAAGCTTCTTCCTTGTTTCCGCGTGCCAATTCGAGCGCGCCAAGGTTATTCAAGGTGTACGCTTCGCCGCGTACATCTTGGGCCCACTGCCTGAGCGGCAGCGCTTTTTCCAGATGACGAAATGCCTCGTCTTTATCGCCCAGCGCCGAGTAAATAAAACCTATGGAAGTCAAAAACGCCGCTTTTTGACAGGCGCGATCCTTGGGGTCCTGTAAATATTCAGACAGGGCTAACCCTTCTGTGAAATGATCCAGGGCTTTTTCTGGTTCGCCTGTTGCGCTCAGCGCTACACCAAGGTTATTCAAAATTCTGATTTCGGCGGCCAGTGTCAAGCGAGGGTTGCTTTGAGTCTTGGCAGCAGTGCGGGTGCGCCGTAACGCCTCTGACAGCCAGGTCACCGCCTGGATGCTTTCACCTTGCTCATGCAAGATCGTTCCGAGGTTGTAGCGAGTATCAATGGATTCGAGTGGGAATTCGAGCTGGTCCCAATACTTCAAAGATTGCTCGTAATACGTTTGCGCTTTTGCTTTTTCATTCAGCAACGAATGGGTCAGGGCCAACAGTTTCAAGGTTTGCGCCAGTCCCTGTAGGCTGCGGGTATCTCGTACCTTTTTCCATTCCTCCAAGGCCTGGGTAAAGAGAGGAATCGCTTTTTCCTGGTTTTTGCCGCCAATGGCCAGATGTACTTGCCCCCAACGCATTAGGATGTCAGCGCGTAGGGCAGGTGACTTGAGCGGTGGCAGGCTTCCCAGCGCCTGACGATGCGCATTTAGGGCAAGGTCGTATTCCTTGAGAATCACATGCAAACGCCCGATTTCATTGTAGGTTCGTGCGGTTACTTCCGGCTCGTCAGTTTGCTGCCAGAATGCAATCGTGTCAGTCAATGCACTGATAGTTGCGCGGCAGTTTTCTTCTGGAGCATTGGGGGGAAGTTGGGCTGCGCGATCCAGCGTTTGTTCTGCTTGCTGCCGTTTGGTGGCATTGCTTTGCTGATGCCTGCTCGTGACTGACGCTGGTTTGCCTGCGAAAAGCAGGCAAACCAATAAGCATCCGCTCAAGTACCGCCCGGCGCTGGCAAGCAGTTTTCGCCTCCATTGTCTCCGTCGTTTGTCTGTGCTCATCGTGCGGATTTACCTCTCGGTGGCAGCTTCTGGTTACAAAGCTGCCACCGACTGAATAAAGAACGTATATCAGAATTCGAACCGGCCTCCGATTTGGATCCGGCGAGGTCGGTTCAGTTGATCGTTTAGTACGCCGAAGAGGTCTGGCCGAAAGGTATTGGCTTTATCCAGTACCGGGTCGGCAAAATTGACGTGGTTAAAAACGTTGAAGAAATCGAAGGTCAGCGAAAACCGAACGCGGCTGGTCAGTCGCGTTTCTTTGCCAAGACTCCAATCGAAATTCCACTGACCCAGTCCGCGCAACGCGCCTCTGCCGTGGCGGCGGTCACGCGAGACAAGGATTTCTCGGAAGTTACTTTCTACCGCAGCCGGATCAGCAAAAAGGTTTAAACCGGTTCCGCCCTGTCTGGGATCGCCTGCACTTCCGACACCGTTGGCTCCGCCAGTGACGCCCTTGTGTACTTTGGGGTCATACAATGAATTTTGTGTGGGACGTGCCCAGGTGTACCCCCATTTGCCGCCGCCAAACGAGCCTGTTCCCGACGCAGAAGCCAGTAATACACCTAGTGGGCGGCCACTTCTGGCAGTGAAAATTCCTCCCGCAAACCAGCCACTAATGATTGTGTTGAGAGCGCGAGATTGGGCTTTCAACCTGTCGGTTTTTCCGAATGGCAATTCATAAACACCGTGAGCGTTAAGCGAATGCCGAGCGTCAAAGCCACTGGGGGCATAATCAATATCAGGGAAAAATGGAGATTGAAGTTGAAGCAGGGTATTCTGATTCCCAGCTCCGGTTACCCCAGTTAAGAATACCCCATCAGGCATATTGTCGAGAGATTTTGAAAGTGCGTAGTTGAACTCAAACGATAGGCCATTGGAGGCTCGTTTTCGCAGGCTGATAAAGAACGCATGATAATTTGAGAATCCTGCTGAGTGCCGATACAAATAACTATTCAGCGGGTCTGGCAGCGAGTAGTTTGTGAGGGGGGGGGCTGGTTTGCCACCACACACAAATGGACCGCCCCCGGTGTCCAAAACTTGGGAAAACAGATTGCCAATAATTCCATTTCTAAAGTACCTACCATACCGCTGTGCAAAGCAAGTTGTCATTCCAGTTCCGTAATAGTTCTCGAAATACGGTTGGGGCGAAACTGCTCGCCCGGCTCTTAGCGCTGTGGCAACTGCGTCAAAAGCCTCTGCCACAGTTTGCCCGGATTTCATGTCTTTGTGCATAAAAGGGAAGGCCGCCAAGTCCCCATCTACGTATAGTTGCCGGGCTATTCGTCCGACGTAGCCTGTCTCAACCATCCAGTTCGCAAATAATGCACGTTGCAACGAGAACGTTACGTTATGGTTGCGCGGCACTTTGACAAATGGGTCAATGCGAAAGACCAATGCTCCCGATTCATTTTCAGGTTGACCAATGCTGTTGGGGAGGGTTGGTAAAGGGGTTTTCCCGTCAATCCCGATCCTGAATGGTTGAGCCGAAGCGTTTAATGGCTCGGACACAAAAGTTCCACGCACAAAGCCATTATCCAAAAAAGGCGCCCCCAGCACGGTCAGGTTGTTGGTGCGGTCAAAGACGAGGGAGTAACCCCCCCGTATCACAGTTTTTTGATTGCCCAGCAATCGGCCCAGAAGACCTTTGCTAAACGATGGGTTCCAGGCTACAGACAGCCGCGGGGAAAGATTGGAATAGTCAGTGTTGAAGGCGTTTTTTCTGCCCAGTTGGGACAGTGATGCATATTCGATTTCCGGCGTGAAAGTGCTGCCGTTCTCAGCGGCTCTGCGACGTTGATCTAGGTATTCCTTAAACCCGACGATTTGGCGGGTGTCCTTATACAGGGCCAATGACTCCCGTCCTGTATTTTCCACTGGAGACGATTGCCAGCCATAGGACGCGCCATACGTTATGGTCAAAGAAGGTTTCAGCTTCCAAGTATCTGAAAAGAAAAAGCTCCATTCGTTATAACGGTGGCTGGTAAAGGTTTCGGCCCCAGCAGGCTGGCGTTGCAGATCGCCATCATAGAAGGCTGCGACTCGCACTGTATCCAGAATTCCGAAAAGCGTATTGGCAAGGCGGGCCGTTGGTGTTGATCCCGAGAAGCCTCTAATTTCTGCATATGGTAGAGAGCCGGAAAACCCTGTCCTGCCGATCTGCTCGGCACGTAGACGACGTATATTCAACCCTGTTTGAATGTTGTGAGGGCCTTTTGCCCAAGTGAGCGTGTCAGTCAATTGATAGGTGTCATTTTTGATTCTGCTGGCGTAGTCAGGATCAACCAAATTGTCCAGGTTGTAGAAACTTTGCAGCCGGATCGGGATATCTAAACCCACAAAGGGTTTTTGCGGGATTACATCGTAATTTTGCCGATCTTGTAACCAACTGAACCGGCTTTCGTTAGTTAGGTGTTCAGAAAATACGCTGACCAATGAACCCGCCACGTTGCGAGGCCGTTCGGCAGAGCGGTTCCCACTTGTTTGTGTCTGTAAATCCGCTTGGCAGTTGTTGCTGGTTGCTTGTGTGAAAATCTGGCAACCTTGCAAGCGGCGATCTGCCGCGACTTTAGCAGAGAGATTCCAGCGCTCAGAAAACTTATGATCTAAACGGGCAATGCTGATGTTATTGGAAAGTCGTGTTGGCGCAGCGAAGGTAAAGCCCGCCGTGTTGAGCCGATCGCCTCGCGAAAAGTCATTGGGCAGAGGATACAGGCTTAGATACTCAAGCATTTTAGGATTTGGCCCCAAACCACGTGGGTCTGTTTGTTTGAGATCAATGGTGGTGATGACGCCATTGGCGGTCGTACGCAAAATGCCGCGGCGGTATTCCGCCGTTGGTACGATTCTGGAGATTGTGGCTGAGTCTGGGTTGCGGCGGCCCTCGTAATTCAGAAAGAAGAATGTGCGGTCTTTGTACAAGGGCCCGCCCAGTGAAAGACCGAAGCGATTGTCGAGCAGGTAAGGGCGTGAGATACCGGTACGATTATTTGTCCAGGAGTTTGCTGCCAGAGCGTCATTTTGGTGATAGAGGTACGCGCTGCCGTGCAGTTTTTTACCGCCGCTTTTGGTGATTAAGACGATTTGACCGCCAGAAGCAGGCAAGAACGTGGCGTTTGCATTGGCGATTGCCACACGCATTTCTTTCAATGATTCAATGGTCACTGGGGCGATTGTTCGGGTGGGCGAACCGGTTTGTTTGTCCGACACGTCTATGCCATCCAAGGTGATGGTGACCTGGTCTTGCCGCGAACCAGCAAATTCACCGGCTTCTGAGGTCGCTGGCTGAAGGAAAAATAGAGCACTGGGCTGACGTTCCTGTGTAGGCAATTTCTTCAGCGTTTCTTCGCGAAAAACGCTGCCGATGCTGGCGTCGGACGTTGCCAACTGAGACTCAATACCGGCTGAAATCTGGATTGTGGCGGGAACCAGTTCTCCTAACTCCAGCCTGACATGAATGGTTGTTTCTTTTGATAATTCAGTGTGGGCTTCGACTTCAACTGGTTTGAACCCAGACACCCTTACCCCCACGCGATGTATATCTGGTGGAAGAGCAAAAAAAGAATATCGTCCAGCTTCGTCAGTTTTGGTTTTAAGTTCCTGTCCGGTAGCAACTCGAGTTAATACCACGGTCGCGTCCTGAATCGGGGCTCCTTTTGTGTCGGTAATGGTACCACGCAGAATTGAGGTGGCGGTTGTTTGCCCACTCGCGATTGTCACACTGCAAATGAGTAAGGCCAAGACATACCAATACATACACTGACTCTTCATCTCTGATCCCTCCAGACTTGGTTAGGTTGATGCAATGCCTGAAGCATTCGGGCTTCTTTCTTCGTTTACTATATGCGTGCGGAGCAGACAAAAAAGCTCACAATTTTTGTCTCGCTGAGATTATTTGTGTTTCGCGGAGGGCCGACGCCATTAACGCCGGTGTTCGAGCCGAATGGAATACACCAAAATGTTATCACGACAGTATAGTCGGCTGTATGTGCCAGTGGGCAAGCGTTCGCTCGAAACATTATTTGCGGAGCGACCGAGTAAAAAGCGCTGAATTGACTGAGCTTGCTGCAGGTCAGATATCCAACCGGGGCGGGCAGGATTGAGTTTGCGACCTGCCCAGGCATAAGGCTTGGCTGCTTCGAGTTCAGGGATGGGCTGCGTCGCCCACACCAACCAGAACTTTTCCGTCCCTTCAGCAGAGTCAAATTGGAAACCCCAATACTGAGGGTCATCAGTTTGAGGAATGGTGAGCCTCTGATGTGCTTGCAGAAAAGCTGATGGTTCATCATTGGTTACGGAAAATGGCGATTCCAGTAAAATGTGTGGCAGGGGGGCGGTTGAATCAGGCGCTTCGTTCAGAATGTACAAAAAACCATCCTGTGAACTAGTGACGTTAAAGCGGATCGAATCCCCCTGACCATAGATGAGCGTACCGTTTTCCGGAAGCAGATCGAATGGTTTTTGTTTGGGAAAGAGTTTGGGATTGCTCCGCACAGACAAGGAATAGTCCAGGATTCTCTCATTTATTGTTTGCGGCGGTGGTTGCTGCGGAAGGGAGGTCTGGCGCAGCAGAAAAAACGCACCCAGTACGACTAATAAGCTGAGCGCAAGCCATAGCAATCTTGGGCGCCAGGGATTGATCGGTTTGATTATTGACGGCGCAACTGGAGATTCAAGTTCAACAGAATGAGGTGCAGGGCGCTTTAACGTTGCCGAATCCGCTTGGTTCGTCATTGGAGCCGTGTCGGGCACCGCCGGGGGCGGTGAGATAGAGCTTGCTGACAGTGGATGCGTCGCTTGATAGTGTGGGGCTGTGAGCGCGAGAAACAAGTCATTGCCCAAATCCAGGGCGCTGCTGTAACGATCGCGCAAATGAAATTGCAGCGCTTTGAGGATTGCCTGTTCTGCCTTTTCTGGTAGTTCGGCACGCAATTCGCGAGGTGATACTTTGACGCCGGCATATTGAGCTTCGAATAGTTCACGCGAATTCCCGGCAGGGAAAGGCTTTCGCCCTGTAACCATTTCGTAAGCCATGACTCCCATGGCGTAAATGTCACTAGCAATTACCGGGGTTCCCTGCAATTGTTCAGGTGAGATATAAGCAAGAGAGCCAACAACACGGGTGTTCACACCTTCTGTTAAGGTTGATGAGTGAAGAATAGAAGCAATGCCGAAATCAATCAATTTCACGAATAGGCCTCCGCTTGATTGCTGCAACATGACATTTTCGGGTTTCAAGTCGCGGTGGATAACCTTTCGGTTATGCGCGGCAGATAAAGCGCGGCCAATTTCGAGCATGATCTGGCCAATTCGATGCAGCTCGACTTTTCCCTCTTGTAGCAAAGTCCGAAGCGGCAGGCCTTCGATGAACTGCATTACGAAATAGCTTCTTTCATCGGGCAGAATCCCCCAATCCAAAATCTGCACAATACCAGGGTGGTCAATGCGCGTGAGAGCTTCAATCTCTCCTTGGAATTTTTTGGTGTACCAGGCGCGGTCTTTTTGCCCGACTGCTAGGTTTAGCAGTTTGACCGCAACAGGCCTCCCCTTCAGCCTTAGATCAAGCGCCTTATAGACGATGCCAAATCCGCCTCTCCCCAACTCGTCCTCAATTTGATAGCGGTCTTGAAGTAGGTCACCAGGCTGAAGCGTTTTGAGGGGAGAGGGCAATTCCTCTGTTTCCAGGCGATCAGCACCGCCAAATAAATTGGCGTAGATCAGTTTTGATTCTGGCAATGATATTGGTCGCTCAATAAATTCCACAGCTTGATCTGCTGCTAGCAGCAAATTTGAGACGACCTTGATAAGCTCCTGATCTGAAGCGCATTTTTCCTCTAAGAATGTCAGTCGCTTAGTGGCAGGTAACGCCAAGGCTTCTTCAAATAGTATTCTTGCTATTTGCCATCGTTCTGGCGTCATGGAGAGATGTTTTCGGCTGCAGAAAGTTTGGTTGAGAACTCAAAATACGCGGCTCAGCATCTCTAAGCCTTGTGTTTCTTTCAGGCGCGTAATCGTACAGGGAAAATACGTCAAGGACAAGTAATTGAAGAATTTGTGTGATCCAGTTTATTTCAGAACTGGTTTGATATTTAGCTGTCAATCTCAATAGCGCACGACAAAATCTGCCATGCGTTGACAAGGCTTTAACTCGACTTCGAGTTTTGCCGTGGCGGCTTGTTTGCGCAACTTGGCGCGTACTGTTGCGTCCCAGGCTAGCGGACGAGGCGCAGCATCTGCCGGTTCAGTTTCGGGAATGGGGCGGGTTGCCAGCCAGTATTTGCCCGGCGCGAGGTGTTGGAAGGAAAAGGTTCCGTTCGACGCGACCAGCGTTTCTGCATAACGAAAGAGGTTGTCTGCCGCAGCCGGTTCGGCGGGAAGCAAATGGATTCGGATCCGTCCTGTTCGTTTCTGGCCTTCTTGGGTTACAACCTGGCCTTGCAAAGTGGCAGCACCTGTCAGCAGCGCGACCGTCAGGCCAGACACTTTTTGTCCTGCATTGACGGTGAGTACTCCCGGCGGAGAATCTGGCGGTTTGCCCGCAACTGCAGCCATTTTGATTTCGTGCACATGCCACTGTTCTCCAGGCAGATTGATGGCCAGACGGTATCGTCCTGCGGCCAGCCCTTTGAGTATGAATTCGCCTTTGTCGTTGGGCGTGCTGCCCAGGTTGCTGACGAAGTCGAATCTCCAGGGCGCAGTTGGCGCAATCATCTGTGTCGGGCTGAAGCGTTCTGCTTTGAACAAAATCTCTTCCAGTAAAGCGGTTGTCTTGGCCGGACAGCTTGTTGTCGCTGCCGTCTCTGGTGGTGTTGTGAGCGTGACTCGTCCGCTGAGGGAACCGTGCCTGGCAAGTTTCAATTCCACGCCGCTGACGTCTGCGCCACGCACCACGACACGTTTTGCCAGAGATTCGGCGCTATCGTCTTTTCGATCATCGCGCAGCGCGACAAGCTCGTACTCGCCATCCGGGATGCCGAAGAGCGCAAATCCTTTTTCGTTTGAGACGTATTCGGTACGCTCAAGCTGCTGTGTGTTTGCATTGAACAACGAGACCAGAGTGATGCCAAAGTGGCTGGTGGAATCTGTGTCTCCCGCAAGCCAGCCGCTTATTGTGTGCTGACCTTGTTCTCCGCGCGGGCGGATATCAATGCCGGTGATCTCTTCGCTGCCACGAATGGTCAGTTCGGCTGCCGTTTCCCGCGTTGCTGACGGGTAGTAAGTCGGCGTGTAAGTGCCGGTCTCGCGCACTTCGCCGTAAAAGCCAGAGCTGTAGCTGACCGAAACCACATACACGCCTGGCTCAAGACCGAAAAGCCTGTATACGCCACGATCATCTGTCATGCGACTGCCGCCAAAATTTCCTCTGAGTTCCGGCGGCAGGGAATTTATCAGCGACTGTCCTTCGGGATTGCGAACCAGCTTGGCTGTGACATAGGCGCCCACAACCGGATCGCCTGCGGCATCTGTGACGCGTCCCGTGATCACGCCGCCGCGCGAAAGACGAAGTGTGACGTAATCTCCGGGACGGCGAATTTCCAGACTGGATTGTGACGATACGGTTACGTATGCGGGCATAAATCCCGACACGAGATACGGGCCGGGGGCCAGATCGGTGAGCTGAAAATTGCCCTCGTCGTCACTGGTGACGGTGCGCGCATTGCCCGGATTGCCCGCGCCTACGGCGAAAACTCGCAAGTTGCTGACAGGCTGCCCGTCATCGGTG
This sequence comes from Acidobacteriota bacterium, assembly GCA_016789605.1. Classification (GTDB taxonomy): domain Bacteria; phylum Acidobacteriota; class Blastocatellia; order RBC074; family RBC074; genus RBC074. The sequence goes on from JAEUQO010000289.1 coordinate 60,634, forward strand.
ATTACTCTGCCTGAAATCGTGTTGTTACGTTTGTTGTCAGGTGTTGGTGCGGTGGCTGGCGCCGGAGCCTGGGCCGCAAGCAACGTCGTGAACGACAAGAGCCACCCGATTGCGAAGCCGAACTGTGATCTGTCACTCAACGCATTTCGCCATTGACGGTTCATTGCTTTTCCTCCTCGGTGGCACTGAGGTCGAGTGTCAGAGCAAGGGATTTTTCTTCGCCATTGGTCACCGTAATCAATTGCTTCACTGCACGAGGCAGCTTGGCCGGAGGCGCAGCCGTGAAATCTGCGGGACGGACACCAGCGGCGAGTTCATATTCTCCCGGTGGCAAACCAGAGAGCAGAAATTGGCCCTTGTCATTTATTGCGGCGTAACGGTCGCCAAAACCTTGTCGGCTTTCTACGCGGTGTGCTTGTGCATACAGCACCAGATGCGGTGACAAAACCCCGTTGATGATTTTTACCACGCCGCGAATCGCACCAGTTCCTTGTCCGAGAATGAGCCGGACGCCCGTGACATTTTCGCCCGCGCGAATTTCGATGCCATCACGGACTTCGACTCCTTGATGTTCAATACGCTGCAAAAGAAAAGAGGCGCTGCTGGTATAAGGAAAGATCGAGAGGCTGATTTTGCCCGGACCCAGGCCCGTAATCTGAAAGCTTCCATCTGCGTTAATGGCAGCAGGTGGCGGGGAAAAGCTTCCGTATTGTTGTGTGAGTTGTGACGAGGAAATCCTGTTTTGCGCCAGTTTGCGTTTGGTTTCTGCGTCGAGCGAGCCTTCGACGACGACGCTGCCGCTGAGCGTGCTGCCGCGTCTGGCTTTGAGTTCCAGCCCGTTGAGATTGCTTTCGTCAATTTCAAAGGTGACAGGCTCGGCATAAAAGCCCTCTTGTGCCGCGAAAGAAGTAGAAGACATCACCTCCAGCCGATATTTCCCAGAAGACAATTCAGGAATACGGAAAATCCCACGCGAGTCGCTGGTGACAGCTCGTCCGCCGCCGAACGTGTTTGGTGATTTTTCATTGGGCGCAGTCAGACAACTGACGGCAATCTGAGGCAATGGCTGACCCGAGCTGGCATCAATGACGCGACCTATGGCTTCATAGGTCTTTCTAGCTGGGCCCAGGCGGATGTTGATCTCCGTTAGCTCTTCTCCTTCTTTGATTTCAAGAATGCGGGCGCGGCTGAGTTCGGTCGCGTCCGGGTGATAGGTCAAGGGATATTTTTTGCTCGTTGATTCAGTGAAACCGTCCCCGCCAGCACTTAGCACATACCGTCCGGGCGGCAACCCATAAAAGCGATACACACCACGGTCGTCGGTTTCAGTTCTGTTGCGATTGCTCGGGCCGACCGATTCTGGCTGCCCATTTTGGCGGCCTAATTTGGTATTGGCCTGCCGGAATCTGTGCCAGCGTATACCGACCTTCGGCATCAGTGCGGACTTGGTAGGTCGGTTTTCGTTTGGGAACGGCGGGCGTTCCTTTGAGCGATTCTGCTGCTCGGGCGGCGCGTTCCTGGCTGGTTTCCAATTCGCTGATGGTGACAATCGCGTTGGGCATCGCGGCCCCGTTCACCAAAACCCGTCCGCTGAGCGAGGCTGTTCGGGGGGGCGTATCCTGTCCGGTGGTTTGGGCTTGTGCTTGTGTCGGCGAGAGCAACCACCAGAGGGCAGAAAGCAAACAGAGTATTCGCCGCTGTGGCATATAGACGACCTCCTCGGAAATGCGCCAAGACCTGAGTTGGAACAGGCGTGGATGCTGATGACGCTGAGATTGTATCGCTGAACGTTTTTACACAAAACTGCCGAAACATTCTTCCGAACAGATGAGCAGTTTTTCTCTCTTCGACCACCCCGCGCAGACTAACGCCCGGCAGATGTGGCGGTTCCAAAAGCTTTTGGCGCGCGCTGATTCCGCGCACTTATCGTGAGCAGGCGCTTGACGCCCTCTGACCGGCTGACTAGAATCTGCAACTTCCGTTTGGCCTACACAGGCCACAATTCACCGAAAAAGATCGAATTTTCAGCAGCATTCGGAGGCAGGCTTGATCGAAGTTGAGCATCTGACGAAGAGTTATGGGCAGGCGCGCGCCGTTAACGACATTTCTTTCAAAGTCGAAAAAGGCGAGATTCTGGGCTTTCTCGGTCCGAACGGCGCAGGCAAAACGACGACCATGCGCATTCTGACGGGCTATTTACCGGCGACCGGCGGGACGGCCCGCATTGCTGGTTTCGACGTGTTTGAACAGTCGATGGAAGTCCGCAAGCGCATTGGCTATTTGCCCGAAACACCGCCCTTGTACCCGGATATGGCCGTGGGCGATTACCTGGCGTTTGTGGCCCGCATCAAAGGCGTGGCTGCGGGGGACGTCGGCAAACGCGTCGAAGCGGCCATGAAGATGACCAATATCGCCGACCGCAAGGACTGGTTGATCAAAAAGCTTTCGCGCGGATACAAACAGCGCGTCGGCATTGCCCAGGCCATTGTGCATAACCCGGATGTGGTCATTCTGGACGAACCCACCGTCGGACTTGATCCGAACCAGATCAAAGAGGTTCGCAAGCTGATCAAGGATTTGGCGGGCGAACACACCATCATTCTTTCCACGCACATCCTGCCCGAAGTCGAAATGACTTGCGACCGCGTTGTCATCATCAATCGCGGCAAAATTGCGGCGATTGATACGACGTCGAATTTGACGACGCAACTCAAAGGCGGCGAACGCGTGCGCGTCGTTGTGCGCGGTGGCGGCAATGGTTTGCCTGGTTCGTTGTCGGCTCTGGAGGGGATCTCTCGCGTGGAGCGTGAGGGAGAGGCGAGCGGTGACTTGAGCGCGTTTATGATCGAAAGCGAGCAGGGGACTGATCTGCGGCCCGAGATCGCAGCGCGCATCGTCAAGGAAGGCTTTGACCTACTGGAATTGCGCGCCGTTTCCTTGAGCCTGGAAGACATCTTCATGCAACTGACAACCGAAGAAAAAGCCGCTTAAGCGTGCGGTTTTGTCTAAATCGTAACAGCCGTTATCAGAACACGCGACACTGAAACATTCTGATGAATATTGGCGTCCTGACTTTGTCGTACACCAATGTCGCGTATTCTGATTTAGAGGAATTGTTTCCGATGAAAAGTATTCTTGCCATTTATCGCCGTGAGATGAACGGATATTTCGTCTCGCCGATTGCTTACATCGTCATCGGCTTTTTTCTGGTGGCGACCGGGCTGGTGTTTTCGCTGATCCTTTCGTTTGTTATGCAGAGCGCCATGATGGCCGCGATGCAACAACGCATGGGACCGCCGCCCGACATTGACGTGCCGATGCTGGTCATTCGCCAGTTCGTGGGCTTTGTCGGCACCTATGTCATGCCGCTGCTGTTGCCGATGTTGACGATGGGCGTCTATGCCGAAGAGCGCAAACGCGGCACGATGGAAATGCTGATGACTTCGCCAATTACGGAATTGCAGATTGTGCTCGGCAAATTCCTGGCGTCGTTGTCATTCTTTGCGCTGATGCTGGCGCCGACGTTGATCTACCATTTCGTGATGGGCCAATTCAGCGAACCGGCGATGCCCTGGCGCATTATGTGGTCGGGCTATTTGGGCTTGTTCCTGTTGGGCGCAGTCCTGATTGCGATTGGGTCATTCATTTCTTCGCTGACGGAAAACCAGATCATCGCCGGAGTGGTGACGTTCGTGATCTTTCTGATGTTGCTGTTCCTGGATTTGACCATGCGCAACAGCAGCAGCGCCGTCGGCGAAGTCTTCAAATACCTTTCGATTTTGCAGCATCACGAAACCTTTGCGCAGGGAGTGATAGATACTTCCTCGATCATCTTTTACGTTTCGATGGCGGCGCTGGGCGTGTTTCTGACGTTGCGGAATCTCGATTCGATGCGTTGGCGCAGGGCTTAATCCGTCGCGGCTGAGCGATTGTGCTGCTCAGCTTTCGGCAATCGGCATTCAAATCATATGAACATCAATCGTGAAGAAATCTCGAAACTCGCGGGCTTTGTCGGTGCGGCGATGGCTTTGGCGGGTTATTTCCGGCATCTGATTCAGGAGATGTGGGGCTGGTTCAACATCAGTTTGGTGGCGGTCGGCGGCGTTTTGTTTCTGCTGTCGCTGGTGCTGAACTTCGGTGCGATCAAGGCGTTTTTCAGCGGACGTGGCGGACGCTTGGGAGCCAACACGGCGCTGCTGACCGTGGGCGTGATCGGTTTGCTCGCTGTCGCCAATTTCCTGGGTTATCGTCATCACAAACGCTTCGACCTGACAGCTGAAGGGCTGTATTCAATTTCCGACCAAACCAAGAAAATCGTTGGTGCGTTGCAAAAAGACGTCAAAGTCCTTCGTTTTGACAAAAACGAAGACCCGCAACTGGCGGATTTGATGGCGGAATACAAATACGTCAGCAAGCGCATCTCGTATGAGCGGATTGACCCGCAGCAGAAATTGGAAGTGGCTCGGCAGTATAAAGACAAACTTCAGGGGCCAGGAGATATTCTGGTTATCTGCGGCGATCGTAGCGAGCGCGCCCAAGGCGCAACGGAACAGGACATTACCAATGCAATCCTGAAAGTCACGCGCGACACGCTGAAGACCGTTTGTTTTACGGAAGGGCACGGCGAAAAAGACCTGGCTGGCACCGACGGGCAAGGCTATGCCACCATAGACAAACGGCTGAAAAACGAGAACTACACCATCAAGTCTGTTTCCCTGGTCAAAGACGGACAAGTTCCGGCTGAGTGTTCGGTGTTGATTGTGGCTGGCCCGAAACAGCCATTCTTCCCGCCCGAAGCCGCTGGCGTCGGCAAGTATCTGGATGCCGGTGGCAAGGCCATGTTCTTGCTCGATCCGGAAACGGAAACGGGCCTGGATGATGTGCTCAAGACCTGGAACGTGGAAGTCACGGACAACCTCGCACTGGATTTCAGCGTGGTGAGTCAGTTGTTTGGTGGGGGACCGGGTTATCTGCTGGTGTCGAATTATGGCCAAAGCCCCATTACGAGAGGGTTGACCGGGCAGCGAACCATTTTCCCTATGGCGCGTGCGCTGAAAATCAGCAGCGGCGGCACTGGTGGGGCAAACACGACTTCGTTGCTGACGACGTCCGAGCAAAGCTTCGCCAAAACGGGCGGCGTGAAATCCGGTCAGGAAGTGCAATTTGAAGAAGGAAAAGACATCAAAGGTCCGCTGACGTTGGGTGTCACCGGCACCAGGAATGTCGGTGGCAAAGAAGCGCGCCTGGTCGCGATTGGCGACTCGGATTTCGCGGTGAATGGTTTCGCTCGTTTTCAGCTCAACTATGATTTGTTCCTGAACTCAGTGGGCTGGCTGGCGCAAGAAGAAGACCTCATCTCCATTCGCGCCAAAACGGCAACCAATCGCAGCGTGATGATGAGCGAAAGTCAGCAACGCACGTTCTTTTGGGGATGTGTGCTGATTCTGCCGTTATTGGTGTTGGGCGCAGGCGCTTACATTTGGTGGAAGCGCCGTTAAGCGAGTTAATTCGAGTGCGCTTGTGTTTAGGCAAGCGCACTTGTGTCTCTAAAAACTGTTATGAAACGAAGTACGCTTTTGATCTTGTTGGCTGCGGTCATCGCGGGCGCAGCCGTTTACTTCCTCGAAATCAAACCTGGCAAACCGCGTGACGAAACGCCGGATGAAACCAAACCGGCGTTCAAATTCCAGCGCGAAGACATCACAGCGTTGAGCGTGACGCGCGCAGGCCAGACCATCAGTTTGGAAAACAAGGACGGCAAGTGGCTGATCACGCAACCGATCAATGCCGTGGCTGACGACTCCGCCTTGAATTCGTTGATCGGCGATGTGGTCAGCGCGCGCATCGAACGCGAATTTAGCGCCTCTGCCGATGAACTGAAGAGTTACGGTTTGACCGAACCGGCGGTCAAGCTTGAGATCAAGCTGAAAAACGGCGAAACGCATCGTGTTGAGCTTGGCGCTAAAGACGTGATTGGTTCTTCGGCCTATGCCAAGGTTGATGGTGGGCAAAATGTGGCGATGGTTCCGTCTTCTTTGCTGACCAACACCGACAAATCGTTGAACGATTTGCGTGACCGTTCAGTGTTTGGGGCAACGCAATACGAACTGGCTTCGCTGCGCATCAACAATGAAAACGGCAGTTTCGAACTGGGCAAGAAAGACGCTGATTGGGTGATTCAAGCGCCAGTGGCCGCCGATGCGGATAGCACTGCTGTTAGCGGATTGCTGAGCGAGCTGGCGTCGGCCAAGGGCGAAGAGTTCTTGCCGGGCGATGATCTGGCCAAATACGCGTTGGATAAACCCAAGATCACAGTCAGCGCGAAACTGACGACGGGCACTGACCGGGTCTTGTTGGTTTCCCGCAAAGACGATTTGTATTACGCCAAAGTGTCTGACCGTGCCGACGTATACAAAATCGCATCGTCGGTGTTTGATCAGCTCAACACCAAGCTGGATAGTCTGCGCAGCAAAGACATCCTCAAACTCAACCGCGACGAACTGACCAAAGTTTGGATCAGGAATCCGAATACAACCATCAGCGCCGAAAAGAAAGACGAGAAATGGATTGTGGACGAACCGGCGGATAAGAAAGGGAAGGACGCGTTTACCTTCAAATTGTTTGATCCGCTGGAAACCAAAGCCACTGAAGTCATGGACAAACCGTCTGCTGCGGCGGCGGCCAAGCTGGCCAAACCGGCGGTGGAAGTGCGCCTGACCTACAAGGATGGAAAGACAACCGTGGTCAAAGTTTCCTCTGCCGATGGCGACAACGTGTATGTCCGTGTCGAAGGCAAAAGTGGTGTTTATAAAGTGGGCAAATCCGTGCTCGACAGTTTGAGCTTCAAACTGGAAGAAGCGGTATCGCCAAGCTAAGGCTGCTGTAGAGTTCGTGACAAGACCATCGCAAAACAAAGGAAGAGAGGAGAGAGCGTAGAATTTTTCTCCTCTCTTTTCTTTTTATGGTGGCAAAGGTGCACTGCGCGGCCTGCAGATGAGCGGCAAGCTGGTCAAACCACGTCGGCTTGAGTACAATCCCCTTTACTTCTCGCCTTTGGTCTATCACTTCAGGAGAACAAGCAATGTCATCCGCAGGAAAGTTAGCAATTCTGGTCGGGGGCGGACCTGCGCCCGGCATCAATTCGGTTATTGGCTCGGCGACGATCAAAGCGATCAACGAAGGCTTTGAGGTGATCGGCGTGCAGGATGGGTTCAAGTGGTTGGTGAAGCGCGATACTTCGCATGCTCGCCGCCTGACAATTGACGATGTGTCGCGCATTCATTTGCGTGGCGGTTCGATGCTCGGCACGGCGCGCGAAAATCCGACCAAATCCGAAGAATCCATGAAAGCCGTCGTGGATACGCTCAAGGAATTGGGTGTGACGCACCTGGTCACCATCGGTGGCGACGATACCGCGCTTTCGTCGAGCACAGTCGCGGCGCGCTCAGACATTCACACGGTGCACGTGCCCAAAACGATTGATAACGATTTGCCGTTGCCCGCGCACATTCCGACCTTCGGCTTTCAGTCTGCGCGTCACGTGGGCGTCGAACTCGTGCAGAATCTGATGGAAGACGCGCGCGCAACGCGGCGTTGGTACATTGTGGTTGCGATGGGACGCCAGGCTGGCCATCTCGCGCTGGGCATTGGCAAAGCCGCAGGCGCAACCTTGACGCTCATTCGCGAAGAGTTCACAGCGCCGACGGTCAAATTCTCGCAAATTTGCGACATCATCGAAGGCGCAATCATCAAGCGCCGCGCGCAAGGCCGTCAGTATGGCGTGGCCGTGCTGGCCGAGGGCTTGATCGAAAAGCTCGACCCGAGCGATATGGATGATCTGATGGACGTGGAAAAAGACGACCACGGCCACATTCGTTTCGCTGAAATTGATCTGGCGCGCAAAGTCAAAGTCGAATTGGAAGGCCGGTTCCGGCAGCGCGGCATCCGTTTGCCGATCAGCAACAAAAACATCGGCTATGAATTGCGTTGCTGTGATCCGATCCCGTTTGACATGCATTATTGCCGCGAGCTGGGCAACGCGGCGATCCGGTTTTTGGTTTCAGGCGGCAGCGGTGCGATGGTCAGCGTTCAAAACGGACAACTGGTGCCGTTGTTGTTTGAAGACATCCGCGATCCAAGCACGGGCAAAACGCGGGTTCGCAACGTAGACCCGGCCAGCGAAAACTATCGCGTCGCACGCGGATACATGCTGCGCCTGGATTACAAAGACTTCGAAAACTCTGGCTGGGCAGAGAAGCTGGCGCAAGCGGGCAATCTGACGCTCGATGAATTGAAACGAAAATTCGCCTGACGTGGCGGCTGTGTGTCAGCAAACGTGGGAAGGCGAAATCCTGGAGCAAGCTTCAGGACTTAAGATTTCAGAGATGAGATTCAAAGGTTATGGCAATTAAGAAACTTGGCATTTTGGTGGGCGGAGGCCCTGCGCCCGGCGTCAACGGCGTGATTTCTGCTGTCGCTCTCGAAGCATTGGATGGTGGTTGTACGGCAGTGGGATTCCACGATGGTTTTGAATGGTTGGCGCAACGATACACCGACGAACAGCACGAACTGACGCACGACGAAGTTTCGCGCATTCACCTGGATGGCGGTTGTCTGCTGGGCACTTCGCGTACGGCTGTTGCGCACGATGAGGCGGCATTGGAAAACGCCCTGGCGGCCTTGAAGAAGCTGGAAATCGAAGGGCTGATTACCATCGGCGGCGACGATTTGGTGGCCAGTTCCGTAGCTATTGGGCAGAAATCCGGCGGCGCGATCAAAGTCGTGCAGATTCCGAAAAGCATTGATAACGATTTGGGATTGCCGCAAGAGTTGACCACGCTGGGGTATGAAACTGCGCGTCACGTCGGCGTTGGCATTGTCAAAAGTTTGATGGAAGACGCCAAAACCACTGGCCGTTGGTACATCGGCGTGACGATGGGACGTCCGACCGGGCATCTGACGCTGGGCATCGGTGCGGCGGCCAGCGCGACTTGCACGATCATTCCCGAAGAGTTTCCGCAAGAGACCATCTCGCTGAGCGACATTTGCGACATCGTCGAAGGCACCATCATCAAACGTCGCGCGATGGGCAAGGGCTATGGCGTTGTGTTGCTGTCAGAAGCCCTGGCGGAACGCTTCAGCCTGGAAGAAGTGAAGGACCTGGAAGATGTGGATCGTGATGCGCAAGGTCACATTCGCGTGGCCGAAATTGACCTGGGCCGCAAAGTGAAAAGCGAAGTGCAGGCGCGTCTGGAAAGCCGCGGCGTCAAAGTCACCATTGTGGATAAAACGATTGGTTATGAATTGCGTTGCGCCCCGCCGATTCCTTACGACGGCGAACACGCACGCGATTTGGGCTATGCCGCAGTGAAGTATTTGCAGGCGGGCGGCAGCGGCGCATTGATCACCATGCAAAATGGCGAATTCACGCCAGTGCCGTTTGAAGATTTGCTTGATCCGCAAACCGGCAAAGGCAAACAGCGTTTTGTGGACGTGAGCAACGAAAGCTATCAAGTGGCGCGTGATTACATGGTACGGCTGAAGCCAAGCGATTTTACGGATGCCGACTGGCTGGACAGATTGGCCAAAGCGGCCAATCTGTCGCCGACTGAATTCCGCGCGCACTTTGGCAAATTTGCGGCGTAAGACCGCGCGCAGTTTCTGAGATGTGCTGCGTAAACGCAGTCAGCCGTCAGGTTTCAATCCTTACTACAGATTGACTCCTGACGGCTGACTGCTTCGGTCGAGTTTCCGTCTCCGCGCCGCCAGAATCAGCGACACGTTCCTGGCAGCATCAAAGAGCGCTCAAGCGTTTGCGCGGTAGGCGCTTGAGGAAGGCACGAGACGTGGCTCGCCCAAACTTGGGAAGGTGAAGGGCAAAGAAGACGTCGCTCCCTGTCCCTGTTCAAATACTCCTTTATCCTTCACGCTTCGCCACTGAAAAAGTGAAACCGTCAATTGTTGCGACGGCGTTGTTTGAGCTCTTCTTTCGACAGGATTCCGTCGTTGTTGGCGTCGAATCTGGCAAACGCTTCCGGATTGCCTTTCCATTCTTCGCGCACAATCTGACCATCGTGGTTGGCGTCCATTTGTTTCAGCTTTTCGCGCCCGGCACGACCCGCTTTCATCGCTTCGCGCTGTGACAACTGGCCGTCGTTGTTCTTGTCCACCTTGTCAAAAATTTGCGGATTGCCTTTCCATTCTTCACGCGAAATCTGCCCATCTTGATTGGTATCCATTTGTTTCATGCGCTCGCGCGCCTGCCGCTTGTTTCCTGGATTTTGGCCTGTCGGCGCAGGCGTTTGCGCCGCAGCCCCCGACACCAGCAAAATAGCGAACAAGCAAACGGCAAAGAGAGACGATCGTTTCATTTTGTACTTACCTCCCAGGTTGTAAATTCCTCTGTGTTGATCCTGCTAGGGATCAATCGTATTGTCAGCGTCAACTATGCGTGCTCTTAGAGGAGAAGGTTGTCGGGAAAGTCGAAAAATTTAGACGCCATGGAAAAAAATCTTGAGACGAGCTTCGCCATCGAGGCGGAGAATTTACAAAAATCGTATGGCGAATTGCGCGCGGTGGATGGGGTCAGTTTTGATGTGCGTTATGGCGAAGCGTTTGGTTTGTTGGGGCCGAATGGCGCAGGCAAATCCACGATGATGCGCATGATTTACTGCCGCACGCCGCTGACCGCCGGTTCGTTGCGTGTGGTGGGGCTGGACGTTACCAAAGACCCGCGCGCGATCAAGGCGCGTGTTGGTGTGGTGCCGCAGGAAAACAACTTCGACCCGGATTTGAACGTGCGCGACAATCTGTTGGTCTATGCGCGTTACTTTCGCATTCCACGCCCCGACGCGGAACAGCGTGCCGATGAATTGATCGCATTCGCGGGATTGCAAGACAAACGCCATGTGCGCATTGATGAATTGTCCGGCGGAATGAAACGGCGTTTGATGATTGCGCGTGCGCTGTTGAATGATCCCACAATATTGATTCTGGACGAACCGACGACGGGACTGGACCCACACGTGCGCTATGCGTTGTGGGAAAAGTTGCGCGAATTGCGCGGCAAAGGGCTGACGATTCTGCTTTCGACGCATTACATGGACGAAGCGGAAAAGCTTTGCGACCGGTTGCTGATCGTGGATCAAGGCAAGATTTTGGTTCGTGGGACGCCGCGACAATTGATTGAGGAACACGCGCGACATTTTGCGCTGGAAGCTCGCGGTTGCAATGGACGCCCGTTACACGATCACATACCGCACGTCATTGCGGAACGTCGCGGGTCAACGCATTTTTACTTTGCCGCTTCTTCTGAAGAGCTGGCTCCGCTCTTACATCATTACGAAGATTGCGAAACCTATCTGCGGCCTTCAAATCTGGAAGATGTCTTTTTACGGCTGACAGATCGCAACAGTCTGACCTGAGGCTGCGGTCTCAAACAAATTATGAGTGAACAGGAACAACGACAAACGGCTCCACGGTTGGAAGTGGTTGCTGACTCGATGAAGCGCGATTGGGATGACCGCGCGCGCGGAGACGCCAAGTGGTTTATCAACACGTTGCGTTTGCAGCAAAGCGAAGAAGAGTTTGATCAGAGCGGGCGCGTGGAAGTCGAGCGCCTGGTGTTGGCGGAACTGCCGCTGTTGACCTGGGGACGTGCGCCGCAATCCTTGCGCGTGCTCGAAATCGGCTGTGGCGCTGGCCGCATGACCAAACACCTGGCGCAAGTGTTTGGAGACATCACCGGCGTAGACGTTTCGGGAGAGATGATTCGCCAAGCCCAAAACCGATTGGCAGGACAGGCGAACGTACATCTTTACGAAACCAACGGCGTGGATTTTCGCGCATTGCCAGATGCGTCTTTTGATCTGATTTTGTCGGCGTTCGTCTTTCAACACGTACCCAGCGCAGAAGTTATCGCTTCAAATTTGCGCGAAGCCTGGCGCGTGCTTGCGCCGGGGGGCGTTTGCAAGTTTCAGACAAGCAGCATTGTGACGTCTGACTTTGATCAGCTTGCCAAAGATACCTGGAGCGGCGCGTCTTTCCCCGAAAGCGCCTTGCGCGAATTCGCACGCAGCGTTGGCGCACAATTGATCAGTATTTTCGGTGCGGGCACGCAGTATTGCTGGACAACGATGCGCAAACCTGTCACGCCGGTTTTAGCGAACGCACGCGTTGCGCCTGTGATCGAATATTTCGGCTGTACCTTTGACGCGCAAGACAAACAGATTCCAGTGGCAGGAAGCCGCGCTTCGTTGACGGTGATCGTTTCTGGCTTGGGCCGGGAACTGGCGGATTGCAATTCGTTGCGGTTGTTATTGGGAACTGAACCGGTTGCACCCAGATACGTTGGCCCGATTGGCAACAATTTTGCGCCAGCCTTGCAAGCAGAACTTGCTGTGCCGCTTGACGGCCTGACGCAGGTAGAAATCGGTGTCCCCAATGGTTTTTTGCCCGGCATAAAACCTGTTTTTGTTCAGTTGGGAGCCGCAGTTTCTTCGCCGGTTGAGGTGGCGTTTGTCGCATTGCCGCCGCCGCCGCCCAAAATCGGTACGATCATGAACGCGCACGACAAAGGCACTGATATTTTTGCCCAAGGCCCGAAGTCGCGGCTTTTGATTTTGGTTGAAGATGTCGCGGAATCTGCTGCGACAGACAATGTGCGGCTTCAGATTGGCAATGCCGAAATCACGCCGCTCAGCGTGGTGTATCTGGCGGGCAACGCTTTGCATCAGGTCGAAGCACAATTGCCCGACGGTACTGTCACGGGCGAAACCGCGTTACGTCTGTATTTTGGCGATCTGCCAGTAGCGACGGCAACGTTGGACATCAAACCGTGAGTCTGGCGCAAAGATGCGTTATGATGTGCCTGCACGTCACTTCTTGGAAAAGAAAAAATACCCAATTTACCCACTCAGGAGGAAACTCATGCTGCAAAACCGTGTCAAACGCGGTGTAATGATCGTTGCGTTTGGATTGGCGCTCTTTGTGTTTTTCGCCGGTCGCGTGACACTCACCACCCAGGCAAACGAACCGACCGAGCCTGCCGTGCAACAGGCGCAAACACCTGCCGTTGCGCCAACCGAAGAGTTGATGGAACAAAAGTACAAAAACATTCAGGCATTGAAAGGCCTGCCCGCGGCACAGATGCGCCCGTTGATGAATTACATCAGCGCGACTCTGGGAATGGGCTGTGCCGATTGTCACGTCAGAACTGGCGACCAATGGGAATTTGAGAAAGACGACAACAACCACAAGAAGATTGCTCGCCGGATGATCACCATGACATTGGAGATCAACAAGGCGAATTTCAATGGTCGTCCACAGGTGACTTGTTATACCTGCCATCAAGGCCATGATCACCCGACAAGCATTCCACCGTTGCCACGCGTGCAACCGCAAGGCGGCGCTGCTGCCAGCGGCCCCGCCCCCAAAGCCGAAGACATCCTGGCCAAGTACTTCGCCGCAGTGGGCGGAAAAGATGCGCTTGATAAGGTCAAAACGCGCGTTATCAAAGGCGTCAGCGTGGCGGCAAGCGGGCAGAGCTTTCCGCTTGAGATCAGCTTTGCCGCGCCTGACAAATACGCCTTGAGCGTGAATTTGCCGCAAGGCGCAACGACGCAGAAGCTGAACGGCGTTGCCGGTTGGCTGAAAAATTCCCGCGAAGACCGCGCGATGGACAGCGTTGATCTGGCGCGCGGCAGATCACTGGCTGCCAGTTTGGATGTGACGCTGTTTAGTTCGCCTGCGCTGCGGTTGGCGTATGGCGGCGCAGAAAAAATCAATGGCCGTGATGTGGTCGTTTTGCGCGGGGCCTGGCCAGACAAGCGCCGTGTGCGGTATTTCTTCGACAAAGAATCGGGCTTGCTGGTGCGCCGTGTCGTGCTGACCGAAACGGTCATCGGACTTGACCCCGAACAAACCGATTATGAAGATTACCGCGATGTAGATGGCGTCAAAGTTCCCTTTGCGATCAAAACTTCCTATCTGGATACGAACTACTCTTCGACGCGTAAATTCACTGAAATCAAACACAATGTTGCAGTGGATGACGCGCAATTCAAATTGCCTGCGGCGAAGTAGGCGGTACTGAACAACTCTTCGGCTGTGCGTTGGCGGGGGCTGTAAAAACTTGTAAAAGTTATCAATCAGCCCTTTCTCGCACAGCCGATTTTATTTGGTTCGGCGTATCTTCTTGTTTGACGGCGGTGCTGCCGCCTGGCTCAAAACACATATCATCTGAGAAGGACACGCCATGAAAAACATGCTCTCGCTGGCTATGTTGTGCAGTTTGTTGGTCGCAACTGTCTGGCCACAGGAAAACAATTATCCCGTCGCTTTGCAAAGTCTGATTCAGGCCGAACGCGACTTTGCCAAATACTGCGTCGAGCACAATGTGCGCGACTCGTTCATCAAATTTTTTGCCGACGATGGCATTAACTTTTTGCCGCATCCCACCAATACCAAAGAAGCGTTTGGCAAACGACCGCCGGTGATAGGGAAACCGCCGCTTACGCTCAACTGGGCGCCGGTTTACGGCGATGTTGCCGCTTCTGGCGAACTTGGTTATTCGACCGGGCCTACCCTGACGACTGATAACACGCCGCAACAGCGTCCTGCCAGTCACGGATTATTCTTTTCAGTGTGGAAGAAGCAGGCCAATGGCGATTGGCGTGTGATCGTGGATTTAGGTGTACCACTGGAAACAGCGTTTGCTCCACTTGATACGCCGTACCAACGCGCGCCGCAATGGCATGCCAAAGTGCCAGCGGGCGAAAATGGCGAAACCTCGTTGCGGTCCTTGCTGAAAGCTGAGAGCGACTTTTTCACTCTGGCAAAAGAGGGCAAAGGCTGGCAGAAATACCTGCACGAAGCCGCGCGGCTTTATCGTCGCAACCGGGTGATTCGGAATGCGAAAGACTGGCTGCGCGAACCAGCTGGCGCGCTGAGCGGAGAAACGATCAAAGCTGAGGTCGCGCGTTCGGGCGAACTCGGGTATAGCTATGGCAAATACGAACTCAGTGGCAACGAGAAAGGCTATTACACCCGTATTTGGAAGCGCGACGCGCAAGGCCTTTGGCGCATCGTGTTTGACGTGACGAGCCCTTTGCCACCGGAGCAGAAAAAATCAGGAGAGTAAGCAGATGAGACATCGGACTGGACGCGCGCTTTGTTTTGGCGTGTTGTTTTTGCTGGGAAGCCTGGCTGTCATCACGCAGTTGACGGCTTCGGCGCAAAGCAAACCGCAAACGCCACTGCAAACACAAAGCCGCACGGATTTGGCCAAACGCATTCAGACGCGGTTGCTGGAATTGCGCAAGGAAGCGGAGTTTCCCGGCTTGAACGTCGGCATCTGTCCGCCTGATGGCAAAGCCTGGAGCGTTTCTGTCGGCTTTGCTGATCTGGAAAGCCAGCGCCCCTTGAAACCGGCGGATCGTATGCTGGCGGGAAGCATTGGCAAGACGTTCGTTTCCGCCATCACTCTGCAAGCCGTCGAAGAAGACGTGCTCGACCTCGATGCCAAAATCGAAAAATGGCTGGGCAAAGAGCCGTGGTTTGCCCGATTGCCGAATGCGCGTGACATCACCTTGCGCATGCTGATGAATCACACCAGCGGCATTCCCGAACACGTTTTGCATAAGGATTTCACCAAAGTTTTGCGCGAACAGCCAGACAAGATTTGGAAGCCGGAAGAATTGGTGGCGTTCATTTTGGATCGTCAGCCGTTGTTTGAAGCAGGGAAAGGTTGGTCGTACGCCGATACGAATTACATTCTGGTCGGCATGATTTTTGAGCGCGCGACCGGCAAAACCGTGTACGGCGAGGTTGAACGCCGTTTGTTGCAGCCGCTGAAGTTGAAAGAGACTTCGCCATCAGACAGGCGCGTGCTGGCGGGATTGATTCCCGGTTATGTGGCAGAAAACAGCCCTTTTGGATTTTCGGGACGTACTCTCGTTGAGGGGAAATTCGTCGTCAATCCGCAGATGGAATGGTGTGGCGGCGGCTTTGTTTCGACGGCGCAGGATTTGGCGCGCTGGGCCAAAGCGTTGTATGACGGCAAACTGTTTGATCCAGCTTCGCAGGAAGATTTGCTGAACGCTGTGCCAGCCAAAACCGGACGCGGCGACAAATACGGTTTGGGCGTTCAAGTGCGCGAAAGCGCCTGGGGCGTCAGCTATGGGCACGGCGGTTGGTTTCCCGGCTATTTGTCAGAGATGGAATATTTCCCGGACTACAAAACCGCCATCGCCATACAGGTGAATACAGACGATTTTGCCAAGCTGAAACGGCGTCCGCGCGCATTTGTCGCCGAAGTGGCAAAGATTGTTTTGGGTGAGGGAAGCGCCAAGTAACCGCAGAAAAAAGAAATCCCCAAGGCTGGCCTGTTGCGCAGCCTTGGGGAGTAAAAAGATTCCAGGAGGGATTCAGTGTTATAGGTTGCTCTTGAGCAACGCTTTCAAATAGAGACGGTTCATGCGAGCAATGTTGTCGAGCGAGATGCCTTTCGGGCAGGCCGCTTCGCACGAACCGATGTTGGTGCAATTGCCAAAGCCTTCTTCATCCATTTTGGCCACCATGTTCAGCACACGGCGTTCTTCTTCGACTTTGCCTTGCGGCAACAAGCTCAGATGCGAAATCTTGGCCGCGACAAAGAGCATCGCCGAAGCATTCTTACAAGCCGCCACGCACGCGCCGCAGCCAATGCAAGCCGCCGCATCAAATGCTTTGTCAGCGCTATCTTTGGGAATCGGCAGGGCGTTGGCGTCAGGCGCGCCGCCGGTTGAAACCGAAACGTAGCCTCCCGATTGGATCACACGGTCAAACGAGGCCCGATCCACCACCAAATCTTTCAGCACGGGAAAAGGCGTGGCGCGCCACGGTTCGATGGTGATGGTGTCGCCATCCTTGAACGAACGCATATGCAATTGGCAGGTCGTCGTGTGCGGCAACGGGCCGTGCGGCGCACCGTTGATAACCAGGCTGCACATGCCGCAAATGCCTTCGCGGCAATCGTGGTCAAACGCGATTTGCTCTTCGCCTCGTTTGATCAGCACTTCGTTGACAACGTCCAGCATCTCCAAAAACGACATATCCGGACTGATGTCTTGCGCTTGGTACGTGACGAACTGACCAGGTGTGTTTGCGTTCTTTTGCCGCCAGACACGCAATGTCAGGTTCATTGCTTTGCTCTCCCCAAAAGTCTGAGTCGTATTCCGCGCCGATGCGGAACGAAATTAAAGTAGTCAGCGATCAACCACCGTCACAAGCAAGTCTAGGGTTTTCCAGCAGCCAACCGCTGACTACTAACTGAAAATTACTTGTAGCTGCGTTGCGTCATATGAACTTCTTCATAGACCAACGACTCTTTGTGCAGCACGGGGAATTGATCTACGCCTTTGTATTCCCAGGCCGCGACATACGCATACTTCTCGTCATTGCGCAGCGCTTCGCCATCTTCGGTCTGATATTCTTCGCGGAAATGGCCGCCGCAGGATTCTTCGCGTTGCAGCGCGTCGTACGCCAGCAACTCGCCAAATTCCAAAAAGTCCGCAACGCGCCCGGCGTGTTCCAATGCCGGGTTGAGTTCGTTCCCGTCGCCCAGCACATTGACGTTTTCCCAGAACTCCGCGCGGATTTCGGGAATGCGTTGCAGCGCTTGTTTCAAACTGGCTTCGGTGCGCGCCATACCGACGTTGTCCCACATCAGCTTGCCCAGTTCGCGGTGAAAATCGCTGACTGTGCGTTTGCCTTTGATCGAAAGCAACGTGTTGATGCGCGTGTTGACGTCTTCCAGCGTCTTTTTGAATTCAGGATGATCCGCTGTGGGCCTGCCGTTCTTGTTCGTGGCGAAATATCCGCCGATGGTTTGCGGCAGCACGAAATAACCGTCAGCCAACCCTTGCATCAAGGCAGACGCGCCCAAACGGTTCGCGCCGTGATCCGAGAAATTGGCTTCGCCGATGACGAACAGACCCGGCACATTGCTCATCAATTCGTAATCCACCCACAAACCGCCCATCGTGTAATGGATGGCAGGATAGATGCGCATTGGCTGTTCGTAAGCGTTTTCGCCCGTGATGCGTTCGTACATTTCGAACAGGTTGCCGTAACGCTCTTCGATCTTGTTGCGGCCCAGCCGTTTGATCGAAGCGGAGAAATCCAGGTATACGCCGCGTCCACCGGGACCAACGCCCAAGCCTTTGTCGCAGGCCTCTTTGGCTGCGCGCGAAGCGATGTCGCGCGGGGCAAGGTTGCCGTAGCTGGGATATTTGCGTTCGAGGTAATAATCGCGGTCGCTTTCCGGAATTTGATGCGGCGTTTTACCGCAATCTTCTTTTTTCTTAGGCACCCAAACGCGCCCGTCGTTGCGCAAGCTTTCCGACATCAACGTCAGTTTTGACTGATGATCGCCGCTGACCGGAATGCAGGTCGGGTGAATTTGCGTGTAACAAGGATTGGCAAACAACGCGCCTTTTTTGTGCGCGCGCCAGGTGGCAGTCACGTTGCAGCCTTTGGCGTTGGTCGAAAGGTAAAACACGTTGCCGTAACCGCCCGTGGCCAGCACGACTGCATCGCCTGCGTGAGCTTCGATTTTGCCGGTGACCAGATCGCGCGTGATGATGCCTTTGGCGTGACCATCAACCAGTACGATGTCGAGCATCTCGGTGCGCGCATACATCTTGACGGTGCCGGCCTGAATTTGCCGGGAAAGCGCCTGATACGCCCCGATCAGCAATTGCTGTCCCGTCTGTCCGCGTGCATAGAACGTGCGCGAAACCTGCGCACCGCCAAACGAACGATTGTCGAGCAATCCGCCGTATTCGCGTGCAAAGGGCACACCCTGGGCGACGCACTGATCAATGATGTTAACGCTGACTTCAGCCAGACGGTGCACATTGGCTTCGCGCGCGCGAAAATCACCGCCTTTGATCGTGTCGTAAAACAGTCGGAAGACCGAATCGCCGTCGTTACGGTAATTCTTGGCCGCGTTGATGCCGCCTTGCGCGGCGATGGAGTGCGCACGGCGCGGGCTGTCCTGAAAGCAAAACGCTTTGACGTTGTACCCAAGCTCGCCCAGCGTGGCGGCGGCTGACGCGCCAGCCAGTCCCGTACCGACAACGATCACGTCAAACTTGCGTTTGTTGGCTGGATTCACCAGCTTCATTTCTTGCCGGTACTTCGACCATTTCAACCCGACCGGCCCCGACGGAATTTTGGATTCAAGAGTGATGCTCATAAGTGTTTCACTTCAATGTCGCTTGCCAAAATCATTAGCGGATCAGGCCTGTCACAACGGCAATGGGAATTGCGCAAAAGCCCAGGAACAAAACGGCTGCTGCGACCAGCGCCAATTTCTTCAGATGTGGCTCGGTATTTTTGCTGCGCAAACCCAACGACTGCAGGATGCTGGCGACGCCGTGGCTCAAATGTAACGCGACTAACGCCACCGCGATCACGTAAAAGCCTGAAACCAGAGGGTTTTGAAATCCGCGCACCATCATTTCGTGCACGTCGTGCCGACCCACCAGATCACGCAATTCCAAATAATTCGGGTCAACCCAGCCGATGGTGAAATGCGCCAAATGGAAAATAATGAACGCCAAAATCACCAACCCGCTGATGATGATGGTGCGATTGGCCAGGGTCGAAACCAGCGGTTTGCTGTTAGCGTATGCCACCGGACGAGCGCGTTTGTTTGCGTTTGCCAGTTGCGCGCCTGCCGTAATGTGCAAGACGGCCGATAACAACAACACTAGCCGCGCACCCCACAGCACAGGCGGTTTGGATTTCAACGCCTCGGCGTATTCGTTAAGCAACGTCGGACCGGCAAAAAACTGCAAATTGCCCAACATATGCACGACAACAAAACCGAACAAAATCAATCCGGTGATTGCCATCACATACTTTTTGCCTAGCGATGATTGCCACAGGCGCAACAAAAGGCCTGCGGTCGAAGGTCGCAAGCTTTCCGCAGAAGCTGCCATTTCGCCTCCCAAAATGCTTCATTGTTGGAGTATTTCTGTCGTTGAGGTCGCAGAAGATAACAAGCTTCCGCTGATAAGTAAAATTCAAACGCTTAAAATCCCAGATAAGCGCGCCTTATAATCCGACGTATGCACATCGAAACACTTAAGACTTTTTGTGACCTGATCGAAACGGGCAGTTTTTCCAAGGCTGCGACCCGCAACTTCATTTCGCAATCCGCCGTCAGTCAACAGGTCAAAATGCTCGAACAGCGATTTGACCGCCAGTTGATCGAACGACGACAACGCCAAGGCGTAGCGCTGACGGAAATCGGCAAGGTTTTTTACGCAGAGTGTAAGGAGATTTTGGCGCGCTATCTGGCGCTGGAAGAGCGCATGCGTGATCAGAGCGCGGCAGTTTCAGGAATGGTTCGTGTCGCGACCGTATACAGCATTGGGTTGCACGAACTGCCGCCTTACGTCAAACAGTTCATCAAGGCGCATCCGCATGTCAAAGTGCATATTGAATACAGCCGCACGGATAAGGTTTACGAGGCCTGTTTGAACAATACGATTGATTTCGGGATTGTGGCCTTGCCGTTGCGCAAACCGAATATCTCTGTGATCGAATTCCGGCATGACAAACTGGTGATTGTTTGTAGCCCGGAGCATCGGTTGGCGAGGTTGGGCGAGGTTCGGTTTCGGGATTTGGTTGGAGAAGACTTTATTGCATTTGAACGTGATATCCCTACACGCAAGGCGATAGATCGGTTATTCAAGCAGCACGAGGTCGCGGTCAACTACGTCATGGAATTCGACAACATCGAAACCATCAAACGTTCGGTCGAAGTCGGCATCGGATTTTCCATTTTGCCGGATACCGCCGTTTCAAACGAAGTGCGCAGCAAAATGTTGGTGGCGCGCGATTTCAGCGAAGGCACGTTTACGCGTCCCATTGGCATCATTCATCGCAAGGGAAAAGTGTTTAGTTCTGCCGCCAAAGAGTTTGTTTCCTTGCTGACGGGCATTCGTTAAGCGGTCAGCGCGACAGATTTTGCTTGGCGATTTCCAGGTATTGGCGCGCGTCGGTCGCCCAGGCCGAGCTTGCATCTTTGGCCAAATACTTTTGCCAGGACTCAGTCGCTTCACGCCACGAACCGCGCACTTGATAGAGCAACGCCAGGTTAAAGGCCGCGTCGAGAGAATCAGGAGACAGACGCAAGGCTTCAGTCAGATGCTGTTGGCTGGCTTGAAAATCTGCTTGCGCTTGTGCGCTGGCTGCAGGCGCGAGTTTGCCGCGTTCCAGCAAGGCGACGCCTAAATCGGTTTGCAGCGCGGCGGATTGGGGATTGGCTGACAAACCTTCAGTGAGATATTTGATCGCTTCGTCGAAGTGTTTTTCCGTCAATTGAAATTTGCCCAGCGCGTGCAAGGCGGCGGGGCTGCGGTCAGAGTCGGCCAAATCGTCAAAAATCTTGTCGGCCAGACTGAGCTTGGCAGAGTTCACTTTGAGCGCGTTGTTATTCCCAGCGGACAAATACGGCGCATATGAAAAACCTGTGATGCGCGCTTCTATCGGACGCATTTCGCCGTAGGCAGCGTTCAAGGCGTTCAGTCCCTGTCGTGGCGCGGATTGGTTGTTTACCAACCACCAGACACCGATGCCAAAAATAAGCACCAGCGAAGCCGCGGCAAATTTCAGCACAGGCGGCGCAAATAACTGCTGCAATGACTCGAGCACGCGAGAGAATGTGCTCGGGGCCGGGATTTCCTGCGTTGCCAGTGACGGTAAGTGATCGCGCAAGACTTTGGCCAAGGCCAGTTTCTTTTGCCGTTCGGGAGTGGTGTGGAATTGTTGTTCGAAATTTGCGCGTTCGGCAGGGGAGAGTTTTTCGCGCAGATATGCGTCAATCAGTTCTTCTTCGACGATTTCCAGCTGCTCGAGGTACGCGCTATCAACCAGCAAGCGCGCTTCGATTTGTTCTTGTTCTTCGTTCGGTAAATCCGCGAGCAAATATCGCCGTAAGTTTGCTTCGTGTTCAAACGTCTCTTTCATTTCATATCCCCAGCCCTCTTGAGAAATTTTCTGCCGAATTGGTAAGGGCTCGCTTGCGGAATCATTTCACTTGTCTTTAGGGCGCTAGTCTTTTTGTTTCTCCAGGCAAGCTTTCAAGCAGTCCTCGAGTGACGCGCGAATCCGATGAGCACGAATACGTAAAGCATTGATCGCAATACCCATTTGTGTCGCCATTTCTTTTCGGTGATCAATCTTGGCGCGTTTGTTTTCGTGATAATAGCCAAGCACCAGACGCCGGTTTTCGGGCGTCAATTTGCTGAGACAATGTTCCAGACAGGCGTACTCTCGCTCTTTTTCATCGTCAGTTTTTGGCGAGGCGAGTTTGGTGTGATCGGTTTCAGGCAGCGGTTCTTGTCGTTCCACTTGCTTGGCGTACTCAAAATAAAGATTTCGCGCAACTACCACAATGTATCGGGCGGGTTCTCCCACATAATCTTCAATCATCTCGGGCAACCGGCGCATGACGCGGTTGAAGGTTTCGTCAGCAAGGTCTTCTGCCAAATGACAGTTTCGCTTGTTGAAGATCACGATCAAATGCTTGCGCATGGTTTCATACCGCTGCGCGGCTTTATCTGGATCGGGGTCTAGCCAACGAAGGAAGAGTTGAAAATCAGACGGATTTGGTTGCCAATCAGTGCGCATTGAATAGGCGCTCGTTTGCTCCGAGAACGCTTCTCAACAGACTGTGAGAAGGACGGTTCAAAAAAGCAGATGTAATTCCTGGGTGTAATTCCTGAATGAAGATTGAATTGCTGACGATCAACAGCAACGCGATTATACGGTAGGTACAGAACAAAGCAAAAAATCTCTGGCTGTAAAACTTGGCTTTGGTCTTGAAATGTTTTTGCAAGGGAATCGTTGAAGAGGTGATGACAGCAAGCAATTGTCAGCAACAGACTGCTTGCCAAAATGACAGCCAAGGGACGGAAGTGAGGCCGTCTCAATCTGCAATCGCACAATGCGTCCTCAGCCAACTTGCCATTGGGAACGCAGGGAGCAAGCTGTCATTCGCTTTCACTCCCTGCGCTTACCTTTATCGCTAGTCAGCCGCAAATGCTTACCACGTTCCCAAACCGAGACGCTTCAGCGCATGCGCTGTGGGGTATCCCGTTGCGGGGATTCTATTGCTGGCTTGAAAACGGCGCATCGCATCAATCGTGTTTTCATCGTATGCGCCAGTCATTTCTCCGGCGTAAAAACCACGCGCCGCCAGCGCCTGTTGAATTTGCTGGACACGACCGGAATCAATGTTGACGCTGCGCCGTTTGGAACTAACTACGAGCGGCGTTGACACATCCGTGCTCGCAGGGTTTTGGGGAGAAGGCAAAGTCAGCAGGCGGCCCACGGCAGAAGAACTGCTCGCACCGAATTCGATCACTTCGATTTGATCGGGAACGATGGTATTGGCAGGAGCCGGTTCATATGCCTGTTCTCGCACATATCTGGTGCGGCCCCGCTTGCTGCGGCGAGCGACCACCCGACGAACACGCCCACGGGACGATTTAGCTTGTCTACCGGAACTGCTTTTGGCTTGCGATACCGCGCGCGATTTTTTTCGGCTTTTGGCCTCAGAGCTTGTTGAAAAGGCGACAAGTAAACTGACAGCAACGAGAAACACCACAAGAATTCGGGGCAAACGAATGGGGAAATTCATGATTCTCCTTTGTTGTGTGTGCGGTTGTGGGTAATCCGCAGCCACCTGTTTTCAGTGTCGGCACAATCACCAAAAGAACGTGATCGGCGCCAACGACTGGCCCACGACAGATGACCAGGGAGTTTAGGGTTTATTCAGCGATAGAAAAATTCGCGGATTCGGAGCCAAGCTCTGACGATAGACCTGAAGCACCACAGGTTCGTTGGGTTTCAGGCTGGCGAGCTTGCTCTTGAATTCATCCGTGTCTCTGATGGGATCGCGATTAAACGATTCGATCACATCATTCAATCGTAAACCAGCGTCTTCAGCGACACTACCGGGCTCAATACGAACAACCAGAACGCCACGTAGATCGCCAAGCTCTTTTTCCTGCAAGCGGCGTTGCGTCAGTGTCTCAATGCGCAATCCAATGCTGGGACCACGAGGCGCTTCATCTGCGTCTGTTAACAATACTGCCGCCGCGGCTGGCATTGCCTTCTCGCGTCCGGGCCGTCGTCCGATGGAGACTTGCAACTCCATTTCACGACCGTCACGGAAGATCTTTAGCGGTGCGGTCGTTCCAACAGGTGTCGAAGCGACGCGGCGTACCAATTCGGCGTCATCTTTGACCTGGTGACCACGATATTCAATGATGACGTCGTTGAGTTTCAAGCCCGCTTTGGCCGCAGGACTTTCAACGGTTTGGCCGTCTACTTCAACGGTTTCGCTGATATTACTGACAATTGCGCCGTGCTTGACCGGCAAACCATACACTTTGGCGATTTGCGGCGTTACGCGATCGGTCATTGCGCCCAAAAAGCCACGAACTACGCGGCCATTTTTGATCAACTGTTTATACAGCGAAATTGCTTCAGACGATGGCAACGCGAAGCAGATACCATTGTAATCTCCGGTGCTGGTTGCGATGGCAGAGTTGATGCCAATTACTTCGCCCGCCAGATTGATCAACGGCCCGCCAGAATTGCCGCGATTGATGGCGGCGTCTGTTTGCAAGAAATACTGAAAGCCGACTTTTTTATACAGTTCGCTGGAATCGCGTTCGCGCGCGCTGATGATGCCTGCCGTAACCGTTTGCTCAAACCCAAAGGGCGAGCCGATTGCCAACACCCAGTCGCCTACGCGCATCTTCTCAGAGTCTCCAAAGCGCGCGGGCGTTAACGACATAGGGGCATCTACTTTGATGACAGCCAAATCCACTTCACGGTCGCTGCCAATGACACGCGCAGGCAATTCCGTTCCATCATGGAGTTTAGCCTTGATCCGGTCGGCGCCTTCGATAACGTGATGGTTGGTCAGGATATAACCTTGCGCGTCAACAATCACGCCAGAACCATTGCCCCTGCGCACGCCTTCGCCGCTGCCATAGGAAAACGAATCCAGCGATTGGCGTGGCATCGGAGCGTCGCCTAATCCTCTTCCGCGCAAAGACGGTTGCGTAACCGTAGAGATGTTGACGACAGACGCTTCAACCTGCTGCGAAATTTCTACAAACGCAGACGACAACTCGGCGTTGATCTCCTTGTTGCCAGCTTGAGCCGGTTGGGACGATTTGTTCAGCGCGACGCCGAGCAACACTCCAACTGCCAGAAAAGAAGCTGCCACCGCCAAAAGCATCGCGCGCTGAGACGAACGGCGATACCGCTCCATGAGCTTCTCTGCCGATGCATCAGGTTGTCGAGAATTCGTTTCCAGCATAAATACTTCTTGCTCCTGGAACGTGTTCCTGGAATTCGGGACTCCCAACCAAACCGCGTAATCTTGATTTTGGGTAACAGGGCACTTGAAGACGTTATGTCAATGTGAAGCGCGGCGAATTATAGCAAACCTATCCTGATGATTGGCAAGTCCTTGGTGAAGTCTTCGTGGTGTGTGTTTGTTCTGGAGAGGGCTTGCTGCCAAAAGCAAAAAGCCGCTGGGTCACATGATCCAGCGGCTTTTTGCTTAAAATGTTGGTTGCGGGGGCAGGATTTGAACCTGCGACCTTTGGGTTATGAGCCCAACGAGCTACCTGGCTGCTCCACCCCGCGGCAAGAAGTTGTCAAAAGCGAAACGCGAACTTTATAGATCGTCCCCGGGTTTGTCAATGGGGTGACCTGAAATATTTCGTGCTTGGCGCTTATGGGTTGGGAGTCCGACTGGAAAGCCGTTTGTAATACTCGTCAACCAGCTTGCGATACCGTTCCGGCGCTTCGCCTTCGTCAGACAGGCGCAGGTTGTTGCGGCCCAGTTGCATTTGCAACCGTTTGCTCAATTCCATTTCGATGCTGCGCAGCGGTTCGACGACCTGATTCCGCAGCAAGAGCGCGGTTTCCATATCGTCGCGTTGCAGTGCATCGTTGGCTTGGCGCAAACCCTGAATAGCTTGGTCTACGCCGCGTGCAAGGTCGCGGTCGCGTCCCAAATTGCGGCGCAAGTCTTCGGCATCACGCAAGAATTCGCGCAACTCAGCGCCAGCTTGACGGCGATCTGCGCCACGAACAGGGCCGCCGCCGCCTGCCGCCTGCATGTTTTGAATGCTTGGTGCGCGGTTCTGACCATTGGGATTGGGTTGGCCTGTTTGGCCACCTTGTCCTCCTCCTTGTTGTTGGCCTTGTTGCCCCTGTTGTCCTTGCTGTCCCTGTTGGCCTTGTTGCCCCTGTTGGCCTTGTTGCCCCTGTTGTCCTTGCTGCCCCTGTTGGCCTTGCTGCCCCTGTTGGCCTTGTTGCCCCTGTTGTCCTTGCTGCCCCTGTTGGCCTTGCTGGCCGCCTTGTTGTCCCTGCTGTCCTTGCTGGCCACGTTGACCTTGTTGACCTTGCTGGCCTTGCTGGCCGCGTTGCCCTTGTTGCCCTTGTTGCCCCTGTTGCCCCTGTTGCCCCTGTTGCCCCTGCCCCTGTTGCCCTTGTTGTCCTTGCTGTCCTTGTTGACCGCGTTGTCCTGGTTGGCGGCCTTGTTGATTTTGCGCCAACTGCTGTCCTTGTTGTCCCTGTTGTCCTTGTTGGTTTTGCTGTCCTTGTTGACCCTGTTGGCCTTGTTGGCCTTGCTGGTTACGGTTGTTGGCCTGGTTGCCTTGTTGGCCGGATTGCTGCTGACGGCCTTGTTGCTGACCATCACCGAGCTTGCGTTGCAGCGATTCCAGGTTGTCAGCCAGACGGCGGGCTTTGTCGAGATTTTCTTCGGTTTCGCCGCCGGGGCCTTTGCGTTGACTGTTCTTTTCAGCTTCGCTGAGTTGTTGCGCCAGTTGATCCAGATTTTGCTGGATCACGCGTTCGCTGGGACGCGCGACGTCAAACGCATTCGCGTCGGCCAGTTGTTTGGTGTAACGAATGCGATCTGACACGCGATTGGCGCGCAAGTTATTGGCGGCTTCGCGCAATTTGTTGGCGGCTGATTGCTGTTCCTGGCCAAGTCCACGCGCGGTTTGGTCAATGTCTTTTTCGAGATTGTTGACTTCGTTGGCCAATTGATCTTTGCGCTCGGCCAGTTGCTGTTTGGCCTGACTGGCAGACGGATCACCCGAACGCGCACGCTGGGCGACGTTTTCCAGGTCTTTGGTGATTTCCTGTTGTTGCGAGGCGGCGCTGGCCGCGCGTTGTTTCAGGTCTTGTATGGATTGTCCGCCGCGCGCTTGCCGCAATTGATTGAGTTGGCGCTGGGCGTCCTGCATTTGCTGCATAGCGCGCAAATTCCGCGAAAGCGCTTCCTGCTCTTTGTTGTTTTGCGCGGCCGATTGCGCTTTCTCCATTTCGTTGGCGGCCTGATTCAACTGATTGGCCAGGTCTTGCAGCTTCGGTTCACGGCGTTCGCGCGAAAGCTTTTCCAACTCGCGCGCCGCTTTGCGCGCTTCTTCGATCATTTGCTGTTGCTGACGTCCGCCGCCGCCACCGCCGCTCTGATTGCGCGCAGCCTGTTGCCGCTGTTGTTGCTGCTGCTCCATTTGTTTTTGCATGCGGCGCGCCAGTTCTTCCAGTTTGCGCTTGGTTTCGTCGTCCTGTTGTTGCGCTTGTTGCTGCTGTTCGCGCTTGAGCGTTTCGTACTGGTTTTTCATCTTGTCCAGTTCCAGCTCAAACAGGTCGGCGAGTTCTTCGGCTTGCTTGCCGCTGCCCTGAGATTCGTTGCTGATCGAAACCTGAATTTCACGGAAGATGGCGTCAGCGCGCTGCAATTCGGTCAACGCTTTTTGCTCGAAAGGTTGCGCTTCTTTGCCTTTGCGGCCTTTCAGTTCTTTGGCGGCAGGTTCCATTTCCTTGGTCGCCTGAGTCAGGTGTTCGACCAGCTTTTGGAATTGCGGCTGTTGATTGATTTGCGCGCCCAGACGGCGTTTGATGCGCTCGATGATCTGATTGGCGTCTTCGCGCAGCTTGTCTTGCGACAATGCGACGGTGTCGTAATTGTCGGTCTTTTCTTTGTCGGAGTAAGTCGGTTCGTCGCGCGTGATGCGGAAGGTCGCGGCCAGAATTTCGCGTTGGCGTTTGGTCAGCGCTTGTTGCTCTTCGCCGCCGCCGCCGCCACCACCCGATTGTTGATTCTGTTTGAACTCTTTCTCAAACGGTTTGATTTCGATGAAGTAAATGTCGCTGGTGGTTTCGTGTTGCGCGTCGCGCGCTTTGGCGTAATAGGAAACCAGATCGCCCGGCTGCAAGCCGTATTCTTCCAAAAAGAAGGTGTGCGCGCCCGACAACGTTTTGGCCGATTCGCCGCGCAGTTTTTGCAAATCCACTTTTTTCTCTTCGCCGCCGTTGATGGAGAAGTGCAAATCCAGCGACAACACGCCGTAATCGTCTTCGGCCTTGGCCAAGGCCAGGATTTCTTCGACGCTGGTGGCTTTGGTGTCGCGTCCGGGTTTTTCAAACGTAACGGTCGGCGGCGCGTCTTCCAGCACGGTGATGTCGTATTCGTTGGAACCGTTATAAACATCACCGTCCGAGCTGGTCAGTTCGATGTGATAGCTGGTGTTTTTGTTGACGGTGAGCGAAGCGGCAAAAGCATTGTCGCCCGCGTCTTCCATTTCGATTTTTGTGCCGTCGGCCAGAATCAGACGCGCGGCTTTGGCGCGATTGGTCAGGCGCGCCGTCAATTTAACGGTCGTACCTGCAAGCACGGCGACATCCGGCGCGTCTTCGATGGTTTTGGGCGCTTGGCCTGTGTAAGAAGGGAAGAATTGCGTTTGATCAATCTGTTTGACGTACGGCAGATCAACCACCGTCAGTTTGTAAACTTCGGAGCGGCAGCCTGCTGATTCGACAAAGTATTCGGTGTCTTCCTGAATGTTGAAAATGATGTGCTGGAACTTGTCTTCATCTTTGGCCGGTTCCATCGGAACGCCCGCCCATTGATCGTCTTTGGCTCCGGCTTTGCGCAAAAAGATGGTGGCCTGTTCGGCGTTGAAATTGATCAGGCTCGCGAGCAGTTTTTGGTCAGAGCCTTTGGGCACGCGCGCAGTGCCCGGTTTGACTTCGATGCGAAGCGCGTTTGAGGCGGCGACGGAACTGGCAGGCGCGACCAATTGCGCCACACCGCTGCGAATTTCACGCGGGCCAAAGACCAGCGCGGCAATAAAAAGCAGCAGGCTGGCAGCCGCCGCGCCGCCAAATTGCCAGAAGCGTTTGTTGGGCACGATCTCGCTGGGTTGAATTTCGCGCGCGTGGGTTTCGGCGTCGTCCACTAAACGTTCAAAAATTGCCGTGGAGGCTTGTGTCGACGGTTCAGTGCCACAGACTTCGACGGCGCTGACCAGACGTTCTTCCAGACCGGGGTGCTTTTCTTCGACCAGACGAGCCAATTGGGTGTCGCTGATTTTGCGGCGCAGCGGTCGCACCAATCCAAAATAGACAGCGGCCACAATGCTGAGCAAGGCAAAGATGCGCAAACTGATCAAGGTCGCGCTGCTAAAGCGGTAGCGATACGCCGCCATTCCGGTGAGCACCAGCATCAACGTCGTGACCGTGATGGCGATGGCCGCACCGCGCAAAACTGTCAACAGATTCCGGCGTTTACGCACGGCGCTGATGATGCCAAACAGTTGCTCGCTCTGGTAATTCATAAAGCACTCTCCCGCTAATTGATGACCCTGGCCATTTTGGTTCGCCGCGCCAGAATCGCTTCTGTGACAAACAGCAGCAGGGCTGCGATCAGCAACAGCCACCAAATGCGCTGTCGCCCTTCGACTTCTTCGTTTGTTAGTTTCTCACCCGCGGCAGCCGTCGCCGCTTTGGGATCTGCACCGGTGACCGCCGCGATAAACTCTTCCACGTTCAACTTGCTAAGGTCGGACTCTTTGCTGTCCACGTTGGCAGCAGCAAAATCCGTGGTCGTTGCATAGCGCAGCTTGTAAAAACCCGGTTCGCGCGCGTTGACCAACAGTTCACCGGTCGCCGTTTGTTTGCGTTCGGTCAGGCGCTCTTCGCTGGGCAAATCCACGGCAGGCAACGAGCCGTCTTTGGCTGGCGACACAACAAAGCTTTGTCCGACCGGATGCCAGGCGCGTATTTCCGGCTCGCCCAAAAAGCGCGTCATCTGCCGCACCAGTGGCAAATAGGTGGGCGTCAGCGGCAAATCATTCCAACTGGCGTCAAAGGTCGAAGCGAAAAGCAGAATCTTGCCGCTGCCGTGTGCCGCTTCAACCAAAGCCGGATTGCCGTCCTCAAAACGCGCCAGAACGGCGGCGCCCGTGCGCGGCGTGGCGCGGTGATAACCAAACACACGTGCTGCCGCCAGACGTCCGCTGCGGCGAAAGACCTCGAAGATCGGGTGGTCGGTTTTGATCTCGCTCATGGCCACATAATCACCGCGCAGCTGTACGACCTGTTCCAGGGTGGCGGGCGCGGCATTGCCAAACGCTTGATTGAACGTGCTGGCGTCTGTGTGTGGTCCGGCAGCGATGATCAGGCCGCCGCCGCCTTCGACAAATTTCAGCAGTTGTTGCGCCAGCGCCGGGCTAACCGCCGCATCGTTCAACAGGACAACGCGGTACTGGCTGATGTCCGACGGATTGACTGAACCGGCGGTTTTGACTTCCAGATTGAAGGGAAGGTTTTCGCCGGTGGTCAGCGCATTGCGCAGATAAAAGCTTTCGCTGCGTCCACGTGTGGCCGTTTCGAGCGCCAAGGCTTTGAGCTGTTCCGCGCGGCGCAACGTGAAATAGAACTTGTTGTCGTAAGGGAAATTGTCGCCTTCGACCTGAATCACGCCACGGTTGACGCCTTCGTTCAGGTTGAAATCGGTGAATTCGACGGTGGCCGTATCGCGCGCGGCGATTTTCAGCTCGCGTTTTTCGACAGTGCGGTCGTTGAGCAGAAACTCAACGCGTACGCCGGTTTTTTCTTCGTCGCTGAAATTGGCAATGCGAGCAGAAAGTTTGTCGGCGTATTTCGCCTGATAGATCAACGGCTGTGCGTTGACTTCGCTGATGGCCAGATTCGGTGAATTGGATTCGCCCAGGTCAATCGGCACCAGCTTGAGGTCTTTTGCCAGGCGATAGGCGGCTTCGGCTGGGTTTTGTCCGGCAGCCTGGAAATCTGAAATCAGTACGATGCGTTTGTCCGCCGCGCCGACTTCTTTGAAAAGCGTTTCCGCGCCGCGCAACGCCTGGACGTAATCTGTCGCGCTTGCGCCGGGTTGAATGTTGTTGAGCGCGGCTTTGAGCTGGGCGACGTCAGTCGTGAATTTATTTTGCACATCGTACGCTTGCCCAAAGGTGAGCAGGGCGACGCGATCATTGCCAGCGGCTTGATCGAGCAAGGCGCGCGCGCGGTTTTTAGCCTGTTCGAAGCGATTGCCGTAACGCAAACTGAACGAGGTGTCGAGCAAAATCACCTGTGCGCGTTGGCTGGTTTGTTCGGCTTGGCCGCTGCCGAAATACGGCCGCACAAAGGCCAGCGCCAGCAACAAAAACGCCAGACAGCGTAACAACAACAACAGCCAGTTGTGCAATTGTCGCCGTCGGATGGTGCGTTGCGGCACACGCCGCACAAACATCAGCGACGGGAATTCGACGCGCGGCGCTTTGGTGCGCCGCACCAGATGCACAATGATCGGCGCCGCCACCGCGACAAGTCCTAACAGAAATAATGGATTGAGAAATGACACAATTGCTCACCAAGAGAAGCGAAATCTACTTCTCTTCAAGAAGCGATTTAGCAGCCTTAACTATATTTACGGCCTTGAGGAAAGTTTGCCTACCCCAATTGTCAGATGTATTGGCAGCATTGGGCGATGATGTTTGCGGTGGGCTTTGTGAAAGCACTTCGCAAATGGCATGAATTTGTACGTCAATTTCTCTTAGTATCCTGTCTGCTTCAGCATGAAATCTAAAAGATTCCACTAATGGGTCATGCTTGAAACCTAGATAAGATATTTTTTCAGAAGCATTAGAAATAACGTTCGGCGTCTTTTTATTGACTTGGTCAAGAAATTTTTTCAAATCGTCTGGGTCACTTTTGAAAACTAATAATGCTGTTAAAGTGTCTTTGATTGTTACCAACTCATAGTCGTCAGAATTGCTTGAAGCGGAAGTGCTTGAAATAGCTACAGAGTCAGCAAAATTGATTGACCGTTGAATCACTTCAAGATTTTGCCCAAGCTTATTTGTTAGTCGCTCTAGTAAAAGAAGATCCATTTCTACTACCTCACATCCTGGCGCGTTTGGCCAAAAAGGAAAACAGCGCAAAATCGAGCGGTTTGTCTGTGGTCAGCAATTCGTAATCAATTTTGTTGCGTGCACAGCCATCACGCAGCGCTTCGACGTGTTGCTGAATCGTCGTGCGATAACCTTCGCCCAGAATGTCAGGCAGCACGTGAATCTGCTCTTCGGTTTCCAGGTCCTGCAACAAAACCGGTTCGCTGAATTCAAAGTCGAGTTCGTTTTTGTCGAGCAATTGAAACACGATGGTGTCGTTACCTTTGAAGCGCAGATGCTGCAGCGCTTCGATCAGCTCGTCCGGTTCGTCGTAAAAATCGGAAATGACGATGACGATGCCGCGCCGCGCAATGCGTTCGGCGGCTTCGTGCAACATGGCGGACAGCTTCGTTTCATTGCCGGCTTCGAGCTGTTCCAGCCGCCCGAAGATCGTGCGCATGTGTCCGCTGCGGCTGAGGGCGGGAACGTGCGCGCGCACTTCCTGGTCAAACGCAATCAACCCCACCGCGTCTTGTTGTTTGTTGGCCAGATACGCCAGCGACGAACCCAGAAACTGTGCGTATTGCAGCTTGGTGATTTCGCCGGTCGTGTAACGCATCGAAGCGCTGGCATCAATCAGGATGTGGCATTGCGCATTGGTGTCGGCGCGATACTTTTTGATGTAGTAGCGATCCGTGCGGCCCAACAGTTTCCAATCCAGATAGCGCAAATCATCGCCCGGCATATATTGCCGGTATTCGGCAAACTCAGTCGAAAAGCCCGTGAACGGCGAGCGGTGCAAACCAGAGATAAAGCCTTCGACGACGGTGCGCGCCAGCAATTCGAGCGAGGTGATTTTAGCCAGCACATCCGGTGCCAGAAAGCGCGGAATGGCCGATGACGACGCGGTTGCGTTGCCGGAACTTTCCGCCGATTTGGCGCTCGTGTTGTTCGATTTCCACCACATCGTGTTTTAGCTCAGGCCCGATTTCGGTTCCGGGACGGCTTCGATCAGTTTTTGGATGATCTGATCCGAATTGACCTTTTCGGATTCAGCCTGGAAGTTCGTCAGCAAACGATGGCGCAACACCGGTTGCGCAACCGCGCGGATGTCTTCATACGACACGTTGTAACGGCCATTGAAGATGGCGCGCGCTTTGCCCGCCAGCACCAGAAATTGCGAGGCGCGAATCGAACCGCCCCAGGTCAACCAGCGATTGACGAAATCTGGCGCTTTGGGCGTGCCCGGTCGGCTGGTGTGCACCAGATTTACCGCGTAGCGCGTGACCGAATCCGCCGCCGGAACTTTGCGCACCAGTCGCTGGAACGCAATGATCTCGTCCGCCGACATCAAGCGCGAGAATTTGACGTCTTGCGGCGTGGTGGTCAGTTTGACCACGGCGACTTCGTCCTCTTCCGGCAGATACCCCATATGCACGTTGAACATGAAACGGTCGAGCTGGGCTTCAGGCAGCGGATAGGTGCCTTCCATTTCGATGGGGTTTTGCGTCGCAAGCACGAAAAACGGTTTGGGCAGGGGATACGTCGTGCCTTGTACGGTGACGTTGCCTTCCTGCATGGCTTCGAGCAAGGCGGCCTGTGTCTTGGGCGGTGTGCGGTTGATTTCGTCAGCCAGAATGATATTGGCAAACACCGGCCCGCGAATGAATTGCAAATCGCGGCGGCCCGTGACGCGGTCTTCTTCGATGATTTCCGTACCGGTGATATCGGCAGGCATCAAGTCAGGCGTGAATTGAATGCGCTTGAAGGAAAGGTCGAGCACGCTGGCGATGGTGCGCACCAGCAGCGTTTTCGCCAAACCGGGAACGCCGGTCAAAATTGAATGTCCGCCGACGAAAAGCGACAGCAACACTTGTTCAACTGCTTCGTCCTGGCCCAACACGGCTTTGCGAATTTCACGCAGAATGCTTTCGCGCGCATCTTTGAGTTTATCGAGCAGGTCTTCGTCGCGGATGATTTGTTGGTCAACAGCCATTCAGTCTCCTAAGAAGTTCCGGATTTACGATGTCAGGTTTCAGAGAAGAGGTGTCAGGAGGAGATGTTAGGCTGCAAGCTCGCTTGCCTGAGTCCTCTTTCCTGACGCCTGTCATCTGTCCCTTAACATCAGTGTGTTAGCGCATAAATGATATAGTTCACGCCGAACTTGTAAGCCTCGTTGGTCTCTTCGATCGGGCGAAACGGATTGTCGGAAAACTGCCAGAAATCGCTCACGTCGTAGTTATAGTTGATGATCATCATCAATCTGCCGGTTTCATCTTCCAGCCCCCAGAATTCCGGATTCTGGGTTTCGCGCGAGCCAAACCCGCCGCCGTAAATCGGATTCAGATCAATCGTTTTGATCGAAAAGAAGCAGTTGAAAATCGGATGCGAGACATCCAGCTTCTTCAGCTCCAATTCGGGAAACGCCTTTTTGACGTGGTATTGCAGCGTCTGAAACTGGCCGGGCGTACGGAAATCGTCTACCAGCAGGAAACCGCCGCGCAGCAGGTATTCGCGCATCCCGGCAATTTCCTTTTCAGACAGATTCATGAAGCCGACTTCGCAAAGATAGGCGAAGGGAAATTTGAACAGCATCGGATCGTCAAACGTGAGGATCGGTTCGTTGATGTCCAGGGTCGGTTCGACTTTGGACAACTCGGTCATGATCTTCATCAGGTGACGCGACGCGACGGGATAATCGTGTGACCAGGGCGGACCGCCGTCGCCCAGGAAATTGTTGTAGCCGTAATACTGGGCATACTGGCTGGTATCAAACCGAATGCGGACAAAGGTAAACCGCCCGGACCAATTCGGATCGGTTTTGGGGATGCCGTTTTCATTGACGGGCGGCAAATCCATGGTGGGTTTGCGATGCCGTCCGCGTTGCGCCAGGGCAAAACTGGTCAGCAGGCAAAGCGCCAGCAAGGTGATCGTCAATAACAGCCATCTTCGTTGTAACAGCCATCTGTGTCGTAACCGCCATGGTTGTTGGTTCATACTGCCTCTTATTGCCCGGTCAGTTTGAGTAACAGGTCTTGTGCCTTGTCGAAACCGGGCGCGATTTCCAGCGAACGCAAGATCGCGCGTTTGGCTTCAGTTTTCCGCCCACCGGCTTCATATGCGCGTGCGATGTTGAAATGCGCTTCGGCCAAATTGGGCGGATTGGTGGCAAACGCAACCTGGAATTCGCGCAAGGCGGCGTCGGCTTCGCCGCGTTCCAGATGCAGATTGCCAGCTTGCGCGTGCGCGGCATATTCAAAGGGATTGATGAAAAAGCTCAAGCGGAACAGTTCGAGCGCGCGCGCTTTGTCGCCCGCATCGAGTTTCAACTGTGCCAGCTTTTTCAATGCGGAGTAATTGTTTTCGTCGAGTTTGAGCAGCGCTTCGAGCATTTCCGTCTGGGCCGCTTTATTGCCGCGCTGTTCGTAAATATCGGCCAGCATTTCATAGGCGCTGTCGCTGCCTTGCAAGGGATACAACGCAATTGCGCGTTTGAGAAATGGCTCGGCCTTGTCAAAATTCTTGTCGCCGAAATAGATGGCGCCAGCGCGCAGGTTCAGCACGAAATCATTGGGCTGGGTTTCGGCGCGCGCGGGAAGTTCGGCTTTGGGGATGTCGCTGTAGCCCTGATTTTTCCAGCCCGGTTCGAGCACGGTGACGTATTTTTCGATCTTGCCGCTGACGTAGTTTTTGAAGTCGCGGTCA
Source organism: Acidobacteriota bacterium (assembly GCA_016789605.1). Classification (GTDB taxonomy): domain Bacteria; phylum Acidobacteriota; class Blastocatellia; order RBC074; family RBC074; genus RBC074. Next base: position 96,627 of record JAEUQO010000289.1, read on the forward strand.
AAATCCGCTTCGGAAAGTTTGAGCGCCAGTTGCAACACTTCCGGCGTCTTTTTCTTTTCCTTGTAGCCGCGCAGCATCGTCAGGATGGCGTTGAAGCCATAGCGCTCTTCAATGAAGTGGCAGATTTGCGAAGCTTCAAAATACGCGAGGCTGACATCGTCAGGCCGTTTGGGGCGAATGAAACCGTTGTCCAGGTTGGCGATGGAAAACCATTTGTTTTCAGCGAAGGCTTTGATGTGTGACGGATTCCAGTCATCGCCCCAACCAGCGCGCGCCAGATGTTCTTCGTAAACGGACAAGCCTTCGGAAAACCAACGGGGAATCAGGTGATCGGTCGTTTGCAGCGTGATGACGTGGGCGTATTCGTGCCAAAGCGTGCTGCCCCAGTTGAAGGGACTGCCTGCGCGCGCGGTCGGAGAATCCTGCGCAATCACCTGGCCAAAGCAAACGCCCAAGGCGCCCAAGCCCGGCAGGCCCAAGGCGCGCACGGCAAAGTCATCGTGATTGGGAAAGATTTCGACGGAAATCGGACCGCGCGGCGTGAATTGATATTTGGCGGCCAGTTTCTTTTGCGCTTCGGCGAGCAAATCTGTGGCGTAGCCTGACAGGACGTCGGTTTCCTTGGCTGCCGTTTTAACGAGGAAATCACCGCTTTTGGTTTCGCGGTATTCTTTCATCGCGTCGAGCAGGTCGAGCGTATTCTTGGCCCAGATGTTGAAACCGTCGCCTTGAAACGCGGTTTCCAATGACGCGCGGCCTTCTTCCATTTTGCCCAACCGCAACAACCCCATGCCCAACGCGAGGTGCGATGACCACAAGCGCGGCGACAACTGCACGGCTTTTTGCAGATAGGCGACTGCTTCGCTGTAACGGCGTGTTTGCGTGGCGTGATGCGCCAACACTTCATACAGCATGCCGTAACGAGGATTCAGCGCCAGCACGGTTTTGATTTCGGCGTCGTATTCCGGCTGTTTATCCTGTAACCAGAACATCGCTGCGCGCAGCGAATGGGCTTCCAGACTGTTGGGATTGATCTTGAGCGCTTCGCTGAGTTGCGTTTGCGCGGAGCCATAGCGTTCGGCTTCCAAATCCACGGCGGCGGCAAACGTTTTGGCTTCGACGTAATTCGGATTGATTTTCAGCGCCTGGGTCAGCGCGGCATTCATTTCGTCGCCACCGGAAATGCGTTTGTTGGCGGCAATCGCCAGATGCAGCCGGGCGCTGTTGGGATTGATGTTGGCGGCGTCTTTGAAAAATTCGGCAGCTTCGGAATAGTTGTACTTTGACGTGAAGAGTTCGCCGCCGCCCAATTGCGCGGGCAGATACTTTTCATCGGCGGCAATGGCTTCCAGATAGAGGTCTTTGGCGTCCTGATACTGTTCCAGATGCACGAGCGCACGCGCAATCAGCGTCAGGTCTTCTGCCAAATCCACGTCGTTTTCTTCGTAATAGGTGACGAAGGTTTTATAAATTTCCTGTGCCGCTTCATCTTTGCCAGTCATTTCCAGCACTTCGGCACGACGCAAGTCGGCGCGTAATTTGACGGTTCTGGCAACGGCGGCAATCGCCTCTTCCTCTTCAGACAGCTGATCTTTTTTCGGGATCAGTTGTTGCGCCAACTGGCCGGACTTTTCAAATTCAGTGAGCGCTTCGTTGTTGCGGCCGGTGATGGCATAGACTTCACCCAGCCAAACGCGTGCCTGCGCTTCGTTGCCTTTGCTGGCAAGAAAGCGTTTCGCATCACGTTCTGCTTCAGTGTATTTGCCGGTTTCGAGATAGGCTTGCAACAAACCTTTCTGTGCGCGTCCGTCGTTGGGATTGCTTTGCAACAGAGAGGTGAACGAGGTGATGGCGGCAGCATATTTGCCTTGTTGCAATTCTTCTTCGGCGGCTTCGATGGTGATCTGGTGGGCCGAGACGCAGGCCAGCAAGCAGAAGAACGAAAGAGAGCAGATGATGGCAAGCACCGGTGTGCTGCGCATGATGGAGACTGTCTTGGCTTTGAACTGAAACAACATCGTGAATCCTTCTACACTGCCTCTCTTACGGAATTATGTCGGCTGGCCGTTTTCATCACCGGCGGCCATGACGGCTGCTTGCACATAGTACGTTTCCAAACCTGCCAGGGCGACTTGTGCGCCGGTTTGCCCCAACACCGATTCAAGCAATTGGCGAATGCGCGTGCGATCTACCAGACCCGGTTCGCGCAACAGCCACAGCAAGTCCAGTACGTCTTTGCTGCGCTTGGCCAAAAACTTCAGAATGACGAGCCATTCAGGAGTGACGATGCGCAAGCCATTCGGCAACGGCTGCGCATCACGCAACGCTGCTTCATAAAAGCCACGAAAGAAATCGCTACGCACAATCACATCTACCGTCACCGTTTGCGCGCCGACTTGCACCAGATGCGAGGCGCCGCCAAACGTGAGCTGTTGTTTTGCGGGCAGTGCAATCAACCCTGAAGCCAACACGTCCACATCTTCGGTTGCACGTGCATAGCCATAAATATGCATTGCAACTCCACCCGCCAGTGCACAGGTGACGCCTTCCTGGGCGGCTTGGGCGGCAATGATGGCAGCCGCTTGCAAGCCTTCGTCAGTCTTGATTTCGCGTTTGGTCAGCGCCGTTTGATAACGCTGCACCAATTCTTCACGGCTCATACGCAATGCGCGATTGATATGCTCACGGTTTCTTGGCTCGGATCGTCCGGCTGGTTTTGGCCAGTTCGATCAGTACTTTTTCCAGCTCCGCTTCATACTCGTCTTCTTTCATTTGCGTCTTGCGCGCTTTGAGCTGTTCGACGGCGCCTTCCAGGCGGAGTTTTTCAGAAAAGAGCTGGGCCAACACCGGATCGCCGCCTGCCTGTTGTTGGGGCAGGGAGTCGAAGTAGGTGGTTTTGGCCAGCGCACCGTCGCCTTCTTCGGCTTTGGGGTGGCCTTTGCCGTCGCCGTTGTCATCAAGCAGCGCGTGTTCGGTGACGATGACGCCTTTTTGTTCAAAATAGCTGTTGGTCAATTTGACGGCGTATTCAAATGCTTCGAGCACGGAAACGCGTCCGTTTTTGTCAGCGTCAGCTTCTGGATTGCCCAGCGCGGCAATGAACGGTTCGGCAAAACGCGTGGCGTTTTGTTCCATGCCGCTGCGCGTGGCAGTGATGACGATGCGCCCGTTGGCCGACAGCGGTTTGACGAAATCGCCGCTGGCGCTGGCCATATTGACGACGGTCACATTGCGTGTGGGCAGATTGCTGAACAGTTGCGCGTAATCCGTGGACGACAAATCCGGGCCGACCAGATTGAATTTGGCGACTTTGCCATCAAAGCTGCCGTGTCCGATGAAAAAGACGAAGACCTGTTGGTCTGGTTTGACCGTATTGCGCAGCACCACCAGCGCCTGACGCACATTTTCTGCTGAAGCCCGTTGCTCTTTCTCAGACGGTTTTTCGGTCAGGACGGTCACGCGGTCTTCGGCAAAGCCCATTCGCTCGACCAACGCAGTGCGCAGGCTCGCCGTCCATTTGCTGAAATTCTTGGCGTAGGTTTCTTCGCCGCTGATGCCGCCGATGATCAACGCAAACTTGTTGGGATCGGGCGGCAATTTCTGTGCGGGCGTCGCTGTTGGTTGCGGCTTGGTTTCGCCAACTGGCGGCTGTTGTTTGGGCGTGACCGGGACGTCCTGGGCACAGGCCGCAACGGTCAGCAAGGTCAAAAGAAAAGTTGTAGAAAAAAAAGTGCGCATCATCAAATCTGAAAATCTGCAAACTCTGCTCAATCACACTTACGAAGAACGCTGCTAGGCCAGACCTTTGCGTTTGCGTAAAAACCATTCGGCGCTGGCCAAGCCGACCAACAGCATGAAATTGATCGGCATGTCCCACAGGTCACGGCTGACGCGTTCAGAGTTTTTGCCTTCGAGCAGCGTGATTTCATCCAGCAGGTCGTCGGCTTTGGCGAGCGGGTAGTATTTACCGCCGGTTTCGGCGGCAACGCGTTTGAGCAGCTCGACATTTTGCGCCGCGTCGTGAAATTCGCGGGTGCGTTCGGTGACAAGGAAGGAGGATTTTGCCGCGCCCAAATCAGCGCCCGCGCGTTTGGCAGTCATTTCCAGCCGGTAAAGGCCGACCTCATCCGGGGTGAATTCGCTGCGGTAATCGCTGCCTTTTTCGCCGAAGTTGATCTTGAGCGGCAGGTCAATCGTTGCGCCGGATGGTTTGGTGATGCGTGTGGCGACTTGCGCATCGGTGATGGCGTCAAATTTCTTGTCGTTGACTTCGCTTTGAATCAGCACGGTGTCGCCTGCGGCATAGACGTCACGACCGGCGGCGACTTCAAATTGATGCGGCGTGGTGCTGACCAGATAGCGCAACAACTGACGCCAGAAAGTTTCGTGTGAGGTGTTCTGCGAGGGCAATTCCATGCGCCAACGCCAGGTGTCGTTGGCGGTCAACGCCATCGTGCGTCCACGACCATAACGCTGTTCGATCAACAGCGGCACGACGCGCGCTTTATCGCTTTGGTGGCGCGCTTCGAGAATGACGGTTGCGCCCGGTTTGGCGCCCGTCAGAATCTCTGGCAGCGTGATGAGCGGCAACTCGTCCCACAATTTCGCGCTCAGATTGCGGTCTTCGTTCAGGCGTGTGACCGCGTGCGTGCGTCCGCGCGCGGTCAGTTGCGCCTTGAAGGTTTGCACGACCAGCGTTTCAATTTCGTCAACCTGATCGTTCAGCGTGAGCGGCAGCATTTCGGCAATCGGCGAGTTGGCGAATTTGCCGCCGTCAAAGGCCCGGCTACCGGCAATGGCCAACATACCGCCGCCGCGTTTGGCTGCGAATTGTTCAACCGCTTTCAACTGATCGAACGAGAAGAAATTGGCTTCGATGCTGCCCAGGATGAGGCCTTGATAGGTGAACAGTTCTTCAGATGTCGCCGGAAATCCCTGGGTCAGCTCGCCGCCGCTTTCGACGCCCTGGCGATAGAATTTGCCATCGGCGGAGCGCAGGGAAGACACCAGCACCAGATTCTTTTCGTTTTTGGCCACGGCTTTGCGCATAAAGCCGTATTCCCAGCGCGGTTCGCCTTCGACATACAGGACTTTGGGATGCTCGTCTGTGATTTCGATCAAGGTGTCCTGGGCGTTGTTTTCCAGCGTCGTTTCACCTTCGAGCGGTTTGACTTCAAACGTGTAACGATGCGCGCCGGGCGCTGAGGGCGTGAACTCGATTGTCACGGTTTGCGCTTCGTTGCCCTTCAGGTCGAATTGTTGGGTTTTGAGCGCTTTGCCGTCTTCGCTGACAGCCAGTGAAATTTTGGTTGCGCCATAACCGTTGAGCCGCACGAGCACATCCGCGATGACAGCCGAGCCGACCAGCACCCGGCGCGGCGCTGTGACGCGTGCGTTCTCAGCATCTTTGAAGCGGTCGGGATTTCCCACGCCGACGGCAAACACGGGGATGTTGCGTGCGCGCAATTCGCGTAATTCGGCGGTTAGGTCTTTCGTGGTATTGGCCCCGCCGTCGCTGAAGAGCACAATGGCAGATAGCGGCGCGCCCGAAGATTCCTTGACCGCATCGCGCAACGCGCCGACCAGGTCGGTCGCAGCGCCTTCGGCCTTGAGTTCATCGGCCTTGGCCAGTTTGTTGGTGGTGGTCGAAAAGCCGAACAAGCCGACTTTGAATTTGTCTTCGAGGTTGCGCGTGAAGGAACTGTTGTTGGCCAGTACGGCCTGCGTTGCCGCTGCGCGAGTGCGACCGTTTTCGTCGCTGAGCTGCATGCTGCGGGAATCGTCCGCCAGAATTGCGACGCTGGTGCTTTTCGGAATGACTGACGGAACCACGACCACGGGACGCATCAGCATGATGGTCAGCAAGGCGAGCAAGCCGGCGCGCAAGGTGATCAATCCCCAGCGAGATTGGTGATTCAGACGATAGCCGGGACGCAGGTAGAGGAAATAGATCAGCGCGCCCAACGCCAGCGCGATGAGCAGGATCACCAGCCAGGACGGACGATTGGCAAAACCGAGCTGCCCTTTGGCAAACGTTGACCATTTGTGTTTGAAAAAAAACTGGACGAATTGATCCATGCGCTGACACTCCACATAAGCATTTGGTTCGGGTGCGCCTGCCAGGTTTTCTGAACTATTGAGACACGCTAGGTGGTTGCGTGAGGATTAGCATTATAACCAACGACTTACGCTAGCGTAAAACTATTTGCGGTCTGTGTTGGGGAAATGCTCGAATGCTGTGCCACAACCTATCCACACAAACGCGCAATCAAACAAATTTGAAGGAAAACCACGCGATGAACTCTTCCGTCTTTGCTTCAGAGACTTCCTGGCGTGCGCGCCGGTTTCGACTGCTGGGGCTGTTGCCGTTGCTGTTCTTTTTGGCGCGCGTCATCGAATACGTGATCATTGCCAAAACGCCAGAGCAGATTTTGTGGAGTTGTCACATCTCCAATCTGTTGCTGGCGGTTGGATTGTTTGCTGCGCAACCGTGGTTGATTCGTTTGGCGGCATTCTGGCAACTGATCGGTTTGCCGCTCTGGGCTATGGACATGGCACTGACGGGACTGGTTACAACCGTCTCGGTGTTTTCGCATTTGGGCGGCGTCGCGGTGTCCTTGTACGCCTTGCGCCAGGTGCGCGCCGCGCGCGGCAGTTGGGTGCCAGCCTTGGTCTTCTTTTTGGTTTTGCAGCAGCTTACCCGCTGGCTGACTGCGCCTACGCCTTACAGCAATGTCAATGTGGCTCATTTTGCTTATGGCCCCTGGCAACATTGGTTCGTCAGTTATGGGAGCTACTGGCTGGCCAATACGGCACTGGCAATCGTGTCGTTGTGGCTGATCGAATTCATCCTGCTGTGCGTCTTTCCGCCAGCCACAACACCGAAAACGACGCCGGTTACAAAATCACTCTGAGAAATGTTCCCAGTGCGTGAACATTGCCGGGACGCGCGAAACCGTCGTGCTGATAGAGATAGAAAAAGTCACCGATGAAATGCTTGTTGAATTGTTTGCTGATGCCGGTCGAAACGCGATTGCGCCACCATTGATTTAAATCGCCACTGTAAAAGACTTCATCGGCCACAAAGATGCGAAAGTCGAAATCTCCTATGCGCGCCGGATGATCAATCTGCAACCGATTGCGGTACATGAAAAAATCCTTGAGCGCGTGCCGCACCCGCCACTCAAACAAGTTGCGGTCGATGACATTAAATTTGCCAACCGGAAATCTCACGGTCAGATTGGGAATCAGGCGATGCTCGAAATTTTTGCGGTTGGGCCAGGGCTGTTGTGCCAGGTAAATATATGTCGGTGTAAAGGTCACATATTTGTTTACCTTGAATGCGAGGCCTGCGCCGATTCGTTCGTCTACCGGGTGGCTAATGTCGCGTCCCAGCCGCAGCACGCCAATGAAGATCAGGTCGAGCTGCTTTTTCAACGGCACAATCAGTTGTAATTCATTCCAGGATTGGGTGTCTTCGCGTGACGGCAGCACAGTTGTTTGCGACCGCACGGGAAGCGCGAACAAACACAGCAGTAGGGGAAGCAGGGAGTGCGGAATCAGTCGTGTGCTCATCCGCCGTTTATCGCTGAAAAGCGGCGGAAAGAAAAGGCTCTTGACGACAAAATCGCCAAGAGCCTTACGCACAACTTACTGGCAGGATTAGGGATGAGCCCTATTCGCCTTGCGCTTTGCTAAACATCGCCTGGCCATTGATCTCGTGCAGTTTTTCGACGTGCATCCAATCATATTGCCGCGCGATTTCAGTCAGCAATTGTTGAATGTCTTCGTTCGTGATGGGCGTTTCGGCCTTATAGCGCAGGCGGAACCAGTTGACCATGAAGATGTCTGGTGTGGGGCCGGGAAAGACTTTGGTGCCGCGGTTGGAAATCAGCGAAAGCGACAATTTGCCAACCTGGGCTGGCGGCGAAGGCATTTTGTCGCTGCGCACAAACACGTCAGCGCCACGCAACGTCCAGGCTTCATATTCAGGCTCCTGTTCGCGATGGGCAAACGGTCCTTTGGCAGGCGCAACAGGATGTTCTGTGACTTCTGCGGCGGGAGGCAGGGCATCAATGATGGCGCGAGTGTATTCTTGCGTGGTTGCTGTGCCGCCCAAATCCCGCGTCTTGATGCCGGCGCTGAGCGTGGCATAGAGCGCCGTTTCAATGCGCCGCGCCTGTTGCGCAAAACCCAGGTAATACAGCATCAAATTGGCCGAAAGCAGCAGCGCCGTTGGGTTGGCCAACCCTTTTCCTGCGATGTCCGGAGCGCTGCCGTGTACGGCTTCAAAGACTGCGCGGTCTACGCCAATGTTGCCGCCCGGCGCGACACCCAAACCGCCCACCAAACCCGCGCACAAGTCGCTGACAATATCACCGTACAGATTGGGCAACACCATTACGTCAAACTGTTCCGGTTTGATGACCAGTTGCATGCAGGCATTGTCGATCAGAATGTCGTCGGCTTGCAGTTCCGGGTATTCATCGGCGACTTCGCGAAAACAGTCGAGGAACAAGCCGTCAGACATTTTGTGAATGTTGGCTTTGTGCACACAGGTGATGCGTCGCCGTCCCATCGAACGCGCCATCTCGAACGCATACCGGATGACGGCCAGTGAGCCGGGGCGCGTGACGATCTTCAGGCATTGGGCGACATCAGGCGTTTGCCAGTGTTCGATGCCGCCGTAGGTGTCTTCGATATTTTCGCGCACCAGAATCAAGTCAACATTATCGAAACGCGTTTTGACGCCGGGCAGCGTTTTGGCGGGGCGCACATTGGCAAACAAATCCAGCGATTTGCGGATGGTAACGTTGACGCTTTTATGGCCGCCGCCGATGGGCGTCGTGGTTGGACCTTTGAGCGCAACTTTGTTTTGGCGAATTTGCTCAAGCGTTTCGGCGGGTAAGCCATTGCCGTATTTTTCGACACAGGCCAAACCAGCTTCGGCAGTTTCCCAATGGATCGGAACCTGAACGGCGGCGAAAATCTCTTCTACTGCCTGACTGATTTCTGGCCCAATGCCATCACCTTTGATCAACGTGACAGTTCGTGGTTGCATACACTCCTTCTCTGATTGATGAAATGTGTCTACTGAAAAAGGGTAGCGAGGCGCCTGCCAGACGCCTTTGGGCGGGATGGGCGGTGTGAGTCATTAGATTTAAGTGTCAGGCTGCCCTTTGACATCAATTTGACATTCACGAGACAGCGAATCGGGCAGCCTGATACCAAATTAGAGACGAAAACTATGCGCTAAAGCGTTTAAACAGCAACGCCGCGTTGGTGCCACCAAATCCGAAACTATTGGACAACGCATATTCCACTTTGGTCTGGCGTGCTTGGTTGGGAATGCAATCCAGATCACATTCAGGATCAGCAGTTTCGTAATTGATGGTTGGGGGCAAAATCTGATTTTGTACTGCCAACGCCGTAATTCCGGCTTCGAGACCGCCTGCGCCACCAAGCAAGTGGCCGGTCATTGATTTGGTCGAACTCAGCGCCAATTTGTAGGCGTGGTCGCCAAACGCCGCTTTGATGGCGTTGGTTTCGTTCACGTCGCCGACGGGGGTCGAAGTGCCGTGAACGTTGATGTAATCCACCTGCTGCGGTTCGATGCCGGCGTCTTTCAAGGTTTTCAGCATGACGCGGCGTGGACCATCCATATCAGGCATGGTGATGTGAAACGCATCGCTGGTCATGCCATACCCGACGACTTCGGCGTAGATTTTGGCTCCGCGCGCTTGTGCGTGTTCCAATTCTTCCAACAGGAGCACGCCTGCGCCTTCGCCGATGACAAAGCCGTCACGGTCTTTGTCAAACGGTCGCGAGGCGCGCTGTGGGTCGTCATTGCGTGTGGATAGGGCACGCATCGAGGCAAAACCGCCGACGGACATCGGCGTGATTGCGCCTTCAGAGCCGCCGCAGATCATCGCGACGGCGTCACCCCGCTGAATGATTCTAAAGCTGTCGCCAATGGCGTGTGCGCCAGAGCTGCAAGCCGTGGCGGTTGCCGAATTCGGGCCTTTGGCTCCGCTGTAGATCGAGACATAGCCCGAAGCAAGATTGACGATCGAAGCCGGAATAAAGAACGGTGAAATGCGGCCAGGACCGCCTTCGAGCATTTTCGAGTGTTCCCGTTCGAAGACGCCAAAGCCGCCGATACCACTGCCGATGTAAACGCCAATGTCTTCGGCGTTGTCCGACGTGATTTTCAGGCCGGAATCTTCCATCGCTTCCCGGGCGGCAGCCACAGCGAAGTAGATGAAATAGTCCATCTTCTTCAGCTCTTTTTTCTCGATGAATTTGAGCGGGTCAAAACCTTTGGTTTCGGCGGCGAAGCGGACGGGGTGTTGGCTGGTATCGAAGCGGGTGATGTAATCCACGCCACTGCGACCGGCTAGCAAACCGGTCCAGGTTTCTTCCTTGGTGTTGCCCAAAGGACTGACCAGTCCCAGACCAGTTACGACCACGCGCTTCTTGGTGAATTGGTTGCTCACAGCTACCTACTCCTCGGTGTTAGGGAGACAATCAACCCGGCGGGGCAGGGGCCGTAACGCCGAGCCAAAAATAAATTCAGCCACAAAAAAGCACAAACACTTACAGATCAGTCTGTGACGAGACGAATTTCTGTACGGTTTGTGCCTTTTTGCGGCTCATCTGCAGGTGGCGCAACGCGCCAGAAATTTGGGTTTGGTTGATGCTTATTTACGATGTTCGTCAATATAAGCAATGGCGTCACGTACACTTTGAATCTTTTCGGCTTCTTCATCGGGAATCTCGATGCCGAATTCTTCTTCAAAACGCATCACCAGTTCAACCGTGTCCAATGAATCCGCACCGAGATCGTCAATAAACCGTGCGTTCGGCGTCACTTCTGACTCGTCCACGCCGAGTTCATCCACGATGATTTGTTTAACCTTTTCCTCAATTGATTCTGCCATGAGTTCCTCCAGTAAGATTGGGTTTAGGGGATGAGGGCGCAGGGCAACACGCACCCGAAGCCGAATTCCTCATCACATATACATGCCACCATTGACGTTGATTACTTGGCCTGTGACATAGCCTGCCTCATCCGAGGCAAGAAAAGCAACTGCATAAGCGATATCCAAATCTTGTCCCGGGCGCTTCAGGGGAATTTGATCCAGCATCGCATTGCGGGCCGCTTCCGGCAGCACAGCGGTCATCGCTGTTTCGATAAAACCAGGAGCCACCGCGTTAACCGTAATGTTGCGCGCCGCATATTCGCGGGCGACGGCTTTGGTAAAACCGATCAATCCTGCCTTGGCGGCAATGTAGTTTGCCTGGCCCGGATTGCCCATTTGGGCGACCACGGAAGTCAGGTTGATGATGCGGCCTTTGCGGGCTTTGGTCATCATCGGCAAGACCTGCTGCGTCAGCAAAAACACGCCCGTCAGATTGGTATTGAGCACTTCGTCCCAGTCGTTGCGCTTCATACGCAACAGCAAGCCATCACGCGTAATGGCTGCGTTGTTGACCAGGATGCTGATCGGGCCGAGTTCAGCGGCGACTTTTTCCGTCGCGGCTTTGATGTCTTCCGCGCTGCCCAGATCGCCGCGTACGGCCAGTGCACGCACGCCGTGCGCGCGAATCTCTTCCGCCACCGCTTCACACTTGTCGAGTGAGCGGGCCATTACCGCGACGTCCGCGCCGCATTCCGCCAGCACGAGCGCCGTCGCACGTCCGATGCCTTGGGAACCGCCAGTTACCAGCGCAATTTGTCCTTTGAGACTAAACATATTTGATCGTGAACGGTTGCCGACAGCGCACACTTGGCGCACGCCGTGCTGTTAATTGCTTGCCAGTCCTTCGATGGTTGTTTGCCAGCTTGCAGAATCTTCTACGTTGAAGAGTCGCACTTCGTGTCCGGTTTCTTTGGCGATTGCTTTGACCAACCCCTGCAGCACTTTGCCTGGGCCGACTTCGACAAACGTGTCTACGCCTTCAGCCAGCAATTTGGCGATGCTGTCGGTCCAACGCACCGGCGACGAAATTTGCCGGATGAGCGCCTGGCGCGCTTCTGCCGCATCAGTCACAAGCGCGGCATCAACATTGTTAACAATTGGAGTTTGCAGGTTTTGGAATGCCGCTTCGGTGAGCGGGGCAGTCATTTTCTCCTGCGCAGGCATCATCAAGGCGCAATGGAACGGCGCGCTGACTTTTAGCAACAGCGCGCGTTTAGCGCCGCGTGCCTTGCATTCTTCGGCTGCTCGTTCGACAGCGTCTTTGTCGCCTGCAATCACCGTTTGCGTCGGCGCATTGAAATTTGCCGGAGAGCAAATCTGACCTTGCGCGGCAGCAGCACAGGCTTCCGAGACTTTCGCGGCGTCAATGCCCAAAATGGCCGCCATGGCCCCTACGCCAACGGGGACAGCTTCCTGCATCGCTTCACCGCGTTGCCGCACCAGTTTGACGGCGTCGCTCAATTGAAGCGCTCCGGCAGCAACCAGGGCTGAATATTCTCCCAGGCTGTGACCGGCGACAAAATCAGGGCGAATGCCTTTTTCCGCCAGCGCGCGAAAGGCCGCGACAGAGGCTGTCAAAATGGCGGGTTGAGTATTCGCTGTTAGTTGCAGGTCTTCTTCGGGGCCGTTGAAACACAGATTGCTCAGGCTGAAGCCCAAGGCTTGATCGGCTTCAGCAAATGCTGTTTGTGACGCCGGGAAGTGCTCTGCCAAATCACGGCCCATGCCTGCGTGTTGTGAACCCTGACCAGGAAAAATGAATGCGAGTTTGCCCATAAACTAGTTGATCAGCACGGCGACGCGCGCTGGCGGATGATTACTTCCTGGCCAGCGACATCTCACTGAGTTCGCTTTCGATGCGTGCACTCAGGTTGCCTTTATAGAATTCTCTGGCCACGCGAATCGCGTTGCGGATTGCTTTGGGCGTCGAACTGCCGTGACAGATGACGCAAATTTGTTTGCAGCCTAATAACGGGGCGCCGCCAAATTCGGAGTAATCCAAGCGCTTTTTGACGCTGCGAAATGCCTGACGCGAGAGAATGGCGCCAGTCTGCGTCAAAATGGTTTGCCCCAATTCGGTGCGCAGCAAGCCCATGATGGCTGCGACCAATCCTTCGCTGGTTTTGAGAATGACGTTGCCGGTGAAACCGTCACAGATGATGACGTCCACATCGCCGGTGAAAATGTCGCGGCCTTCCACATTGCCGATGAAATTGACCGGCGTTTCTTTTAGCAGGTTTTGCGTCTCTTTGGTGAGATCGTTGCCTTTGATGTCTTCTTCGCCAATGCTCATCAAGCCAATGCGCGGAGAACGCACGCCCAGGATCGAACGGGAATAAACGCCGCCCATAATCGCAAATTGGCGCAGGTGCTCCGGTTTGCATTCAGCATTCGCGCCGACGTCGAGTAATACAGTGCCGTTGCCTTTGAGCGTCGGGAAGATGCCAGCCAACGCCGGGCGATCCACCGAAGGGAGCGTCCCCATCACCAACTTGGCCGTCGCCATGACTGCGCCGGTGTTGCCGGCGCTCACCAAACCATGCGCTTTGCCTTCGCGCACGAGGCGCGCTGCGACACGAATGGACGAATCCCGTTTGCGACGCACGGCTTGCGCCACCGGGTCTTCCATCGTGATGACTTCGGTAGCGTTAACGATTTCGATATGAAGCCGCTGCTTGCGTGGATTGGGCACACCTTGACGCGCCAATTCCTCGCGGATGCGCTCTTCTCGCCCGACCAACAAAATACGGGCGCGCAAATCACGCGCGGCTTGCAGTGCGCCTTCAACCTCTACGGCGGGGGCATTATCCCCACCCATGGCGTCAACGGCGATGGTGGTGAGCATGGGGAAGGAACTTAAATGAAGACGAAAATTGAGGGATGACAGCAAGCGGTTGTCACTTCATCTGCCATCCCTCAGGTTATGTTTCCAGACTATTCAGCAATCTGGATAACCGTGCGGCCGCTATAAAACCCACAGCGCGGGCAAACACGGTGCGGCAGTTTCAGGTTGCCGCAGTTCGGGCAAGCGCTCAGGCTGTTCCGTTTCAGCGCGTCATGTGTGCGGCGCTTGCGGCTGCGTGATTTCGAGTGGCGTCTTTTAGGATTCGGCATTGCAGTTCTCCAAAATTACTCTGATTTATTTTTGCAAGACAAACAACAGATAAAGAATTGTCGGGTCAGTCGTTTTCTTGTGTGTCTAATTTCGCTTTCAAATCGGCCAGGGCTTGCCAGCGCGGGTCTACAGGTTTTTGACAGCGGCATTCTCCTGCATTCAAATCCGCGCCGCATTCGGAGCAAAGTCCGCGGCAGTTTTCCTGGCAAAGCACGCGGCTGGGCAATCCCAGCTCCAGTTGCTCCAACACCAACTCATCCAAATCAATCTGGTCGTTGGCGTAAAAGGCAAAATCCAGATCGCGTTCGTGCAACTCGATTTCGCCTGTTGCCTGGCCTGAAACTTCAGCCGGCGCATACAACAAATCGAAGGGAAGACCAATTTGCAACGGCACATCGCTCAAACAACGATCACAAGGAGCCAGCAAGTTTGTTTTGATCTCCCCGCGCAGGCGCATCTCCATACCTACGCGATCCACGCGACCGGCCACCAATGGTGGTTCTACAAACGAAAACTCGCGGTCTTTGATGTCGAGTTCGCCCGAAACATACTGATGACGAAAGCTCAGTCCGTCAGCAGGCAGGCGCACAAGCGAGATAATCATATTTCCCTCGGTGCTGGCAAAGTGCGTAATTATATTTCTGCTCGAAGCTTTGTCAACCGATTGAGCAGTCGCAGCATAACCATCTCTGCGAACGCGAAACTATCGCCGCCGCTTTGAGTCATACGGGCGTTCGTGTACACTCTGCGCTTCTTTTTTACCGCAACCTAACGCTTGTCAGTGGAGGACCCGCAATGAGCAGTCAGGCTCGCGCTGTGGTGGCTGGGGCAACCGGCTATTCCGGGCGCGATTTGATCCATTTGTTGCTGCAGCATCCGCAGTTGGAATTGGTTGGCGCATTTGCTTCGCGCGGTGGTGATACCGTATCGCTTGCGACCATTCATCCGCAACTTACCGGGCAGACGACGTTGGCTTGTCAGCCGTTTGATGAAGCTGCATTGGCCAAGCTCACGCCAGACGTCATTTTCCTTGGCACACCCAATGAATTTTCACATGAAGTTGTGCCTGCACTGCTTGAAACAGGGGCCACGGTCGTTGACTTGAGCGGCGCATATCGTCTGCACGACGCCGCTCTCTATCCAAAATATTACGGATTCGAACATACCCGGCCCGATCTGCTCACCAAAGCCGTCTATGGGTTGACGGAATTTGCGCGCGCAGCCCTGCGCGGCGCGAAATTGATCGCCAATCCCGGCTGTTATCCGACGTCCATACAGATTCCCGTCTTGCCGCTGATAAAAGAAGGCCTGGTTGCGGATGGACAACCGATCATCTGTGACTCCAAATCTGGTGTAACAGGGGCGGGAAAATCGCCAACCTCGACGACGCACTTTGTCGAAGTCAGCGAAAGCTTCAAAGCCTACAACGTATTCAAACACCGTCATACGCCCGAAATCGCTCAGGGCCTGGGCGTCCCGAATGATGCGCAAGCGATCATCTTCACTCCGCATTTGTTGCCCATCAATCGCGGCATTCTTTCGACCATCTATTTGAAATTGAAGCAGGGCGTGACGCGCCACGACGTGTTGCGCGTCTGGCAAACTACCTTTGCTGACGCGCCGTTTGTGCGCGTTTTTGCCGAAGCGCAGTTGCCCGAAATCAAATTTGTCGCCAATACGCCGTATTGCGACATCGGTTGCGTGGTCGAAGAAAAGACTGGCCAAGCAATCATCGTAGGCGCAATTGATAACTTGCTGAAGGGCGCAGCCAGTCAGGCGTTGCAAAATGCCAATGTCGCGCTTGGGTTTGATGAAAAGGCGGGCATGCGATGAAACGAACGGTCATCAAACTTGGCGGTAGCATTCTGATTGATGCCGGTGTCAGGCAAAAAGTCATCGCCCAGATCAGCGAGCTGAAGCGCGCCGGGGAAAATCTGATTTTGGTTCACGGCGGCGGCAAGCAGATCGCCGCGTTGTTGGGACAGCTCAAGATCGAATCGCATTTCCACGATGGATTGCGGGTGACCGACAAAGCTGCGCGCGATGTGGCGCAGATGGTGTTGGCAGGGCAAGTTGGTAAGGATTTGGTGGCCGAGTTGGCGCGCCTGGAAATTCCTGCTGCCAGCATTGCCGGAGGCGACGGGCTGAGCTTTTTAGCCGAAAAAATGAGCGCTGAAGACGGCACTGAACTGGGGTTTGTCGGACGCATTGTGCGGTCAGATGATCGCTTGATCGCGGCGCTGCTTCAAACGGGCATCTTGCCGGTGGTGGCTTGTCTCGCGCTTGGGCTGCACGACGCAGAGTATTACAACATCAATGGCGACCAGATGGCGGCGGCGGTTGCCGCAGGCTGTCACGCCGATACGTTGGTTTTTGTGACGGATGTCGGCGGGGTACGCGATGCCGATGGAAAACAGATCAACGCGCTTGACCGCGAAGCCATCAACGAATTGCTGGCGAGCGGGGTTGCCAGCGGCGGAATGCGTCCGAAGTTGCGCGCCTGTTTGGAAGCGCTTGAGGCCGACGTCAAACGGATTCTGATCATCGGCGCGGCAGAAGAGAATTCGCTGTTGCGCAGTTTGCAACTGGGCGAAGCGGTCGGCACGCGCATTTCCTGACGCGAGAATTGGCGTGCCCGAATATCTCTTTGTTTATGGAACGTTGCGGCCCGCCTGCGCGCCAAGCGCCTTGCAACCATTGTTGGCGAAATGGCGGCCCAGCGGAGCAGGCAGCGTTGTTGGAACGCTTTATGACCTGGGCGAATACCCCGGCGCAGTGCTCTTGCCTACAGGAGAAAGCCGGGTCTTTGGTGACGTTTTTGAACTGGCGGACGCCGCCGCCGCGTTTTTAGCGCTTGATGAGTACGAAGGTTTTATCGCGGAGCAGCCCGCTGCAAGTTTGTTTCTGCGGACTCGTTGCGAAGTGACACTGGCTGACGATCGCCGGCTTTCGGCGTGGATTTACGTTTACAACCAATCGCTGGCAACTGCGACACAGATTCCCAGCGGAGATTATTTGCGCAATTGCGTAAAACAAAACCCTAGCAACAGGAGAAACGGATAAAGGTAAAAGACAGAAATGGAAACAGCTACCCAATTAGAAGACGCAAGCACCTCGATGGAAACGACCGCCGCGCCTTTCACGCTCGCCCAGGCGCAAGCACTCGAAGCGCAATATGTGATGCAAACATATGCGCGGACCCCGGTCATGTTTGTGCGCGGCAAAGGCTCGACGTTGTATGACGAAACCGGCAAAGCCTATCTTGATTTCATTTCCGGCATAGGCGTCAACGTCTTGGGACACGATCACCCGCGCGTACGCCGTGTGCTCAAAGAACAAGGCGGATTGCTGCACACCTCGAATCTTTACTATCACCCGTATCAAGGACAACTGGCCGAACGTTTGGCCAAAGCCGCCGGTATGGCGCGCGTCTTTTTCTGCAATACGGGGACGGAATCCGTCGAAGGAGCATTGAAGCTTGCGCGCGCCTGGCAACGTCGTCACGGGCGCGAAGGGCAGACTGAATTCGTTTCGCTGACCAATTCGTTTCACGGGCGCACGATGGGCGCGTTGTCCGTCACCGCGCAGGAAAAGTATCGCAAACCGTTTGAGCCGCTGATTCCCGGCGTGCGTTATCTAAACCCGGATAACTGTCTGGACGATTTTGCCGAAGCGCGCGCCGCCATCAACGAGCGCACGGCGGCAGTCATCATTGAAACCATT
Source organism: Acidobacteriota bacterium (assembly GCA_016789605.1). Taxonomy (GTDB): domain Bacteria; phylum Acidobacteriota; class Blastocatellia; order RBC074; family RBC074; genus RBC074. Next base: position 114,447 of record JAEUQO010000289.1, read on the forward strand.
CAGGGCGAAGGCGGCATCCTGCCGATCAATGACGCGTTTTTGAAAGTCGTGCGCGAACAGTGCGACAAGGTGAACGCGCTGCTGATTCTCGATGAAGTGCAATGTGGACTGGGCCGCACCGGGCATGTATTTGCCTTTGAAAACACTTCGGTGAAACCGGATATCCTTTGTGTTGCCAAACCGCTGGGACTCGGCGTGCCGCTCGGCGCATTCATCGTGAATGAAAAAGCCATGGACGGATTGCAGCCGGGAGACCACGGCACAACGTTCGGTGGCGGCCCGCTCGCGTGCCGGTTGAGCCTGGAATTCATGGAGATGCTGCAGGAAGAACAACTGATGCAGCGTGTGGCCGAAGTCGGCGTCTATTTCCGTAAGAAGCTGCGCCAGATGCAACGTCGTATACCGCAGTTTGTAACGGATGTGCGCGGACTCGGTCTGATGGTTGGCGTCGAATTGAATTTCAGCGGCAAAAACATCGTGAACCGCATGCTGGAACGTGGCTTTCTGATGAATTGCACACACGATGTCGTGTTGCGTTTTTTGCCGCCGTACATCATTCGCAAGGCAGAGATCAGCGAGTTGATCAGCAATCTGGAAGAAGCCATCGTCGAAGAGGCGAAGAGTCAGGGGAAAGCCTAGTTCGCCATGGAAATTCGAAAAGCCAAAACGAAAGACGCCATTCAGATTCACGATCTGGTCAATCGCTACGCCAAACAAGAGCAGATGTTGCCGCGCACCTTGCTCAGCATCTACGAAAACATCCGTGACTTTTACGTTGCGGAAGAAAACGGGTGCATCCTGGGTTGTTCCGCATTGCATTTCACCTGGGGAGATATGGCCGAAGTCCGCTCGCTGGCTGTGGATGCGGAAGCCGGTCGCAAGGGGGTTGGGCGCGCTTTGGTCGAAGCCAATATCGCTGAAGCGCGTTCCCACGGCTTGGTACAGGTTTACGCCTTTACCTACGTCGTGGACTTTTTTACCAAGCTCGGGTTTCGGGTTGTGCCGCACGAATCCATGCCGCGCAAAACCTGGATGGATTGCATCAACTGTCCCAAATTCAATTGCTGCGACGAAATCGCCATGGTGTTGGATTTGGTGGAAAATGCGACACCTGAGCCATTTGATGTTAGTCAAGTAAACATTCCGATCGTGAAAATTTCAGGTCGTTCGTGAGAAATGTCGCCGCCTCGCAACCGCTAAGTCCGATTTCGGACAGTTTTATCCCGAAATCGGACGGTGGCGAGTGCGGCGACTGTTTTCTCAGGAGCGCCTTATCGCCTTTAAGTCCAACAAACTGAAGCTCCAATGGCAATCCCACGGTTGGAACGCCGCCAGTTTGTCCTTGGCATAAAACTTGGAAAGGAAAGAAGGACTAGACGCCCAGAGGTTAATGTCAGACCGGGCGGCTACGTTCTATGAAAAGATGAGTAGTAAGAATATGGAGTCCTACTCTTTGGCAGCACCCAAAGGATTTTGGGCGGGGACAGCCCGCTGCGGATTGAAAAAAGCAGGCGAAGACCTGGCGATCATTTTCTCAGAATATCCGGCAGTTGCGGCGGCAGTGTTCACGCAAAACCTGGTCGTCGCTGCGCCTGTGTTGGTTTCTCGTGAGCATTTGCGCCACAAAACGCACCGGGCGATTGTCGTGAATTCTGGGTGCGCCAACGCCTGTACCGGAAACGCCGGCTTGGAAGATGCGCAAAAGACCGCCAGTTTGGTTGCTGAATACTTTAACTGTGATGACAGCGAAGTCCTGGTGGCTTCAACGGGCGTCATCGGTGTGCGCCTGAATATGAGCAAGATCGAAAGCGGCGTGCGCGAAGCCACTGCGGCGCTTTCAAGAGAAAATGGCGCGCGCGTGGCCGAAGCTATCATGACTACGGACACCAAACCGAAACGTGCGTTCAAGCGTCTGACGTTGGGCGGTAAGCGCGTGCTGATTGCAGGCGTGGCCAAAGGCGCGGGAATGATCCATCCGAATATGGCAACGCTGTTGTCGTTTGTGACCACAGACGCGGCCATCAGCAAGAGCGCTTTGCAAGCCGCCTTGCGGCATGCGGTCAAACACAGTTTCAACCGCATTTCGGTGGACGGTGACACTTCGACCAATGACACGCTGGCAATTCTGGCGAACGGTTGCGCAGAAAATGCGCCGATTAAACAAGCCAGCGGAGCCGATTACGAAGTGTTTACCAAAGCGTTGACAGAGCTTTGTCAGGATTTGGCCAAACAGGTTGCTCGTGACGGTGAAGGCGCACGCAAATTGATCACGATTAAAGTGCGGCGCGCGCCCGATGAGCGGACGGCGGAAAAAATTGCCGTGACCATTGCGACCAGTCCGCTCGTCAAGACAGCGATAGCCGGAGAAGATGCGAATTGGGGACGGATACTGGCGGCAGCCGGGCGCAGTGGCGCGAAATTCGATCCGGCACAGGTCGAAGTCAAACTGGGAAATTTGGTGGTCGCGCGACGTGGCGGTGGTTTGGCGTTTAGTGAGGAACACGCGCTGGAAATTCTCAAACGGGATGAAGTCACCATCACCGTGGACCTGCATCAAGGAGAGGCGGAAGTGACCGAATGGACCTGTGATTTTACCGAAGGATACATTCGCATCAACGCCGATTACCGTTCCTGAAGTAGAGTCGTTCGCAGGCAGTTGAGACGTGAGGGAGTCGTTGTTTAGACGGTCAGACTCCACGACAAACGTCAATGATTACAATTTTTTGCAACCGTCGCTGCAAGTGATTCGTAAAGGCTTGACGGTAGAGCTTAGACGATTCGACCAGCAATCATTTTTCGATATCTAACGTAGCGCAAGTGCCTAAAACCTGCGCACTATCACTTGAACCCAGGTGCGAACGCCCTGTTCGCGCGTTTCTTCGGAAGAGTTGTTCCAAAGGGAGAAGAGAGAATGCAGACCCTAAAGCGTAAAGCTTTGATGGCGGCGGCCCGTAAATTTATGGCATTGTCCCTGGCACTGAGCTTTGTGATGCCAGCGGCTGCCCAGACGCCTGTGCCCCCTGCTCAGAGTGCTTCGGTGCAAGACCCGGTTGCCAGACCTGTTCCTGAACGCACTGTCGGGTTGGAACCCGGTAAAGTCGTCCGCTGGACGTTGCGCGACGCCATTATGACCGCCTTGGAAAAGAACGTGGACATTGAGCTGGAAAAAGAGAATGTCCGATTGGCGCAATACGACTTGATCGCTACGCGTGGGGTCTACGATCCGATCACAACTTCGACCATCAACTACAACGCGCGCACCTCGCCCAACACCTTCCGATTCAGCGGTTCGGCGGAAGATTCAGTGCAAAACAACACGCTGACCTACAACTTCGGTGTCAGCAAGGCGTTTGAACGCTACGGTTCGGGTATCGAAGCGAACTTCAACAATTCGCGTGTGACTTCGAACGTCAACAACTTTTCGCCGCAATATACGCCCAACCTGACTGTGAATTTGACCCAGCCGTTGATGAAGGATTTTCGCATTGACGCCAATCGCCGTTCGATCAAAATCGCCAAACGGCAACTGGACCTTTCGGACGCGGTGTTTCGGCAACAGGTGATCAACATCATCGCGCGCGTCCAAGCCGCCTATTGGGATCTGGCGCTGGCCATTCAGAACGAAAACGTCAACCGCGATTCGGTCAAACTGGCTGAAACCCAGCTCAACAACACCAAACGTCAGGTAGAAGTCGGCACGCTGGCTCCGATTGATGTGATCTCAACCGCAACGCAATTGGAATCGCGTCGCCAACAGGTGTTTCAGGCGATCAACTCCGTGGCACAAGCCGAAAACGCCCTGAAGGCGCTGACAGTTTCCGGGCCCGGCGATGAATTGTGGAATACACAGATCGTTCCGGTCGAAACCTTTGATGTGAAACCGGTGGCTTTGCCCTTGGCTGATGCCGTGAAACTGGCGCAGGAAAATCGCCCGGAACTCAAGCAGCTTGTGCTGCAAAAAGACATTAACAAGATCAACGTTGATTTCTTTGCCAATCAGGCCAAGCCGCAAGTGAACCTGGTTGCCAGTTATTCGAGCATCGGTATTGGCGGTACGCCAAACGCAGGGATTCCGCCTTCTGCGATCTTTCCGCAGTTCATTGGGGGATATGGCACATCATTGAAGAATTTGTTCAAGCAAAGCTATCCGACCTGGAGCGTAGGCATGCAGTTTAGTCTGCCTTTGCGTAACACGGCTGCGCGCGCCAACCTGGGCAAAGCCAAAGAACAAGAACGCCAGCTTGATCTGCAAACGCGCCGTCAATTGCAAAACATCGAAGTCGAAGTGCGCAATTCAGTGCAGACGGTCGAAACGACCAAAATGCGGATCGAAGCTGCCAGAGCCGCGCGCGAATACGCGGAAAAGCAGTTGGAAGGCGAAGAGAAGAAGTTTGCTGCTGGTTTGTCACAAACCTTCTTTGTGCTCCAACGGCAGAACGAATTGGCGCAAACGCGTTTCAGCGAATTGCAGGCGCTGGCCGATTACAACAAAGCCGTCGCGGAATTGCAGCGTGTGATTTCGACGACGCTTTCGAGCAACAACATCGAGATCAAGGCCGAAGCGCCGGTCACGATCAAATAGGCGAGCCGGATAGTCGCTTTACATAAACATCGGGGGTGACCGAAGACGTTTTCGGTCACCCCTGATGTTTTTGACAGGTTCGTCTCAGCCTGAACGTTATTTCAGTTTGGCGATCTCCTCGAAATACTTCACGAACATCTTGATACCACCCGCCGTCTGACCCCAATCGTAGTTTTCATTTTTCGCGTGGTAGCCGTGTTCCGGCAAGCTCAAGCCAAGGAAGGTAATCGGTACGCGCAGGTGTTTTTGCATGGTGACCACTGCGCCGATAGAACCGCCTTCGCGGGTGAAAGCAGGATCTTTACTGTAAGCGAACTTCATGGCCGTGCGGGCTGCGTCGGCATATGGCCCGGTGAAATCGCCCAGGAACGGTTCAAGCGATTGAATCGCTTCGACCTTTACATCGGGATTCAAGTCTTTGACGAAGTCTTTGACCAGTTTGGCAATCTTGGCGGGGCGCTGATTGTTGACCAGCCGGGTGCTGATTTTGGCTTCGGCGCGATAGGGTACGATGGTTTTTACGCCCGGTCCGTTATAGCCGCCAGTGATGCCGTGGACTTCAAACGTCGGCAGCGCCATGAACGCTTTCAGCACATCTGCTTCGGATTTCAGATTGGCGCGGATGGATTTCAATTCGTGGGCTTTCATATAACCTTTGGTCGTGAAGCCCGAATTGACGAAGCTGTTGATTTCCGCTTTGGTCGGCGGCACAACGTCGTCATAGAACCCCGGAATTTTGACTTTGCCGGTTTTGGCGTCGTAACACTGGCTGATTACTTGAGCCAACTCGCCGATGGGGTTGCGTGCTGCGCCGCCCACCAAACCGGAATGTACGTCCTTGCTGTGCGTTTCCAGCTTGAAAAGGAATCCTTGCAAGCCGCGCAAACCATAGGGGACTGCGGGTTGTTTGCGCGAAATCCAGATGGTGTCAGAAACCAGCACCGAATCCGTGACCAAATGACCTTTGTTGCGTTTGACGAAGTATTCAAAATGCGGGGAACCGATTTCTTCTTCCAGCTCCCAGATGAATTTGAAGTTGAGCGGCAAGCCATTTTGCACGGCATACCGCACGGCCAGCATCGCGGTCAGCGCCGGGCCTTTGTCGTCGGTTGTGCCGCGGCCTTCGTACCGGTCGCCAACTTTATGAAAGGTGAACGGCGCTTTGTTCCATTCAGACGGATCAGCGGGTTGCACGTCCAGATGGTTGTAGATCGAAACGGTTGGGTATTTCGGGTTGGTGATCAGTGAGCCCATCACCACGGGATTACCGGGGGTTGCGATGGCTTCAGCTTTCGCGCCCAGATCACGCAAGTATTGCGCGGCCAGTTCACCGCAGCGGCGTATGTCAGGTTGATGTTCTGGGTCGCTGCTGACGCTGGGCGTTTCGACCAGTTCTGCCAGTTTGTTTTCAAATTCGCCGCGCACGCCGCGAATGTAACTATCAATTTGTTTGTACAGTCCGTTATTGGTCATTGATCCTCCCGGATTGAAGTAAGTTGACAACAGTTTCAGCGATAGAGCCGTACGTTGTCGAGTTCAATCCAACCAAACTCACCGGCTTTTCGCGCCAATTCAAAACTAAACAGCAACACATCTTCGCCCGTCCACGTCGCCGCAGCGCGTGCATTCTCAGGTTGCTTCAGCGTGCTGAAATCAATTTTCACGGTTTGCCATTGTGCGCTGGCTTGGAACGGCGTCTGAAAATACGCCGCCGCGCTTCGCACGCTGTAGGTTGGCGCGAGCAGCCGATAACTGCCTTCGCCGCGTACGTCGAATTGCACGCCACGAAATTCGCGCACGTTGACCGGTTCGACTGCGCCAGGGCTGAGCGGCACGTTGATACGACCATAGGCCCGCTCTTTTTCGGCCATACGCACGGAAACGGAAAGCGCGTGGTTGCCTTCGGCGCGCAACACTCTGCCAAACAGCATTTTCGACGCGTCTACGCCAGCGTCGCTGGAATTGACCCACAGGGTATTCAAACGGCTGCGGCCATCGGCGCTTTCAAAATCATCAATCAGTTCCTGGGCTTTGCGCGCAGGCAGCGGCGTGACGGCAGACGTCGCAATCTCGCGTGCCAATTTCGCGCGGTCAAGTTCGCGCCCACCCAGAAAGAGGTGTTTGATTTTTTCGATGTCGGCGATGTTTTTGTGTGGTTCTCCCGCGATTAGCAAGAAGTCTGCGAGTTTGCCCGGCGCGATGGTGCCCCGTTCACTGTCAACTTTGATGGCTTTGGCGGCATTGCCTGTCGCGGCTGTGAGCGCTTCGAGCGGCGTCAGGCCACCCGCGACGAGCAATTGCAATTCACGCAATGTCGCCCAACCGTGATGTGTACCGGTCACGCCTGCATCCGTGCCGGTGCCAAAGCTTACGCCCGCGCGTCGCAGCGCCGCCGTGTTGCGTTGCAACGTTGCCCAACGCCGCACACGCGGCGCGTCGCCGTTTTCAGCAGACCCGCCTGCGGGTTTCAGCGGCGGATTTTGCGGTGGAACGAGCGGTGGATTGATGCCGGCTTTGACTGCCGGTTCCAGCACTGTGTCCAGCAATGGCGTCAGAATGTCGCGGGCGCGCGGTTCGTACACCGCCAGCGTTGGCGCATAGGTTGTGCCGCTGGTTTTCATCAGGCTGAATAGCTCTTCGTCGGCGTCTTTGTCGCCGATACCGTGCGCGATGACATCAACCTTGGCGCGCGCCGCGATTTTGGCTTTGTCCAGCGAGACCGTATGCGTCAACACTTCGAGGCCATTTTTGTGGGCTTCATCCACCAGGGCCGCGAGGGTGTCTTCGTTCATGCTGGTCATATCGGGCGCGGCGCCATAACGCCAGCCATCGGTGAAGACCTTGATCACGTCGGGTTGATAAGGAAGCACGCGCCGCACGGCCGCGCGTGCTTCGCGGGCGGTGGATACTTCGAGCGAAAAGAAATCGCCGCGTCCGCCTTCTGCGCCGTGGCCGCCGGGCGTGGTCATACGTGCCGCCAAGCTCAGACGCGGGCCTTCGATGACGCCGGATTTGATCAGCCGCCGCATTGGTTCAAAGGTTTCCGGGTAAGTGCCGAAATCCACGACTGACGTGACGCCGCAATACAAATAGGCTTTGAGGTTTTTGGGCCAGTCGCCCGTCACACCGCCGCCGCTGGCATAAGGCAAGTGCGTGTGCAGGTCGAACAGACCCGGCAACAGCGTCAGCCCTTCTGCGTTGATGATCCGCGCGCCCGCAGGCGGTTTGGTGTCAGCCGACGTGACAGCTTCGATACGTTCTCCGCGCACGACGACAGTGGCACGGCGCGCTTCGGCGCCGGTTCCGTCAATCAGCGTGGCGCCGACGATCGCCAACAATTCGTTAGGTGTTTGACTTGATGGCGCAGGACGGCGCGCCGCAATGGTAAAGACAGCAATACCAGCCAACAGCAGGCCAAGCAGGGCAATGCGTTTCATATTCCTCCAGAGAGATAATTCAGGAAAGCAAGGTTACCAGACACAGTGTTGGTCATTACTCTTCGCCCGTCAATCGCATACTTGTCAAAATGCAATGCTGTAACTGGCTCCTGGCAGTTTTCCATTGGCCAGGATAAACGAGAACGTCTGTCGGTCGCGCGTATAATTCAGCAATGGATGCACGCGCACACCGTCAAAGATCACCAGCGCCGAAATGTTTTTGCTGAAATAGATGTTCAGGCCGCCGACGCCCAGCAAGCGGTCTTCGTGGGTGCTGTACGCCACACCGGCATACGGCGCAATCGGCAAGCCGGTCAGCTCTTGCAGGTTTTTGCTCAGCGTTGCGTAAAACGATTGCCCGTCTGCGGTGCCAATCCGGTCAGAACTGGTGCCAATGATCAGGGCAGGGCGTCGCGCCGATTCAGTCAGCACCAGCAAATTCGCAATCGGATTTGCCTTGGCGCTGGCTTTTTCTGCGCGTGGATTGACCTCTATGCCAGCGGTCAAACGCGGATGAAAGCGGTACGTCAAGGTATTGCGAATCTGTGCGCGCGGCACCGCACCAGGAATCACGCGCAATCCGTACGTCCAGCGTTGCTTGTTGAGATTTTCTGCCCCGCTCACGGCGCGGCCTTCGCCTGGTCAGAGCGGTCAGCTTGGCACACTGGCAGCGGCTGTCCGTTTCTGATTTTTGGCGGCGGCAATCTGTTCGCGCCGGGCTTGCGTTTCAGCTTGGGCGATCAGGTTGTCCAACTGCTTTTTGATTTCGGCTTGCGTGATAACGCCGGGAAAGATCGCGGCAATTTTGCCTTCGCGGTTGATGATGATGGTGGCGGGCAAACCCGGCCCTACGCCAAACGCAGCCATCTGTTCGGTTGTCGCGCCCAACCAGATGGGAAAGTTGAGGGCAGCGTCTTTGATAAATTGGCG
>JAEUQO010000331.1 GCA_016789605.1 Acidobacteriota bacterium
GTGCCGCGCTCGCTTGCGCGACGCAATTGAGGCAGGTTGTATAGTTTGCGTCTCATGTCTGCGCTTCCTCAGCGATAAAGCACCGGCACAGTCAATTGCGGAATGCCCGCGGCGCCGCCGGGGTTAAATCCACCGTCGCCAGTCACAATGCGGTCGCCGATGTATTCGGCGCGAATGTCTCCGCCGTTGCCGTTAGGCACGGGGTTGCGAATAAAAAAAGCGCCGAATCTGGCAATACATACTTCGTCGCGCCCCTGGTCATATTCGCTGGCGTTGATGATGGGAATAAGGATCACACGCCGGTCGGCGCGTCCGGGATTGGTTGGCGCAGTGATGTGCGAAGCTGAGCCACTGATATATTGCGCATAGGTAATGCCTGCTTTGATATTGGCATCAGGCGGGTGTTCGGTCGCATTCAGCCCCCCGCCCTGATAATCGTCAAAACGAACATTGATCCCTTGTCGCACCGGCCCTGCCGAAACGCCCGGCTCCGTCGAAACGCAATTCCCCACCGTGAAACAACCATCCGTGGCCAAGGCCAGGCGCTGACGCAAATCGCTGCCCCCCCGATCATTCCCCAGCGCCAGAATCAGATAATTGCCCGGAGAAATTCCCCCGCCATTGTTGCCATTGCCGTTGCCGTTGCCGTTGCCGTTGCCATTCCCGTTCCCGTTGCCGCCCCCCGAACTCATACGCATCGTATAGGTGCATCCAGGCGTAAACGATGTCTGATTGGCGCACCCCGGTTCCGGGTTTAACGGTTGTCCTGACACGTCGTCCTGCACCACCGAAAGCGGCGCGAGGTTGCAAACGTAATTGATCGAAACCGATTGTCCGGCGACAGCGCTTTTGGACAGATTCACGTTCGAAACGTTCAACGCCAACCGCGCAAAAAAGACACCGACGCTTTTGGGCGGCACGGTCACTTTGACAAAACGAATATTGCCGGGAGCCGAGCTGGCGGTGGCTTCGCTGCGCCCCGTGCCGTTGCTGTCAAATTCCGACAGGTTCACGGCAAACCGTACGTCAGCGCGAGTAATGGATGCGCTGGTACGATTGAATTCGTAATTGTTCATTGCGGCGACGGCGCGGTCTGCGGCAGCAGTGATGCCGCTCGCGCCCGAATTCAAGGCCGAAGCCCCGGCCAGGGCTGCCGCATCAGCGGCGTTTTGCAATTCTGCCGCCACCAAATAGAAATGGCTGATGTCTATGGCCAGCCCGACCGCCAGCAACAACGCCGTCAGCGCCACGGCCGACATCGCCATAATGGAGCCGCGTTCATTGCGACGGTCATGCACAATTCGTGTGAGGTTACGATTCATGGCATTTTCAGATTGTTGTGCGTTTAGCGAACGTCTGGGGAGGCATTGCGCGCCGCGATCTGTTTGCGCAATTCCGGCGGGCTGATCCGCCATTGCAAATGTTTGACGTCAGAACCGCCCGGTTGCGCCTGGTTTGGCTGTGTCTGAGAAGCAGGTGCGTTTTGCGGTTTCGCCGCGCCGACAGGCGCAGCCATTTCGCTATTCAGTCCTTCAATATCTTCTGGCTCGGCAAGTGCTGGCGCAGCAATGACCTGTTGTACGTCGCCCGTGGTTTTCTCTGCGGGCGTCGGCAATTCCACACCCAACGGCGAACCTTCACGCAATCCATCCACACCGCGCATACGCGGAACGGCATCGGGATTGAGCGGTGTGGTCAATTTGGCCGTCACGATAAACACCAATTCGGTTTCTTGCCGCTGGAATTGTTTGGAGCGAAAAAGCTGGCCCAGCAGCGGAACGTCGCCAATGACTGGGATCTTGCTTAAGGATTTGACTTCGCTGTTATCGAGCAAACCGGCAATGCCAAAGCTCTGGCCATCTTGCAACTCGATGCCAGTTTTGGCGCGCCGTGTGCGTAAAGCGGGAATCAGGAAACCTTCGAATTTGACGGCGTTGGCATAATCAATCGTCGAAACTTCCGGCTCCAGCTCCAAGCGGATGTGATTTTCATCCAGGATGGTCGGTTTGAAATTCAGGCGAATGCCATATTCCTTGTAGGTAATCACCACCGCCGCGCCCGCACTGCCCGGTTGCACGATAGGAATCGGGAATTCACCACCCGCCAGAAAGCTCGCTTGTTGGCCATTCATCGCAATCAGGTTTGGCTCTGCCAGAGCGCGCAACGCGCCTTGCGTTTGCAACGCGCGTAAAAACGCAAACGCGTTGTTGCTCATCACGAACAAGTTCAGCGTTTGCGCCACGGAACCGAAAATGTTTCCGCCTTCGACCTTGCCTAGCGTCCAAGGTCCTTGCCCGGTGTTGCTATAACCGCCTTCGCCCGGTCGTGGGACATACGCGGGCGTAAAGGCATACTCCGCCAGTTTGTTGCGACTGACTTCGGCCACGCGAATTTGCAATTGCACTTGCGTGATGTTGAGCACCGGTTGCGAAAGCAGGTTCACGGTTTTGAACCCGGCTGCCTGCACAACGCTTTCGGCCATTTGCGCCGTTTTGGGCAACGTCACGCTACCAGACAGAACCACTGAACCGTTGGCTTGGCTGAGTCGAATGTCTTCTTTAGGAAAAAGCGCGCGCACCTGTGCGTCTATTTGCGCCAGGTTCACACGCACATCCACATCCAAAAAGATAAACCGGCTGGCTGATTTGTCCCACACGGTCAGCCGCAAACGCCCCGCGATTTTGCCATTGACGATGAGTTGGTCGGGGGCGACCAAGACAGGTTCCGCGACTTCGGCGTTGGAAACACCCAACCGCCCAATCGTACGATCAAACAACACCAGGCAGGATTCGCCGGTCAGCACGTTGACCCGAACCGGCTCTGTCACGGACTGGGAGAAACTTGCGCGCACGATTGTTTCTTCAGCCTGTACGCGAGCAAACAATGCTGTGATCAAAAACAGTGACCCTAACGCCAGGAGGAAGCGAAGTGCTGGCTGTGATAGCTGATGACACCACGTCATAGTAAACCTCTTTCCAAACAAGCTTCAGCAATTGACGGCGCAACAAGCCTCTACCGTCTTGGGGGAACGCTACTGCGTGGGGGGAAAGTCCACGTTACGCTTTTTCAGACCTTCGAAGACTTCAACCGAAATGCGCGGGGGAGTCGGCGCGGCAACAGGGGCGGGGGTCGGCTGCGCAATCACAGGCGGGCGCACATTGCGCACGACGCGGCGTGGGGGAGCGGGGGAGGCCGCAGTTTTCACTTCGCCTGGCGCAGGAGAAATCATGGCGACATCGCCTTGCAGCAAGGTGCGTTTGTTCACCCCCATGGTTTGCTGATCACCCTGATCCGCCGAATTGCGCATGGCCAATTGCAATTTGCCGTCAAACGAAGACAACGCCAGCTTCTCTGCCTGCTCTGGTGTTACCTGCAACGTCACATTGCGCACGCTCTTGGCTTCACGTTCATCAGCGGGTTGATCCAGGTTTTGCCCATTGGCTAACACCTTGATGTTTTGCAAAACGATCTTGGAAATGGGGTCTTGACTGGCGTTGCCGGGAGGATTGATCACAGCCAGCACATCCACGGCCGTGCCGGGTAGGATGAAGCCTGCCACACCGGTTTCGTCGTCTATTTTCACCGTCATCGCGCGATAGCCTTCGGGGATGATGGCCGCCAACCCGGCCATGGTCCCTTCGCTGGCCAGACGATTGTTGGTGATCGGTTCATGCGGTCCAATGCGCGTAATCGTGATGCGCCCGGTCACCTTGTTTTCGGCATCAAAAGCGCCATCAGGCAAGGTATTGCTGGGCACCTGAACCGTGGTCAGTTGTTCTGGGATAATGCGAGCTCCCAACGGAATTTCGACTTTAGCGACCACAATGGTTTTGACGCTGTTGCGCCCCACCGCCCCCGAAAGCAGCCGGTTAACGGAGAATGCGGCAATCAAGCCAAAAATCACCGCGGCTGTTAGCACCCAGACGAGAGGTTTGTTGCGCATATGAATTCCTTTCTGGCCAAGCCACAGACTTAGCTGCTAAAGAACGCCAATGAAACCAGGCTACCCATCGTGATGGCGACGCCATAGGGAACCGTGTGTTTTTTATCGGCTGGCGTAGGAAAACGTGGCGGCTGCCAGCCCGAAAGCAAATTGACGAGAATCAGCGAAACGCGATGAAAGGTTTCGCGCAAAGTCCCAGCCAACGCGGCAGTAAACAGCGCCACTACGCCGCCTGTGATAATGACGACAACATACGCCGTAGGCACTTGTTGCACGCCGATGATCGAACCAATCGAAGCAAACAGTTTCACGTCGCCCGCGCCGAGTGCGCTGAAAATATGCAGGATCAGCATCAACCCGAATGCCAGCGCGCCGCCTTTCAAGCTGGCTGCTGCGCCTGCCCAGCCCGCCCACTTGATATTGAGAATCAAGCCGCAGATGAGCGTGGCGATCACCAGCAAATTCGGAATCCGGCGATAACGCACATCGTAATAAGCAATCACGATCGCAAGCAGAAGCAACAACACAATGCTGGTTATGATTTGGTTCGTCATGGCAATCAGGTTCCCAAGTAGGTTCGCGCACCTGGTCAATCAAATTATGTGCGCGCGATTAGCGACCTTGCTTCAGTTCGTCACCCCGGCCTTGTCGGGCCGGTACGCCTCCTCACACTCACGATTGCAACCGTGGTGAGAAATTTGGCGCGCTCTTTTGTCTTTATGGGTGTTTCCCCAAATAGCGCGTCATTGCACGAAACTGACACGCCACTTTTCCGACGCCGCTTGTGGGAAGCCAAGCGCCGGGGGGGATGGGTTCGAGGTCACGAATACGATTACCTGCTAACTAATGAATGATGCGGCTAAAGCTTCTAGTTTACTTTTGATAGTGCTGCCCAATTGTGTAAACGCGACAATCAGCAACACTGCCAGCAACGCAACGCTAATGGCGTATTCGGACAATTCCAAACCAGATTCGTCTATCAGAAAGTGCTTGATCGTAATCATTGGTTCTGCCTCGTCACACGTTGGCGATTAACCGATGTTGGTAATTAGTGTCTCTATCTTCGCTTTGATAGTGCTGCCCAGATTGGTGAAGGCCGTCACCAAAGCAGCAACGACCAGGGCCGCGGCGACAGCGTATTCAGATAACTCCAGCCCGGATTCATCCTGCAAAAATTTCTTGGCCGCATTCGTATTCATGATCCATTCCTCCGCTTACTTTTGGCTCTGCCATTTTTTGTCTTTGACCTCCTGGCAGACGCAAAAAGCACAACAGTGCACAGCTGACGGTGAACGTGTTGCGCCCTTTGCGTTGCCACAGAGGGTGTATGGTGTTCGTTCGGGTGAACTTGTGTGAAGGGTTTAGCCGATGTTGGTTCTCAGCGTGTCAATCTTGGCTTTGATCGCGCTGCCGAGGTTCGAGAACGCAGTAACCAATGCTGCGACCACCAAAGCGGCGGCCACGGCGTATTCGGACAATTCCAGACCGGATTCATCTTTGAGGAATTTTTTGACAGTGTTCATGGTTTTATATGCTCCTTAAGTTTAGGTTGTGGTTGTGGTTGTGATTTGTCCTTAATGACTATATGACCAGCCACCTGGTCGCCATACATTCATCCGGGACGGGTGAACGCGAGGGACGGCCTGGGCCGCCTTCGACATTTGCTGCTTGCCCGCAATTGGTTTGGCCGTGGTTACAGTGGATACACTTCACCCAGGGTCATCACCAGTCCGGCAATGAGCAATCGGTTGCGGATTTGGCGCAGGCTTCCGCTCTCGCACAGCGCGACGCGCTTTCGTCAAATGCAAGGCACTTGCGCCTTGCGACAAAGCTGTGCACTGCACGCGGACGCGGCCAGCGTCAAACGCGCGGATTTCGCAATAAACACCAGGGACTGAGACAAGAAATAATCAGCACCGCCTCAGGAAAAGCTGAAACGAGATGCCAACCGGATGGGCTTGCGGCTGATCGCCAATCAAGGCTCAATAACAGCCAGACAAGTATCCAATCTTGCCAGTGATGTACCTGTTGTTTGCTTGGTTGTGGGAATATTCGAGGAAGTCGTGTGTACGATTTGGGCACGGATTGCAGATCATCTTGGCTTCATTAGTCTAAAGACTGAGAAAAGAATGATCCGCAAGTAATGGTTTGAGGAATCAGCTTGGGGCGACGAGACCATTACAGTGTCACGCGACTACAGAAAACTTTGACCCACCGGATTACCAATTTATCGCCGAAGACGTTTCGAAGCACGATTCATTGTGAGAAAAAATCGTTGCAAACATCAACGCGTCAATTGCCAATCCATCCTCTTACAACTTCATGAAGTTGTAAGACCCAGTGAAGAAAATCAGAAACAGTGAAAGTTCGCACAGATGACGGAAACGTCTGATTTTTTTAGGGTTCCGGCGTTTTAGCGAGTAAAAAACTGTTGACCGCACAATTTAGCCTTTGCTATTTTGCAGTCCCCACAATTCCTACCCCCGTGAGGTCTTCTGCCTGTGAAGGCAACTGCCGGAAGACTTTCCCTTACAAACAATCGCCAATTTCATAACCAGATGTTTCTGTCTGACGCTGCGAACTCTAGCTGAGAAACAATGCAAAGTCCTCAAGGTGTTGCTCAATTTTCTGTCATTGCAATCACTGACGAATGTAAGAAGATCGCCTACAGGTGATTAGTCTTAAAATTCAAGGTATCTCAAGACGAAATTGAGACCACAGCATTAGAACTTGAGAGAAAATAGCCCGCGAATTTCTCTCAAGTCAGCCCCTCAGCATCAGCTCAGCAGTTCTCAAGCTTCTCTCAGGAAGTCCTCAAGCGAGGATCGGTGACGACTCAGGTGGCTCTTTGAAGTTATCAAAGGCAGGATTTATGGGTAGACAAACGAAAAAGCTCTTTGAATTTGGCCCCTTTCGCTTAGACACGGAAAGAAAGCAGTTGTTACAGGCAGGTCAAGTTGTCCCCTTACCGCCCAAGGCAGTGGCAGTGCTGACGGTTTTGTTACAACGTCCTGGACGAGTAGTAGAGAAACAGGAGTTGCTGGAAATTATCTGGCCTGATGCCATGGTAGAAGAAG
This sequence comes from Acidobacteriota bacterium, assembly GCA_016789605.1. GTDB lineage: Bacteria > Acidobacteriota > Blastocatellia > RBC074 > RBC074 > RBC074. The sequence goes on from JAEUQO010000331.1 coordinate 7,021, forward strand.
CCAATCTGACCCAAACGGTTTATGCGCTTCGCAAAGCTCTCAGCCAAAACGGCAATTCACAACCATTAATTGAAACATTACCCAGGCTGGGTTATCGCCTGGTGGCCGAAGTGCGCGAAGTGGCTGAAGAGGAAATAGCCCCAGTCATTACGCCTTGGACGGCAATGAGTGAGCAAGTCTCGCTACCGGAAGAGACAATAGAACCACACGCGTC